>JAGXGL010000074.1 GCA_024636755.1 Guyparkeria sp. | reverse complement strand
GGATGGCCGGGCCGCGGTGCGCTCGGGCCGGGTCGGCTTCGTGTTCCAGTCCTTCCAGCTGATCGACGGACTCAATGCACTCGAGAACGTCGCCCTGCCCCTGGAACTGACCGGCGCGCGCGATGCCGAGCGCCGGGCGCGGGAGGCGCTGGACGAAGTGGGTCTCGGCGAGCGGCTACGCCACATGCCCAGGCAGCTCTCGGGCGGCGAGCAACAGCGCGTGGCACTGGCCCGCGCCTTTGTCGGCGAGCCGGCGGTGCTGTTCGCCGACGAGCCGACCGGCTCGCTGGACACCGCCACCGGCGAGCACATCATCGATCTGCTCTTCCGACTGCGCGAGCGTCACCAAACCACGCTGGTACTGGTCACCCACGACCCGGCACTGGCGGCCCGCTGTGACCGGGGTTTCCAGGTGCAGGCCGGGCGCGTCAGTGACTGGACGCCAGACCCCGAGGCCCTGCAGGCACATCCCGGAGGCCGGGCATGAGCCAAGCCCCCAACACGCGACGCCTGGCTTGGCAGGGGCTGGTGCGCGAGGTGCAGAACGGGCTGCTCACCCCGATGCTACTGGCGTTACTGGTGGCCGTCTCGGCGGTGACCGCGGTGGGCTTTTTCGTCGATCGCGTCGACGGGGCGATGCGGGCACAGGCCGCGCAGTTTCTCGCCGCCGATGCGCGCGTGGAGGCCCCTGATCCGCTGGAGGCCGCCCTGGAAACGGCGCAGGAGCTCGATCTCACCACCAGCCAACAGGTCATCTTCCCCACCGTGGTGCTCGCCGGCGAGCAGACGCTACTAGTAGGTGTGAAGGCCGTCGACGACGCCTACCCGCTGCGCGGCGAGTTGCGGATCCGGGAGGACGGCGCCCCGCGCACCGTCACGCACGGCCCGCCACCGGGCGAGGCCTGGATCGCGCCGCGGGCACGCCTGTCCTTAGGGCTGGAACTGGGCGACACCCTCCAGGTCGGCCAGAGCGAGTTGCCGGTGACCGCGATTCTCGAGCGCGAGCCGGACGTGGGCAATATCTTCGCGCAGGCCGCCCCGCGTCTGATGATCCACCGCGACGATCTCGCCGCCACCCAGCTGGTCACCGACACCAGCCGGGTCGAGCATGTGCTGCTCCTGGCCAGCGATGCCGATGACCGCTCCACCCGACTGGATCGACTGGCCGAGCAATTGCCTGCCGAGTACGAACTCGAACGCCCCGAGAACAGCCAGCCGGCCTTCGAGACCGCCTTCGACCGCGCGGCGCGCTTTCTCGGACTGGCCTCGGTGGTCGCCGTGCTGCTCGCCGGGGCGGCGCTGGTGATCGCCGCGCGGCACTACAACCGCATCCAGCAGGACACCGCGGCGCTGATGCGTGCCCTGGGGGCCTCGTCACGACAGATCGGGGCGATCTACCGCTGGCGCCTGCTGATGCTGGCGCTCGCCGCCGCCATTCCCGGCATCGCGATCGGTGCCGTGACCCAGCTGCTGCTGGCCGACCTGATGACCGCCGTACTTGAGGTGGACCTGCCGCCACCCAGCCTGGTGCCGGTAGTGCTGGGGCTGGCCGTCGCACTGATCGCCCTGTTCGGCTTCGCCCTGCCGAGCCTGATTCAACTCAAGCACACCCCACCGCTGCGGGTGCTCAACCAGCGGGCAACCGCCCCCAGCCCGGCGGCGAGCCTGCTGTTCGGCGCCGGCGTGGCCGCGATCGCGCTGCTGGTCTGGTTCCAGGCGCGCGATGCCGCGCTGGCCCTGTACGTGCTCGGCGGACTGGCGGCGAGCCTGGGCACCTTCCTGGTGGTCGCCTGGCTGCTCGTCAGTGCCCTGCGCCGCTGGCCGGCGCGCGGCGTGGCCCGATTCGGGCTGGCGCGCATGGCACGGGCGCGCTGGGTGTCGGCCACGCAGATCGCCGCGCTGGCACTGGGGGTCACCGCGGTGCTGCTGCTCTCGGTGGTCCGCGCCGATCTGATCGATGCGTGGGAGGGACAGATCCCGACAGACGCACCCAATGTGTTCGCCATCAATATCCAGCCCGACGAGGTGGACGAGATGCGCGCGTTCCTGGACCGGCAAGGCATCGAGGGTGCCGGCTTCTACCCGATGATTCGCGGGCGCCTGGAGGCGCGCAACGGCAACGAGATGAATCCCGGCAACTACGAGGGGCGCGCCCATCGGTTGGCGACGCGCGAGTTCAACCTGTCGACGGCCGAGGACCTGGCCGCGGACAATCAGGTGCTGGCCGGCTCATTCCCGGCCGAGGGTTTCTCGGTTGAGGAGGGCATCGCCGAGACGTTGGGCTGGTCACTGGGTGATCGGCTGACGTTCCGCGTCGATGGCCGGGCGATCTCGGGCGAGATCACCTCGATCCGCTCGGTCGACTGGGACTCGATGCGGCCCAACTTCTTCGTCACCGCCAGCCCGGCGCTGATGGAAAACGTCGCCGCGCAGTACATCACCAGCTTCTATCTACCCGAGGGCAGCGAGGACCGCCAGGTCGAGCTGCTGCGTGCCTTCCCCACGGTGACGCTGTTCGACGTCTCGCGCATTCTCGACGAGGTGCGCACCCTGATCGCGCGCGCCAGCCAGGCGGTCGAGTACGTGTTCGCCTTCACGCTGGCGGCCGGGCTGGTGGTCCTGCTGGCCGCCTTCGGTGCCAGCGAACGCCAGCGGATTCACGACGCCGCGGTGCTGCGCGTGATGGGCGCCAGTCGCCGCATGGTGCTCTCGGCGCTCTGGATCGAGTTTCTGGCACTGGGCCTGCTGGTGGGAATACTCGCGGCGTTTGCCGCAATGGGGGTGGGCTCGCTGCTCTCCGCCCAGGTCTTCGACCTGCCCTGGCGCCTGAACCCCTGGCTGCTGGCCTGGGGCATCGGCGCTGGCCTGCTGCTCGCCGGGCTGATCACCCCGTTGCTGGGGCGGCGCATGACGCGGGTGGCGCCGGCGCGAGCCTTGCGCGGCTGAAACCTGGCGTGCGGAGGCAACCGGTGGGAGCGGGCCGGGAAAAGACCGGCTCGGGTCAGGCGAAGAGGCCGTCGATCTCGTCCCAGAGGGCGCGGTAGGCCTGGTTGGCCGGGTGGCGCGGCTCGCGGTAGACGCTGGGCTGTTGATCCTCGCCCATCTGTTCGACGATCGAGGCGTAGGGGATCTCGCTCGAGAGCAACTCGGGGATGTCGTGGCGATGGCGCTCGGCAAACTCGCGGTGCATGCGCCGGCGGCGATCGACCAGGGAGAGGAAGGCGCGCAGCCGTTCGGGGTGGATATGGCGCTCGTCGAGGTGGCGCTTCAATTGGAACCAGGTGCGTTCGGACAGGTGCGTGGGCACCATCGGCACCAACACCATGTCGGCCGCGCGCAGCACGTTGTCCGCCAGCAGCGACAGCCCCGGCGGCGCGTCGATCCATATCTCCTCGAACTGCTCGGCCAGCGGGTCGATCAGCTTGGCCAGCCGGTAGCCGGCGTCCTTCTTGTCGGCGAGATGATGCTCGATCGCCTGCTGACCGGGCAGGGCCGGCAGCACCCAGAGATGGTTGTGAATGGTGGGGCGCACCGAGGCGGCCAGCCCCTTGGGCTTGAGGAGCTTCTTGACCGACCGCTCCGCGCCCGCCTCCGATTGCAGGTACCACGACGCGGCGCTCTGGGGATCGAGATCCCAGACCAGCACGCGCCGACCGGCCGCCGCCGACAACGCCGCCAGGTTGACCGCCGCGGCGGTCTTGCCCACCCCGCCCTTGACCGAATACAGCGCCACCGTCTGGGCCATGCCGATTCCCCGTTTCCGACTGATTAAAACCTGCTTAGGAGCATAGCATCGGGCAGGGTCGGATCTTGTGACAGTCGGCCAGGACCGACCAGGGCACGCCGCACCATAGTCGGCGCAAGCGGGCCACCTCCCCCGAGCCGCACCGATAGGCGCGAGTGCCGATTTGTGGTCAGAACGAGCCAACGGGTGGGTCGACTGCGAGCAGGACGGCCGCTACTGCGGCCTTCGCGGGCAAGGCCCGCTCCCACGGGGCGCCAGCGCGCCTCAGTGCTCGCCCAGCTCCTTGAGCTTGCGCGTGACCGTATTGCGTCCCCAGCCGATCAGCGCGGCGGCCTTCTGCTTGTGCCCGCCGGTGAAGGCCAGCGCGGCCTGCAGCAGGGTGCGCTCGAAGGCCGGCCCCGCCGTGGCCAACAGGTCCTGATCGCCGGCCTTGAGCCGGGCCTCGGCCCAGCGTGACAGGTCGCTGGTCCAGCGCGAGAGCAGTTGGTCGTCGCCATCCACGGCGTGTTCGCCGCTCAACCCCTCGATGATGGTGTCGGGCAGGTCGTCGATGCTGATTTCGTTGCCCGGCGCCATCACGGTCAGCCAGCGGGCGATGTTCTCCAGCTCACGAACGTTGCCCGGCCAGGGGTAATCGCACAGGCGGGCCTCGGCGGACCGGGTCAGGGTCTTGACCGGCACGCCCAGTTCCTCGGCGGCACGGGCGAGGAAAAAGCGCATCAGTTGCGGGACGTCCTCGACCCGTTCGCGCAGCGACGGCAGCTTGAGGCGGATGACGTTCAGGCGATGGTAGAGATCCTCACGGAAGCGCCCCTCCTTGACCAGTTCCTCGAGGCGCTGGTGGGTCGCGGCGATCACGCGCACGTCGCTCTGGATCAGTGAGGTGCCACCGACGCGGTAGAAGTGCCCGTCGGAGAGCACCCGCAACAGGCGGGTCTGCAATTCCAGCGGCATGTCGCCGATTTCATCGAGGAACAGCGTACCGCCCTGGGCCTGCTCGAACCGCCCACGCCGCTGGGCCGCCGCACCGGTGAACGCGCCCTTTTCGTGGCCGAACAGCTCGGATTCCAGCAGATCCTTGGGGATCGCCGCGGTATTGAGCGCGACGAACGGCCCCTCGCGACGCTGGCTGTGCCGGTGCAGGGCGCGGGCGACCAGTTCCTTGCCGGTACCGGATTCGCCGTTGATCAGCACGGTCACCGACGAGCGCGCCAGCCGGCCGATGGCGCGGAAGATCTCCTGCATCGCCGGGGCATTGCCGATCAACTCCGAGCCCGATCCGGCCTCCTCCGGCTCGGCATGCTGCGCGCGTTCCCGCGAGGCATCATAGGCGCGCTCGGCGAGTCGCACCGCCTCGTCGATGTCGAACGGCTTGGCCAGATAGTCGAAGGCGCCCTTCTCGAAGGCGCCCACCGCGCTCTCCAGGTCCGAATGCGCGGTCATGATCACCACCGGGATCGCCGGGTGTGCGGCCGCCAGTCGGGTGAGAAAACTCAGACCGTCCTCGCCGGGCATGCGGATGTCCGAGAAGATCACGTCGGGCAGGTCGCCGCGATCGAGCCGGGCCTGCGCACTCGCCACCTCGTCGAAGGACTCCACGGCGAAGTCGGTGGTGGCCAGCGCCCGCTCGAGGACCCAGCGGATGGCCTGATCGTCATCGATCACCCACAGGCGGGGGATGGGATGTCCGTTGTTCGGCTTGTCGGCGGCTTGCATGGTCGGGCTCACTCGTTCGGTAGATAGGACGCCTTCCGCCCCGGGGCGTGGTCGCCGTCGGGGTGGATGGGCAGGATCAGGGAAAACCGGGTGACGCCGCGCTTGGGCACGAACTCGATCATGCCCTGGTGGCGCTCGGCAATGGTCTGCGCCAGCGACAGCCCTAGCCCACTACCACCGGCCCGGCCGCTGACCATCGGCAGGAACAGGGTCTCGACCAGGTCCTCGGGCACACCGGGGCCGTTGTCCTCGACGTCGATGCGCACGGCCAGTCGATGGCGCTTGCCGTGGATGGTGAACTGGCGCAGCACGCGGGTGCGGAAGGTCAACCGTGGCTCGGGGGTGTTGCCCTCACGCATGGCCTGGACGGCATTGCGGGCGAGATTGAGCAGCACCTGCACCAGTTGGTCGCGATCGGCCCAGACATCGGGAATCGACGGGTCGAAATCCAGCCGCCAGTCGAGCGGCTTGTCGCCCGCCTCGATTCGGAGCAGCTGGCGAACCTGCTCCAGGGGCTCGTGGACATTCACCCAGTGGCAGTCCGGTCGGTCGTTCGGCCCGAGCATGCGGTCGATCAATCCGCGCAGGCGATCGGTCTCCTGCAGGATGATGCGGGTGTACTCGGTGAGGTGCTCGTCGGGGAGCTCGCGCTCCAGCAGCTGCGCGGCGCCGCGCAGGCCGCCGAGCGGATTCTTCAGCTCATGGGCCAGCCCGCGCATCATCTGCCGGGTGGTCATCTGCAGCGAGTTGATCCGGGCGTCGCGGGAGATGCGCAGGTGGCGCTCGATGTCGTTGAGTTCCAGCATCACCCGGGCCCGGGGATAGTCCGGTCGCGGGGTGATCGCGCAGTCGGCCACGCGAGTCGACTCGTGGGCCAGGACCAACTCGATCTCGCGCAGGGTCACGACCTGCTGGGTGGTCAGCGCCTCGCTGATTGTCTCGGCCAGCAGGGGGTTGGCGGCAAAAACCGTCTCAAAGCCCGACTTGAGCGCGGCGCCGTAGCTGGTGCCCAGGAACTGCTCGGCCGCCGAGTTGAGATAAATCGGCCGATTGCGCTCATCGAGCACCACGATTGCGGTGTTGAGGGTGTCGGCAAGCCGGGGCTCGGATCTCGGGTTCATGCACTGCTCCACCGGGCGCGAAACGGCCGACAGGCCAGGCCTGCCGGGCGACTGACGATTTTGGTGCAATTAGCGTGCCCGGCCGAGAGCCACGGCATCGACCCTGACGGATCGCATGGTGGCGGGGCTGGCCCCAAGCGACAGCCCGGGCCAGAGAGTTCGACAAGGAACCAATTGCACCCGATCAGTGCATGAGAATAGACGATCGCACCGTTATTGGGAGGGCGTCATCAATTGAAAGCGCACCGGCGCACTCTCCTTGACCACCTCGCCGTTGCGGTGGATCTGCGCCACGAGCACGTGCTCGCCGGGCGCGAGGCCGTTGATCAGGTGACGACGCCCGGAGGAATCCCGCACGCGCGGCTCACCATCGACGAGAATGCGCACCCGGTCGCCACCCTGGAGATTGGGCTGCATCACCAACCCGACCGTGATGCTGCCCTGCAGGCGACTGGCTACCTCGCCATCGGCCGGCTCGACGATGGCCAGATGGCGATAGGCGGGTTCCTGCGTGTCTGTCCGAGTCTCCTGACCGGACGATGGTGGTGCGGCATCGTCATTGCCGACAGACGTGCCCGCGTCAGCGTCACCCTCACCGGCAGAGCGGGGATCGGCAGCCCCCGACCTCGCCCCTTCCACAGGGGCTGGTTCGGGCACCTTGACCGGCGTCATGGGAATGACCGGGGCATCCTCGACCTCGTGGACGGTCGCGCCCTCGACCGGCTCGTCGGTGAACACCGTCTCGCCGGCGTCGTTGGTGTACTGGTAGATCTTCGCGGCCGCCGACGGCTGGGCCAGCGCCAGCAGCAGTGGCCAGAGCAGGTGGACCCAACGCGACGACCTTCCGTTGACGACTCGCATGGATGTGCCCTCGATGCGTTGGCGGCGGGTCATGCCCCGGATGTCCCGGGTGCCATGGATGTCTCGGGCGGCCGGATCACGGCCCGTAGCTGATCGAGCCGGGACTCGAGCGCCGCGCGATCGGGCGCGGTGACCGTGACATGGCCGAGCTTGCGCCCCGGGCGTGGGGTCTTGCCGTAGTCGTGCCAATGGGTACCCGGCACCGCCAGCACCGCCGCCGGGTCGGGCAAGGTGCCGACCAGGTTGAGCATCGCTACTTCGCCCAGCGGGTCGGTCTCGCCCAGCGGCCAGCCGATCACGGCGCGGATGTGGTTCTCGAACTGCGAGGTGCGCGCCCCGCCGAGGCTCCAGTGACCGCTGTTGTGCACGCGCGGGGCCATCTCGTTGATCACCAGCCGCCCGTCGACGACGAAGAACTCGATCGCCAGCACGCCGACGTAATCGAGCTTGTCCATCACCAGCCGGGCGGCGCGCTCGGCATCGGCCTGCAACGGGTCGCCGCTGTGCGCCGTGGTCTGCCAGAGGATGCCGTGGCGATGCTCGTTGGTCACCAACGGGTAGACCCGCGCCTCGCCGTCGCGACCGCGCACGGCGACGATGGACACCTCGCGCTCGAATGCGAGCATCTTCTCCAGCACCGCCGGGGCGCCGGCCAGTGCCTCCCAGGCAGACGCCGCCTCGCCGGGGTTGCCCGGCCCGCCCTCGTGGGCGGCATGGGCGGGATCGGCCAATCGCACCTGGCCCTTGCCGTCATAACCGAAGCGACGCGTCTTGAGGATCGCCGGGGCGCCCAAGTGAGCAACGCCCTGGACGATGTCACGGACCGAGTCGACCTGCACCCACGGCGCGACCGATAGCCCCAACCCCTCGAAGAACTGCTTTTCCTCGACCCGATCCTGCGCCACGGCCAGCGCCTGCGGATTGGGCATCAGGCAATTGCGTGCCGCGACCAACTCGGCGGAGGCCAGTGGCACGTTCTCGAACTCGAGCGTGACCAGGTCACACTCGACGGCCAGGCGCTCGAGTGCCTCGGCATCGTCGAACTCGGCGCGCAGGTGGCGCCCGACCGAGGCGGCCGGCGGCTCCATGGCCGGGTCGAGGAAGGTAAAGCGGTGCCCCATCGCCACTCCGGCAAGGCCCAGCATCTGGCCGAGCTGGCCACCGCCGATCACGCCGATGTGCAGCCCGGCCGGCTCGCCGGTGCGCCCCTCGACGCGTGGCACCTCGCACTGATCCTGAACGCCGCCCATCGGCTCAGTCCTCGCCCGGCTGGGGCTTGTCGAGCACCGCCTGCGTCTGGCGCTCGCGCCAGTCATCCAGCCGCTCGGCCAGCGCCTCGTCGTGGGTCGCGAGCGTCGCCGCGGCCAGCAGCGCGGCATTGATCGCGCCGGAGCGACCGATCGCGAGCGTGCCCACCGGCACGCCGGCCGGCATCTGCACGATCGAGAGCAACGAGTCCATCCCCGAGAGGGCCTTGGACTGCACCGGCACGCCGAACACCGGCAACCGGGTCTTGGCCGCGACCATGCCCGGCAGGTGCGCCGCGCCGCCGGCCCCGGCGATGATCACCTTCAGGCCCCGACCAACGGCCGCATCGGCGTAGTCGAACAGCTTGTCGGGGGTGCGGTGCGCCGAGACCACCGCCTTCTCGAAGGGAATGCCCAGCGCCTCGAGCGTCTCGCAGGCATGACCCATGGTTTCCCAGTCGGACTGCGAGCCCATGATCACTCCGACCAGCGGTTGGGGGGCACTCATACGCCGGTCACCAGGGCCGGCAGGACGTCCTGCAGTTGCGGGTGCGTGTTCGCCACGCCCACGGCGGCCACGTACAGGAACACCAGGATGGCCAGCACCCAGGCACTGGCGCGCAGGCCACGGGTCTTGCCAAAGCGCATCGCGACCAGGCCCAGGCCGATGTAGACGATCAGGCCGACGATCTTGACGGTGAGGAAGTCGGGATGAATACCGTTGCCCCAGAACAGCAGCCAGGCGGCGACCAGGGCGCTGACCAGCAGCACGGTGTCGACCACGTGCGGGGTGATCTTCACCCATTTTTTGCTCAACATCGGCGAGCCGGCGAGCATCCAGATGCCGCGCACGACAAAACCGATGAGCGAGAGCACGGCCGCCAGGGCATGCAGTTGGATCCAGAGTGAGGCGTTAGCCATGGGGTATCTTCCCGATTGATGTGTCCGTGTGACCGCGGGGGAAATTTCCCCAGATGCGGAAAGGGCCAAAGCATAAATCATCGGCGCCCACCCCCCAAGGTCGCTACACTGAGGGCTCCGCCGGGTACCCGCGACATGAGGTGATGCCATGCAGCTACCCAACCACCTGGTCTCCCTGCCGATTGGCGCGATCGGCTGGCTGCTGGCCCTCGGCAGCCTCGCCTGGGCGGTGCGCACCGCGCCCTGGCCGGCCCTGCGTGCCGATCCCTCGCGGACTCACCTGGTCCTCCTGGCCGTCGTCTTCCTGGTCGGCATGTGGACGCTCTCGGTCACGCTGATGCCGGGGCTGACCCTGCACTTTCTCGGCGCGGCCACAGTCACACTGGTCATCGGGCTGGAGCTGACCCTAATTGCCGGCCTGATCGCCGCCGTTCTCTCCGCATTGCTGTTCGGCCATGGGCTGGCCATCGCCGGCTGGACGTTCGTGCTGAGTGCCGCCCTGCCCGCGGCGATCACCTACGGCATCACGCGCGCCTCGCAGCACTTCCTGCCGCCGAATTTCTTTATCTACCTATTCATCGGCGTGTTCCTCTCCGCCGTGCTCGGCGTGCTGGTCCACGGTGGCGGCACCGCGTTGCTGGTGATGGCGCTGGGGCTGTATGACACGGACATCATCTGGAACAACTACCTGCGCATCCTGCCGCTGCTCGCCTTCCCCGAAGGGGTCATCAACGGCATGCTCATGACGGCCCTGGCACTGGTCAGCCCGCAACTGGTGATCTCCTTCGACGACCACCATTACATCGACGGCCGGTGAGCCGAGATCGCTCGGGCGCGCGCCCAGCTGACACGCTGGCGGATTGCGTCCTGACGTCGTCCATTTGCAAGATGCAACTCGCACCACCGCCATCAGTCCAACTGGGCTCGGGTAAACGTTTGTTTATGGAAGGACGCCGAGCCGCGCGAGGGTGGCATGGAACCTGCTTTATCAAACCCTAGCCGAGCAGGAGTGAGCTCGGATAATTAAGTGACACGAGATATCAGGAGTTCCTCATGAAGAAACTGACCGCGATCGCATTCGCCTCCGGTCTGGCCGTCGCCTCCGGGCAGGCCATGGCCGCCGACATCAAGGCCGGCAAGAAACTGTTCGAGCAGAGCTGCGCCTCCTGCCACGGCCAGCAAGCCCAGGGCCAGGGCATGTTCCCGGCACTGACCGGCAAGAGCGCGGACCACCTCGTCACCGCGCTGGGCCACTACAAGAACGGCAACCAGGACGCGCTCAAGGAAATGGGCGACCTGGGCGGCTCGAACTTCGCCATCATGGCGCCGAACGCTGCCGGCCTGTCCGACGACGACATGGAAAACCTGGGCGCCTACATCGAGACGCTCTAAGCGTCCGAGCACGGTCCCGCAAACGAAAAACCCGGACCAGTGGTCCGGGTTTTTTTGTGGCTGATGGCAAGTCACATGGACCTTGCTCGAATCGACTCGCCGCCTACTCCCGCATCAAACCGAGTCTCGCGCCTGCGGGCGCGATTCGCGGGCGGGGCCCGCTCCCCCAATACCTTCACGGCACGGGACGGTTGCGCGTTTTCAGCGCCCGCTGCGTAGCCGGTCGAGTCGCAGGCGGTCGCGCGCATCGAACAGGCGCCGCGCGCCCAGCTGCACCGCTATCAGCGAGCCAAAGCCCGTCGCCGCGGTGATCAGGAACATGATCAGGATCTGGTACTTGACCGCCTCGATCGGCGCCGAGCCGGCGAGTATCTGCCCGGTCATCATCCCCGGCAGGCTGATCACCCCGGCCGCGGCCAGCATGTTGAGCGTCGGGATCAGGCCGGCGCGCATCGAATCCGACCGCAGCTCGGCGGTGGCCTCGCGCACCGAGTGGCCCAGCACCAGCCGCGCCTCGATCTCGGCGCGACTCTGCCACGCCGTCTGCGTCAGGTTGTTCAGCGCCAGCCCGATGCCCGTCATGGTGTTGCCCAGGATCATCCCCAGCAGCGGGATGGCGTACTGGGGCTCGTACCAGGGGTCGGTCTCGATCATCAGGGTCAGGGCCAGCACCGTGACGATCAGCGCGGTCACGCTCATCGCCGCCAGGCCGATACCGAAACCGTGCCAGCCACGGATGGCCCGCTTCTGCCGCGCGACCACTTCGTAACCCGCCAGCCCCATCATCACCATCGCGATCAGCACGATCCACGGCAGGGTCGCCGCGTCGAATACCGCCTCGAGGATCACGCCCACCAGCAACAGCTGCAGCACCATGCGCACGCTGTTCAGGGCCAGCGTGCGAAACAGACCCAAGCCCAGCAGTATCTGCACCACCCCGAGGGCCAGCACCAGCCCGGAGGCCACGATCAGGTCAACCGGCGTCAGGCTATACAGATCCATGCAGCACCCCTCCTTCGGCGGTCATTTCCAGCCAGCGATCGTCGTGGACGGCAATCTCGCGCGGATCGTGACTGATCCACACGGCGGCCGCGGACCGATCTCGCAGATAGTCGAGCAGCAGGCCTGCCATCGCCTCGGCGTTGTCGCGATCAAGATTGGCGGTCGGCTCGTCGAGCAACAGCACGCGCGGCTCGAGCGCCAGCGCGCGCAATACCGCCAGCCGCTGACGCTCACCAGAGGACAGGCGCTCGACGGGCGACTCCCACAATGCCGCCCGCAGTCGCAGGCGCTCCCACCAGGCCTCGGACGGACGGGACGGGAAGTGCTCGGCCACCGTGTCAGCCCACCAGCCGGACTCCGCCGGCACGAGCGCCACCTGGCGGCGCCAGTCGGTCGCCGGCATGGATTGCTGCTCGACACCTTCCAGCTTGATCTCGCCCTCGTGCGGAGACAGATCGGCCAGCGCGCGCAGCATCTGGCTCTTGCCCACGCCCGATTCGCCCCGCACCGGCAGCACCTCGCCGGCGGCCAGCGCGAACGAAACCGGCGGCACGTTCGGCCCGCACAGATCCTTCACCTCGAACAACATGCAGCCCCCACTGTCGAAAAAACACGCCCCACAAACAAAACGCCGGCCCGAGGGCCGGCGTTCCACTTGCGTTGCTCTGAACCGCTGGCGCGCGGTCCGGCTTGCCGGTTATCCGGGCCCCTTAGGAGCCCGCCGGCTCCTCGCCCATGACCGCGATGTAGGCACCCAGCGCCTCGATGTCATCATCGGTCAGGCTCGTAGCCTGCGGGATCATCGCGTAGGAGTTCGGACCCATCTCCTGACCCTTGCGATAGATCTTCAGCAGGGAGATGGTCTGATCCATGCCTGTGCCAGCCAGCTTGGGCGCGTTGAACAGCTCGCCACCGTCGCCTTCGGCGCCGTGGCAGATGGCGCAGGAGGAATACAGTGCGCGACCGCGGTTGATCAGCGACTCGCTGACGATGCGCGGCTCTGCCGGCTTCTCTGCCTTCTGGACCTCGCCACCCTCGGACTTGGCCTCGTCACCACCCTCGCTGGCGCCGGCGTCGCCGCCACCGCCATTGGTGCCACCGAACTCGTCGGCGATGTAGACCGACAGGTTGGCGATCTGCTCGTCGGAGAGGCTGGATGCGTTCGGCGCCATGGTGCCGTAACGACCACCCAGGCCGACCGACTTCAGGTAGTCCTGATCGCCTTCACGATAGGCGGTCAGTTTCTTCTGGATGGCGGAGGCATCCATTCCGGTCAGCACCGGGAAGGCGCCGCCCTGGCCGTTGCCATCCGCACCGTGGCAGGCCGCGCAGGAGGCATAGGCGCCCTTGCCGGCTGCCACATCGCCGTCGACGGCACCGCCGCCATTGCCATTGCCGTCAGCGCTATCGCTAGCGGCATCGCTGTCGCCACCGTCGGAGGCGCCACCGACACCACCGCCGAACTCGTCGCCGATATAGGCGGCCAAGTCAGCAATGTCCTCGTCGGAGAGGTTGGCGGCGTTCGGCGCCATGGTGCCGTAGCGGTCACCCAGGCCGACCGACTTCAGGTAGTCCTGATCGCCGTCGCGGTAAGCGGCCAGCTTCTTCTCGGCCTCGTCAGCCGGGATGCCGGTCAGCACCGGGAAGGCGCCGCCCTGACCCTTGCCGTCGGTGCCATGACAGGCGGCACAGGAAGCGTACTTCTCCTTGCCGGCGGCGATATAACCACCGGAACCATCAGAGGACGTCTCGTCGCCGCCCGCATCCGACTCGTCATCGGAGCCCGACTTGACGTCGGCCGAGGCAGTCTTGGTTTCCTCTTGCTTGGTTTCCGGCGTCTCGACTACCTGCCCTTCGAGTGCGTTCTCGTCAGCGGTGTTGAAGAGCGCGTTCACGAGATAGAACACGGCAACCAGCAGGACCAGCGCCGAGACGAAGCCAACCAGCTTCGACATCGGATCGACCTTGGGGGTATGTTGAGCCACGAGAATCCTCCAGAATCTTTATCGTTTTAGCATGCGCAACGGCGCGTAGTATATCGGCAAAAATCCTCGTTTGACAGAACCGGCGCGCGCATGTCTTCCCCCGCATCCAAAAAAAACCACACATCCGGCAGGGTCTCCAGCTCGGGGCGCGGCAGAAAGGCGTCTCCGGGACTGTCGTCTCCCGTGGGAGAACTGCCCGGCGTCGGCCCCAAGGTCGCCGAAAAGCTCGCCCGCCTGCAAATCGAGACGGTCGAAGACCTGCTCTGGCACCAGCCATTGCGCTACGAGGACCGCGGCACCAAGCAATCGCTCTCGCCGGAACACATCCATGAGGCGGCGCTGTTCGAGGTGCGCATCACCGAGGTGCGCCCGCTGTTTCGCGGCAAGGCCCGCCTGGTTTGCCAGGCCGTGGGGGAAGGCCCGTCCGGCCCGACGCCCCTGACCGTCTGGTTTTTCGGCCGCTTCGGCCCCACGCCCCAGGCCGGCCGGACCTACCTGCTGTTCGGCGAGTTGCAGCACGGGCCGCACGGCCTGGAGATGGCCCAGCCCGAACTGGTCACGCCCACCCAGATCGGCCAGATTCGCCCGGTCTACCCCGCCACCGAGGGCGTCGCCCAGCCCAAGCTGCGCCAACTGGTCGAGGCCGCACTGGAAGTGGCCGTGCGCGAGCTGCGCGACCCGCTGCCCGTCACGATTCGCGAGGCGCGCGACTGGCCGCCGCTGATGCGCGCCCTGCAGCGCATCCACCTGCCCAAGCGCAACGACGGCGTGCCGGACCGCAGCGAGCCGGCACTGCAGCGCCTGATCACCGAGGAACTGGCCACCCACATCCTCGCCCTGCGCCAGCGCCGCGCGATCACCCGCCAGGTCGCCGCACCGGCCATCCCGCCGCAGGAACACCTGTTCGACCAACTGCTCGGGCACCTGGGCTTTTCGCCCACCGGCGCACAGACGCGGGTGATCGGCGAGATCAAGACGGATCTGGCCCAGCGCCTGCCGATGCTGCGGCTGGTGCAGGGCGACGTCGGCTCGGGCAAGACCCTGGTCGCCGCGGCCGCCGCACTCGATGTGATCGACGCCGGCTATCAGGTCGCGCTGATGGCGCCCACCGCGCTGCTCGCCGAGCAGCACGCGCGCAACTTCGCGCAATGGTTCGAGCCGCTGGGGCTGTCGGTGCTGCTGCTGAGCGGCCAGCAGTCGGCCGCCCAGCGTCGCGAGGGGCTGGCGCAGCTGGCCGACGGGCGCGCCCAGATCGTGATCGGCACCCACGCGCTGTTCCAGGAGTCGGTCGCCTTCCATCAACTGGGACTGGTGATCGTCGACGAGCAGCATCGCTTCGGTGTACACCAGCGCCTGGCGCTGACCGACAAGGGCGCCAGCCCGCCTGACTCAATCGGTTCAGGCGGCGCACGCCGGCCGCATCAGCTGATCATGACCGCCACCCCCATCCCGCGCACACTGGCCATGACGCAGTTCGCCGACCTCGACGTCTCGGTCATCGACGAGCTGCCGCCGGGCCGCACGCCGGTGACCACCGTGGTGGTGCGCGCCGACCGCCGCGGCGAGGTGATCGAGCGCATCGCCCGCGTCTGCGCCGAGGGGCGACAGGCCTACTGGGTCTGCCCGCTGATCGAGGAAGGCCAGATCGAGGCACAGGCGGCCGAGTCCACCTTCAGCATGCTGGCCGAGGAGTTGCCGCATTTGAACATCGGCATGGTGCACGGGCGGATGAGCGCCGCCGAAAAGCAGCGCGCGATGGCCCGCTTCAAGGCGGGTGACTATCACCTGCTGGTGGCGACCACCGTGATCGAGGTAGGCGTCGACGTGCCCAACGCCTCGTTGATGATCATCGAGAACGCCGAGCGCATGGGCCTGGCCCAGTTGCACCAGCTGCGCGGCCGCGTCGGCCGGGGCGCGACCGCCTCCCACTGCGTGCTGCTGTTCGAGGAACCGCTCTCCGACCGCGCCCGGGCGCGGCTGACCCTGATGCGCGAGACCGAGGACGGCTTTCGCCTGGCCGAGGCCGATCTGGAACAGCGCGGCCCCGGTGAGGTGCTCGGCACCCGCCAGGCCGGCATCGCCAAGCTCAAGATCGCCAACCTGCTGGAAGACCAGGGCAAGCTCGAACAAGCCGGGCAACTGGCGGACGAACTGCTAGAGCGATTCCCGGAATCAGTCAATCCGCTGATCGCCCGATGGGTCGGGGCG
>JAGXGL010000073.1 GCA_024636755.1 Guyparkeria sp. | reverse complement strand
GTTTACCTCGCCACCGTCGGCGAACACCTCACGGGCGGTGGCCCGGTGGATGTCCTCGCCATGCTCGAAGGCCGACAGCAATCCCTCGTCACCCGACAGGTGCGCCATGATGCGCAGCTCGATCTGCGAGTAGTCCGCCGAAATCAGCTTGTGACCGGGCGTGGCGACAAACGCCTTGCGGATGCGCCGCCCCTCCTCGGTACGCACCGGGATGTTCTGCAGGTTGGGATTCGATGACGATAGGCGCCCGGTGGCGGTTACCGCCTGGTGGAACATGCTGTGAACCCGACCCGTCGTGGGGTCGATGCGCTCGGGCAGCCGGTCAATGTAGGTGCTCTTGAGCTTGGTCAGGCCACGATAGTCGAGGATCAATTGCGCCAACGGATGCTCGTCGACCAGCGCAGACAAGGCCTCTTCGTTGGTGGACGGCTCGCCCTTGGGCGTCTTGACCTTCACCGGCAGGCCCATGCGCTCGTAGAGGATCGCCTTGAGCTGCTTGGTCGAGCCGAGGTTGAAGGCCTCGCCGGCGACCTCCTGGGCCTCACTCTCGATCGTGGCGATCCGTTCGGCGATGGCCTTCCCCTGGCGCGCCAACTGCTCGCTGTCGATCGCCACGCCGGCACGCTCCATGGTGAACAGGACCGGCACCAGCGGGCGCTCGATCTCCTCGTAGACCATCATCAGGCTGGGCACCTCGGCCAACTGCGCCCGTAGGCGGTCGGCCAGTTGCAGCGTGATGTCGGCGTCCTCGGCGGCGTACGGGCCGGCCACGTCAATCGCGACCTGATCGAAGGTCAGTTGCTTGGCGCCCTTGCCCGCCACCTGCTCGAAGGTGGTCGTCTGGTGCGCCAACTCCCGGGAGGCCAGCGTGTCCATGTCGTGGCGCGAGGCGGTCGGATCGAGCACATAGGACTCGAGCATGCTGTCGTCCACCAGCCCGCGCAGGGCGATGCCGTGATTGGCGAGCGCGTGCATGTCGAACTTGGCGTTCTGCAGGATCTTGGTGGGACGCTCGTCTTCCAGCCAGTGTTTGAGTCGGGCGAGCACCGTGTCGCGATCCAACTGCGGCTCGATCCGTTCCCCGTGGGCATCCACATGCACCAATGGCACGTAGATCGCCTCGTGGGGATCGATCGCGAACGACAGCCCGACCACCGCCATCTGCATCGGCTCGAGCGAATTGGTCTCGGTATCGAAGGCCACGCGCGGGGACGCCTCAATCCGCGTGATCCAGGCGTCCAGCGTGTCGAGATCGGTCACCGTGTGGTACCTGGCTTCGGGACGTTCGGCCGTCTCGGTGACCGACTCGCCTTCCTCGAGTCCCTGTTCGCCGAACCAACGGCGCAACGAGTTGAGCCCGTAGCGGTCGGCCAGCGCCAACCCGGTCTGCACATCGGCCGGCTCGATCACCAGCTCGTTTAGCGTGACCGAAAGTTCGCAATCGGTGCGGATGGTCACCAGTTCGCGGCTGGTCGGCAGGAACTCGAGTGAGTCACGCAGCGACTGACCCACCTTGCCTTTGAGCTCCTCGGCATGGGCGATGATCTCGTCGAGCGAGCCGTACTGGTTGATCCACTTGGTGGCCGTCTTGGGGCCGCACCCCGGTACGCCGGGGATGTTGTCGACCTTGTCCCCCACCAGTGCGAGAAAGTCGATGAATTGTGCCGGGGTGATGCCGTACTTCTCCTCGACGGCCGCGACGTCGGTGGTCTTGTTGCTCATCGTGTTGACCAGCGTCACGCTGGGCGCCACCAACTGGGCGAAATCCTTGTCGGCCGTGGCGACGATCACCTCCTCGTCGTTCTCGCGCGCCTCGTGCATCAGCGTGCCGATAACGTCATCCGCCTCCACCCCCTCGATGCACAGGAGCGGAAAACCCAACGCCCGGACGAGGGTGTGCACCGGCTCGATCTGCACCCGCAGGTCGTCGGGTAGCGGTGGCCGGTGGGCCTTGTAGTCGGGATAGATATCGTCGCGAAAGGTCTTGCCCGGCGCGTCGAACACCACCGCCATGTGGCTGGGATCGGCCTCGCGACGCATCTTGAGGAGCATGTTGACCACGCCGTGAATCGCCCCGGTGGGCGTGCCGTCGGGCGCGGTGAGCGGCGGGAGGGCGTGGAAGGCGCGAAAGAGAAAGGAACTGCCGTCGACGAGAATCACGGGTCCGTTGCGGTCGGACATGGTAGGATTTGCCCCTTTGAATTCCGTGGATATCAGGCCGGTACTATGCCACAGGCAGCCCCGTCACCGACGGGTCCAAAGCCACTGACCACCCACTGAATACCTTAGGGGACCACCCCGGGGACACCTCGTCTTGCGCGGTTTTGCATGAGCAGAAAGCTACCCAACCATCCGACCCGGCTAGATCAGAACCAACGGCTCTCGCAGGAGTCGTGGAAGGTCTTCCAGATCATGGCCGAGTTCGTCCACGGCTACGAGACGCTCGCCAGCATCGAGCCGGCGGTGAGCATCTTCGGCTCGGCGCGCTACGACGAGGACAATCCTTGGTACCAGTTGACCGTCGAGGTCGCGGAGAAGCTCTCCAACGCCGGTTTCTCGGTGATCTCCGGCGGCGGGCCGGGCCTCATGGAGGCGGCCAACAAGGGCGCGCAGGCTGGGGGCGCCCCCAGTGTGGGTCTGAACATCGCCCTGCCCCACGAGCAGAACGACAACGCCTTCCAGGACGTGTCGCTGCATTTCCAGCACTTCTTCGCCCGCAAGGTGATGTTCGTCAAACATGCGTCGGCCTACGTGGTGATGCCGGGCGGCTTCGGCACTCTCGACGAGCTCGCCGAGATCCTCACCCTGGTGCAGACGGGCAAGTCGCGCCGTATTCCGATCGTCATGCTGGGCACAACCTTCTGGCAGGGACTGATTGACTGGTTCGGCGACCAGCTTCTGGGCGAAAAGACCATCGGGGCGGACGACATGCACCTGTTCAGCTTGTGCGACACGGCCGACGAGGCGGTGGACGCCATCTTCGATTTCTACCGCAACCGCGGTGTCACGGCGACCGAGGAAGAGCAGCAAAAGCTGCTCGACCTCTGAGCCACGCCACACTTCAGCAACGAACGAGACCGTCATGTCGGTTTTTACCAAGGTCGATACCCAACAGCTCGACACCTTCCTGACCCAATTCGATTGCGGTGAGTTGGTCGAGCACCGTGGCATTGCCGCCGGGATCGAGAACACCAACTACTTCGTCACCACGAGCCAAGGGCGCTTTGTGCTGACCCTGTTCGAGAATCACAGCCCCGACGAGCTGCCGTTCTTTCTCGACCTGATGGCCTATCTTGCCGAGCACGACATCCCCACGGCCCACCCGGTGCCCACCCGTGAAGGGGCCTACCTGACCGAACTCAACGGCAAGCCGGCCGCCCTGGTCCAGCGACTGACCGGGGCCTCGCTTGACCACCCGGACACGGCCGCCTGCGCGGAGATCGGGCGGACGCTGGCGCGCTTTCACCGCGTTTCCGCCCATTTCCCGGAGTACCGTGCCCCAGATCGCGATCTCGCCTGGGCCGAGGGCGTTGTCCAGCAACTACACAGCAAGGCCAGCGACGACGAGCTCGCACTACTCGACGACGAGATCGTCTTTCAACAGGGCCAATCGCGCGCCGGGCTGCCCAGCGGGGCGATCCACGCCGATCTGTTTCGTGACAATGCCCTGTTCGATAGCGGCGAACTGACCGGCATCATCGATCTCTACTACGCCTGCACCGACGTCTTCGCCTACGACCTGGCGGTAACGCTGAACGACTGGTGCGTGGACGAGCGCGGCCAATCACGGGCCGCCGAGCGTGACGCGCTGTTGGCCGGGTATCTCGCCGAACGTCCATTCACTGCAGCCGAGCGGGCGGCCTGGCCGGGCCTGCTGCGCGCCGCGGCCCTGCGGTTCTGGGTCTCGCGCATGCAGGATCAATACTTCCCGCGCGACGCCGAGATGACCTACATCAAGGACCCGACACCGTTTCGTCGCATCCTTGAGGCGCACCGCGCCGCCGGCAGCGACACCCGCGAATGGATCGCGTCGTACCAGCCCGCGGAGACGCGCTGATGAGTCAACCAGCATCACCCTGCCGGCTGAGCCGACTGGTTGACCGGCTGGACCAGCTCAATGAATGGATCGGGCGACTGGTTGCCTGGCTGGGCCTGGTCCTGACGCTGACCGTCTTCGGCGTGGTGGCGCTGCGCTACGGCTTGTCCGAAAGCGACCAGTGGCTTTCCGAATCGATCACCTACTGGTTCGCGCTGATGTTCATGCTCGGCATGGGCTACACCTACCGCCACGACGGTCACGTCCGCGTCGACGTGCTCTCGCGCAGCGCCTCGCTGAAGACCCGCGCCTGGATCGAGATCATCGGTGTCGTGCTGCTGCTCTGGCCGGTCTGCCTGTTTATCGCGTTCTCCAGTTTCGAGTACGTCGGCAATAGCTGGGCCCTGCGCGAGGGCTCACCCGAGCCCGGCGGCATCCCACTGCTGTATCTGTTGAAGACCCTGCTGATCGCGATGCCTGCCCTGCTGTTCTGGCAGGGGCTGGTCGAACTGTTGCGCCACGTGGCCGTGTTGCGCAACCAGCGGCCCACCGAACCGGAACACGGCTCGATCAAGGAAGGCATGTAAGGCATGGAATGGCTGCTGCTCCTGATGGTGTTGACCATCTTCGCCGCGCTGATGAGCGGCTTTCCGGTCGCCTTCGTGCTCGCCGGAGTGTCATTGCTGTTCGCCGGACTCGGCACCCTGCTCGGGCTGTTCGATCACGGCCTGATGGGCGCTATGCCCAACCGCCTGTTCGGCATCATGCTCAACCAGACGCTGGTGGCCGTACCGCTGTTCGTGCTGATGGGCGTGCTCTTGGAAAAGGCGCGCGTCGCCGATGACCTGCTCGAGAACATGAGCGCCCTGTTCGGCCGCCGTCCGGGCGGGCTGGGACTATCCATGATGCTGGTCGGCGCCATCCTTGCCGCCAGCACCGGCATCGTCGGTGCGACGGTGGTAACCCTGGGGTTGATCGCCCTGCCGGTCATGCTACGGCGCGGTTACGACCCGCGCCTGGCCAGCGGATCGGTCGCCGCCGCCGGCACCCTGGGGCAGATCATCCCACCCTCGATCATTCTCGTGCTGCTGGGCGACCAGCTTTCCAACGCCTACACCCAGGCGCAACTCGAGCAGGGTATCTTCGCGCCCGAGACGGTGGCGGTAAGCGATCTTTTCAGTGGGGCGCTGATCCCCGGGCTGATCCTGGTGGGTGCCTACGCGGCCTACATCCTGTTCGTCGCCTGGCGACAGCCCGAGCGGGTGCCGGGCTTGTCCGAGGCGGAGTTGGCCGATCGCGCGCCGATCAGCCGGTTGCTGCTCGCCCTGGCCCCACCGATCGCACTCATCGTGCTGGTACTCGGCTCGATCATGAGCGGGATCGCCACGCCGACCGAAGCGGCTGGCGTCGGTGCCGTCGGCGCCCTGCTGCTGGCCCTGGTCAAGCGACGCCTGACCTTCCCGGTGCTCCACGACAGCCTGACCGCCACCCTGCGCGTGACGGCGATGGTGTTCATGATCTTTATCGGCGCCTCGATCTTCTCGCTGGTCTTCCGCGGCTTTGGCGGTGACGAGATGGTCCACGACCTGCTCTCGGACCTACCGGGCGGCGCGATGACCGCCCTGCTGATCGTCATGGTGATCGTGTTCCTGCTCGGCTTCATGCTCGATTTCATCGAGATCACCTTCGTGGTGGTGCCGATCGTCGCGCCCGTGCTGCTCATGATGGGCATCGACCCGATCTGGCTGGGCATCCTGCTCGCGGTCAACCTGCAGACGAGTTTCCTGACCCCGCCGTTCGGCTTTTCGCTGTTCTATCTGCGCGGCGCGGCCCCGGCGAGCATTCGCACCGCCCAGATCTATCGTGGGGTTCTGCCGTTCATCGCGATCCAGATCGCCGTGCTGGCCCTGCTGGTGATCTTCCCGGACATCGTCACCTGGTTGCCCGAACGCCTTGACGTCCGCACACCCTGACAAGCGATCGGCGTTCACGCCCGGACAGCGGCTCGCGCCGATCGAGCTGGTCGGCCGTGACGAGCGCCTGCGGATCGACTTTCCCCTGGCGCTCGCGCCCATGGCCGGCATCTCCGACCGACCCTTTCGCCAACTCTGCTTCGATCAGGGCGCCGGACTGGTCATCAACGAAATGGTCAGCAGCAAGCCGGCGCTGCGGCACACCCGCAAGAGCGAGCAACGCCGCATCCGCCCGGACGATCCCGAGCCACGCGCGGTCCAGCTACTGGGCAACGAGCCCGAGGATCTCGCCCAGGCCGCGCAACAGGCCTACCGCGACGGGGCGCAACTGATCGACCTCAACCTCGGCTGCCCGGCAAAAAAGGTCTGCCGCAAGGCGGCTGGCTCGGCGCTGATGGCCGAGCCCGACACGGTCGCCCGGCTGCTGGAGGCGACGGTCAATGCCGTGCCCTGCCCGGTCACGCTAAAGATGCGTACCGGGCCGGACGACACCTGGCGCAATGCCCCCGAGATCGCGCGGATTGCCGAGGAGAGCGGCATCGCGATGCTCTCGATTCACGGTCGCACCCGGACGCAGAAATACCTCGGCGAGGCGGAATACGACACCATCGCGCAGGTCGTGGCCGAGCGGCATATCCCGGTGCTGGCCAACGGCGATATCGACTCGGTGGCCAGGGCCTTCGAGGTGCTGGCGACGACCGGTGCCGCCGGCCTGATGATCGGTCGCGCCGCTTTCGGTCGTCCCTGGCTGTTTGCTCAGCTTCGCGCCGCGCTGGAAAGCCGTACCGTACCGCCCGACCCTGAACCGCTCGAGGTCATGGGCCTTGTGCGCGAGCAATTCGAGAATATTTATCGCCATTACGGAAATGTGATGGGCGTGCGCATCGCGAGGAAGCACTGGGGGTGGTATTCTTCGCAGCTACCGATTGACGAAGGGACGCGCAAGGAGTTCAACCGACTGGAGACCCTCGAGTCCCAGCGCCGGTGGCTTGACCGGCGGGAGGCCGAGCTTCGCAGCGTAACGAGTCCGTCCGCCAACGTAAGCACCTGACCGGCCGGCGGAACGCTCGATCTAGAGAACACGGGACGACCACGGAGTGATCCGTTCGTCCCGGTGTCTCGTGGTCCCGTCCGCCCCCCCATGCCGCGTTGTTGAAAAGACTAATGACCGACTCATCCAGCACCGCCACCTCTCATCCCGCCGAGTCCTCTCTGAACGGCAGCGCTCGTCGTGCGGCCGATTGCCACCACGACATGCACAAGACCGTCATCGACGCCTTGGACATCCTCTGGGATGCCTTCGAGGAGGATCAGCCCAGCAACCTCTATCAGCTGGTCATGGGGCAGGTGGAGAGCCCCCTGCTCGCCCGCGTGCTGGAGCGCTGTGATCACAACCAGAGCCGGGCCGCCGCCTGCCTGGGCATCAACCGCAGCACGCTGCGCAAAAAACTGCGCGACCACGACCTGATCTGACGCCCCGCTTCGCCCGCCCCCTTTCCCACCATCCTCCGAACGCCCTCGCCAAACCCGTTTTCGGGTCTTTCCGAGACCGACTGTTGCGTCCCTGCAAAGCCTGCCCCCAGGCGCGCCTCGACGCGATGAACAATTTGCTTTGACCGACCGAAAAAACGCGGTATAACGCGCCGGAAATCGGCTGGTCATCCCCGCGGACGGGGGCGCCGGCTCGGGAACGCACCCGGGACCCATGATGGCCTGCAGGACTTGGCCATGACCGTCGATCGATACCAACGCGACCTCGCTCGCAGGTTGCCTTGAACGTGTTGATCAGGCAGGTACATCATGAGCAAAGAAAACGACTACCAGGATATCGACGATTGGGACGATAGCGACGCCGAAGACGACGAGCAGAACACTCACACCCTGCTCGACCGCATCAAGGGCACCAAGGATGCCCGGCGCCGACTCGACGACCTCCTCGAGGAACGCCGACTCCGTGCGCAGATGATCGACGAGTTCTGACCCCCGCCATACCCGGAGCCAACGCATGCCAGAGCCCGCCAGCCAACAAGCCACCCTCGCGGACACGCGAATACTGGCGGTCGGCCTGGTCAGTGGACTGGCCGCGGTCGTGCTGGCCGCCCTCGCCGCGCACGGCCCGATGGCACCCACCGAATGGGACGCCCAACGCCAGGTGGACACCGCCATCCTGCTGCACTTCGTGCACACCCTGGCGTTGATGCTGCTGGCCTGCTGGCCCGCCCCCGTCCGCTGGCGACTGACCATCGCGGCATTTTGGGTGACGGGCATCATCCTGTTCAGTGGCAGCCTTTATGCCCTGACCTTGTTCGCCGACGCCTGGCCCGGGCCGGTCACGCCCCTCGGCGGGCTCTTTCTGATGCTCGGATGGATCGGTTGGCTGATCGCCCTGTTCGTGGCCAAAAGGCGCGTGTAGGCAACCAAAAAGGTCACCCGTCCCACCGCGCTCGCGGGGAGACCAGACGACCTTTTGCATCCACAGGGGTCAGGCAAGGCCGCGCCGGACGCCCGGTGCCGTAACCCTCTCCCACGCACTCCCTGTCGTGCGTGGGATGGAACCGACTTTTCCCTACTTGCCCACGTAGAAATGCTGGCGGAAGTCGTCACGGAAACTCGCGTGACAATCGAGGCAGCTGGCCTGCATGTCCGCGAACGCCCGAATGACCTCGCGACCGTCTTCGGTATCCGCCACCTCGGCGAGTGTCGCGGCCGACTCGTGAACCGCGTGATCGACTTCCTGGAACTCGGCACGACGATCCCCGGCAAATGCCATGATGCGCTTGCGCTCCTCGGCCGGCGGGCTCGGGTGCTCCGCGATGGCACGCGCTTCCTTGGCCACCCACTGCCAGTCTTCATGGTTAATCGCCTTGACGATCTGCTCGGTGTGCTCGCCGAGTTTCTCCATGGTTTCGTGGAATTCGTGCACGCCGCTGTGATCGCGTTCGTCCTCACTGGCCTGCGCCGTACCCCATACCAGCCCGGGGGCCAGCAACAAGGCCATCACGCCCGCGGCCGCTTTCTCGACACACCCTTTCAACATGTGCACCTCCATTCTTTGTCTTCAACCAGGACACCGATGATCATAGGCCAAACCCGGTTACCTGCGCGCCATGTGACTTGCCACAGGCTGCGTACCAAAGCGGATTGCGGTACCATTCGCGTTTTTGCGCCAGGAATACCATGTCCCAATCGACCTTCGAATACGACGACCTGATTCGCTGCGCCAAGGGCGAGATGTTCGGACCCGGCAACGCGCAACTGCCGCTGCCGCCGATGCTGATGTTCGATCGGATCGACCTGATCACCGACGAGGGTGGCGAATACGGCAAGGGCGAAATGCGGGCCGAACTGAAGATCCATCCGGATCTGTGGTTCTTCGCCTGCCATTTCGAGGGCGACCCGGTGATGCCGGGCTGCCTGGGCCTGGATGCCATGTGGCAACTGGTCGGCTTCTTCCTCGGCTGGAGTGGCGGCAAGGGCCACGGGCGCGCTTTGGGCGTTGGTGATGTAAAATTTTCGGGACAGGTCTTGCCGAGAAACAAGAAAGTTGAATATCGTGTGCAGATGAAGCGCGTCATTATGCGCCGGCTCACGATGGGCATCGCCGATGCGCAAATGCTTTGCGACGGCGTCGTCATCTATGAAGCCAAAGATCTGCGGGTAGGACTGTTCACCAGCACAGAAGCACTTTCGGAGTAACCACTCAATGCGCCGAGTCGTCATCACCGGCATGGGCATCGTGTCCAGCCTGGGTAATAACTGCAAAGAGGTGCTCGCCTCGCTTCAAGAGGGCCGTTCGGGCATCGAACGCAACCCCGAGCAGGTCGAGCACGGTTTCCGGTCCCACGTGGCCGGCACACTCAAGATCGACCC
>JAGXGL010000008.1 GCA_024636755.1 Guyparkeria sp. | reverse complement strand
GGTGCCGAGAACATCGAGAAGGGCATCCGCATCCGCACCTCGAGCTACTCGCGCCACCACGTCAACGTCACCATGTGCAAGGCCAAGGCCAACGGGGCGTACATGAACTCCATGCTGGCGCTGCGCGAGGCCACTGCCGCCGGCTACGACGAGGCGATGCTGCTCGACACGCAGGGCTTCGTCGCCGAAGGCTCGGGCGAGAACATCTTCATCGTGCGCGACGGCATGCTCTTCACCCCCGACCTGGCCGCCGCGCTCGACGGCATCACCCGCCGGACGATCATCGCGCTGGCGAACCAGTTCGGCATCCCGGTGGTGGAAAAGCGCATTACCCGCGACGAGGTCTACATCGCCGACGAGGCCTTCTTCACCGGCACGGCCGCCGAGGTCACACCCATCCGCGAGGTGGACGACCGGCCAATCGGCAGTGGCGTGCGCGGCCCGATCACCGAGCGGCTGCAGACCACCTATTTCGACCTGGTCGAGGGCCGCTACCCGCCGCTGGCGGACAACTGGCTGGACTACGTGGAGGCGAAAGCATGAACCCGGATACCGCGTCGCACCCCAAGGATTTCGAGACCCCCAATGCCGATTGCCTCGTCGAGGTGACCCAGGCGGACCTGCCGATCTACTGCCCGCCTGCGGAGGATGCCTTGTGGAACTCGCACCCGCGGGTCTACATCCATCTCGAACACCAGGGTGACGAGGCCCGCTGCATCTACTGCAGTGCGGTCTATAAGCTGATCGACTGAACTGGCTGGTCGACTGACAGGGGGCCCATCGCGGCGGCGTTATCGCTCGCCCGTGACCCTTTCGCAGATCACCGCCGCTACCTGCCGGGTGTCATCCACCGGCTGGTAGTCCCAATGCTCGAGCGAGCCATCGAAGGCGCGTGTCACGCCTTCCTCGCGCAGTTCGCGATGGAATCGCGCCAGGCGCTTCGAATACATGCCGAAATCGATCACGTACAACGGACGACCGGTCGAGGCGGCCTCGGAGACCATCGAGGCCGAATCGCCGCTGACCACGAGATAGTCGGCCAGGGCGAGGATGCCGAAGTAGGGATTCGGTCCCTCGCCTTGCCAGAGTTGGTGCGGCACCTCACGAATGGTCTCGGCCAGGGCGCGCGTGTTGGCCTCGCCGGTACGTCGTGACGGCGTGATCAGGAGCGAGCCGCCGCTGTCCCGCGCCGCACTCGCCAACTGCTCGCCGATCTGCCGCGTCTTTTCCGGCGTGAGCGTCATGGTCCGGTTCGAGCCGCCCAGCAACACGCCGATCCAGGGGCGCGGCAGCGTCTCGAATGGGGTGCGGAATTGGCCGGCGGCCTGATCGAGCTTCGCTTGGGTGACGTGATGGATCGCCCCGCGCGTGGGCAGGACGTTTGGGCCGGCCAGCCCGTCGTGACGGGGTGGTGCCACCAGGTCGAAGTATCGTGGCGGGATCAGCGGGTCTTGGACATGGACCGTGAAGCAGCGCCCGCCACTGGCCTTGCGGATGGCAATCGAGGCCGCCGCGCTGCGGCGTCCGCAAGTGATCAGCACGCGCGGCCAGGGTGGGGCGAGATGGTCCGAGTCGGGGCTGAGCCGGTCCAGCGGCAGGGGTACCCAGTGCATCGGCAGCCAGCGCCACGGACGCGGCATGCCGATGGTCTTCTGTACCACCGGCCAGCCGGTGGACACGGCGACGGCCTCGGCCAGCCCGCGGGCCTGGTTGGCCATGCCCGCCTCGCCGGTGGTGACGGCCCAGATTTCGTTGACGATGTCGGGATGCGTCGGCATGCGGGCATGATAGCGTCTCCGGCAGACCGTCGGGGAGCATTGGGAGGAGAGGGTGAGAGAAGACGTGCAGGGAGCCAAGCGTGTGGCGCGCCGCTTGACCGTGGTGCAGATGCTACCCGCCCTCGACGGTGGTGGTGTCGAGCGCGGCACGCTCGAGATCGCCGAGGCGCTCGTGGCGGCCGGCCATCGCGCCATCGTGATCTCCGAGGGTGGGCGACTGGTCGAGGAACTCGAGGCGTTGGGGGCCGAGCACGTCACGCTCCCCGTCGGTCGTAAGGCCCTGAGCACCCTGCGCTACATTCCGATCGTGCGTCGCCTGCTGCGCGACGAGGGTGTCGACATTCTGCACCTGCGCTCGCGCTTGCCCGCGTGGATTGGTTACCTCGCCTGGAAGGGGCTACCGAACGAATCCCGTCCGCATCTCGTCACCACCGTCCACGGTGCCTATTCGCCCGGCTGGTACAGCGCGGTGATGACCAAGGGCGAGCGCGTGATCGCCGTCTCCGACAGCATCGTCAACTACATCCGCACGAACTACCCCAAGGTCGACCCCGAGCGCATCGTGCGCATCTACCGCGGCATCGACCCTGAATGCTATTACCCCGACTTTCGTCCCGACCCGGCGTGGCTGGAGCGGTTTTTCAATGAAAATCCGCAGGCCAGGGATCGTTGGCTGCTGACCCTGCCGGGGCGCATCACCCAGATCAAGGGGCAGATGGACCTGATCGAGATCGTCGCCGGGCTCAAGGCCCGCGGTGTGCCCGTCCACGCCCTGCTGGTCGGTGGCGTGCATCCGCGCCGGCAGGAATATTGGCACAAGGTGCAGGCGGCCATCGCGGAGGCAGGCCTGGCGAACGACATCACCTGGCTCGGCCCGCGTCGCGACCTGCGCGAGATCATGGCGATCAGCGACGTGGTGCTCTCGCTGACGCAAAAGCCCGAGTCGTTCGGTCGCACGGTGACCGAAGCACTCGCCCTTGGACGGCCGGTGCTCGGCTACAATCACGGCGGGGTGGGCGAGCAGCTGGGGCAAATATATCCTGAGGGACGGGTGCCGCCGGGTGGGATCGACGACGCAATCAAGCGTCTCGCCCGCTGGTGGCAGGAGGGTGCTCCCCCGATCGTCAATCAGGTGCCGTTCACGCTTGCCCGGATGCAGGCCGAGACGCTCGACCTTTATCGCTTGCTGGCCGTCTCACACCCCTGACGACCGACCAGTGCCAGGGCCTGCCGGTAGCCCGCCTCCATCTGCGGCAGCACAGCATCGACGCAATATCGCTCGCGATAGCGGACCATGGCCTGCTGGGCGCGGGCGGTCCGGCCGGCATCATCCCGGATCGCATCCTCGAGCTGCTTGGCCATATCGTCGGCATTGTCGATCTCGCACAACCAGCCGGTGGTCTCGTCGAGCATGGTGACCGGCCCCTCGGTGCGCGTGCTGACGATCGCCGTGCCGCGGGCCATCGCCTCGAGAACCACGATGCCGAAAGGTTCATGGCGCGAGGGCAGGACGAAGACATCTGCCTGGTCGAGCAGCGGGGCGACGTCTTCCAACCAGCCCGGGAACGCCACCCGCTCGGCGATACCGAGCTCGCGCGCCAGTGCGGTCAGTTTGTCCCGGTCCGGGCCGTCGCCGGCGAGGACCAGGCGGTAGGCATCCTGATCGGGAAGGTGCGCCACCGCCCGGAGCAACACGTCGAACCCCTTCTTGTGCACGAACCGCCCGAAGGCCAGCAACTGCACGACCGTCGTGGCCTCGCCGGCCGGGCGCTCGCGCGCCGGGAACATCGAGAAATTCGGCACTACCGTGACGCGGTCATCGGCCACGCCCAGTTCGCGCAGGTGGCGGGCCTGGTCTTCGGTCGCCGCGGTGAAAAAATCGACCTGTCGGAAGTACTTGAGGTCGAGGTAGTTGTGTACGTGCGTGACCAGCGGGGCGGCAAGCCAGTGCTTGATCCGGCCGAGGTATAAGCCGGCACGGCTGAGTTGGGCCTCGACGATGTCGGGGCGGAACGCCCGGATGGCGCGCGCCAGCGGCCACAACTTCAACCAGTCGTGGTTGCCGCGCACGCGCAGCGCCATCACCCGGATGCCCGGCTGGCCTTCGAGGTGACGGCGGCTGGCGGATTCCGGGTGGGTGATCGCCAGCACCTCGTGGCCGCGTGCGGCCAGCGACAGGCACAGATCGACAAAGTAGCGTTCGGCGCCGCCGAACCCCTTGCTGAACATGACTTGGGCAATGCGCATGACGTGCTGATTTCCGTCTGGATGTCGCGGCGGGCGAGGTCCGATTGAAGGGCGGATTCTCATGGTCTAGCCGGGTTGGGTATCATCGCACAGCGCCCGGCCCGTTGGGCCGCCCGGATCCGATCCCAGGAGTTCTCGTGCCTGAATTGCTGTACTGGTTGGCCTTGCTGATTGCCGTTCTGGTAACCCTCGGTCTGCTGGCCCGCTACAACCTGTGGCGTCCGCCCCGGCCGAAGGCCTGGCCGCGTGTGCTGATGTACCACAGCGTCCGGCCAACGAACGCCTCGGCGGGCATCGTCATGGACGTGCCGCGTTTTGCCTGGCAGATCGACTGGCTGGCCCGCCACGGTGCGCGATTCGTCACCGTCTCGCAGTTGCTGGCCGCGGATGACCCACGCGGCATGGTGGCGATCACCTTCGATGACGGCTACGCCGACAACTATTGGCACGCCTGGCCGGCGCTGCGGCGGTACGCTGCACCGGCGACGGTCTACCTCGCCCCGGAGATCGAGGGCATCGAGCGGCTGACCCCGGCGATGATTCACGAACTCCAGGCCGACGGCTGGGAGTTCGGTGCGCACACGGTCCGCCACTGCCACCTGCCATCGACGGCGCCAGGGGCGGCTCGAGACGAGATCACCGACTCCCGGCGGGCAGTCGAGGCGATCACCGACCGGCCCTGCCGGAGTTTTTCCTACCCGTTCGGCAAGTACCGGCCCGAGCATGTCGAAATGGTGCGCGCCGCCGGCTTCGAGTCGGCGGTGACCACGCGCAAGGCGATCGCGCCACTCGAGCGCGTCGACCGTCTCGAGCTGCCGCGACTGTCGATGGTCGGACAGATGAACCGTTTCGAGTTCTGGCTCACCTACACGCGAGGGCGATACCGTGTCTGAGACCGATGGCAAGTTGCCGGTCAGCGTCTTTCTGATCACCAAGGACTGCGGACGCTGGCTCGACCGTGTGCTCGAGCCGCTGGCGGACTTCGCCGAGATCGTGGTGCTCGACTCGGGTTCCCGTGATGACACCCTCGTCATCGCCGAGCAATACGGCGCGTCCATCCACCACCAGGAGTTTCGCGGATTTGGGGCACAGAAGCAGGCCGCACTCGAACTGTGCTCCCAGCCCTGGGCGCTCAATCTCGACGGGGACGAGGTGATCGATGAGACGCTGTGCGCGGCCATCGCCCGCCTGGTCCGCCAGGACGATCCGGCGGTGGTCGGCGCGCGGGTGCGTATCCGCGACTGGTTCATCGGCGTGCCGGCCTCGAAGGCGGCGCGGCCGATCCGGCGGGTTCGGCTGTTCCGCCGCGAGCGTGGCCGGTTTCTGGCCCGCGAAACGGTGCATGAATCGGTGCAGTTGGATACCGACGGCGGTCGCGTGCTCGACCTGCCGGGCTGGATCGAGCATTTCGGTGTCGAGTCGGTGGCCTTGCGGGTCGAGAAGATCAACCGCTATTCCACCTACCGGGCCGAGCAGGATCTTGCGCGTGGCAAGGGGCCGTCGGCGCTCAAGCTGCTCACGGTGTTCCCGCTGCGCTTTCTCAAGAGCTACCTGCTGCGCCGCGCCATCCTGTCCGGGCGGCGGGGGCTGATCCAGTCGGTCGCGAATGCGTACTACGCGTTTTTGATCGAGGCGAAGAAATTTGAGCGGATCGAGGAACGTCGCCTGGGTATGCATCGGCCTGCCAACAAGCGGTGACCGATATGCTGCCAGCGTTACCGGTAAGGGGAGGGGATGCCTTCGGGCAGCGTCTTGAACCGCCGATGGCCCCAGAGATAGATCGCTGGGTGACGGCGGATTTCCGCCTCCAGTCGCTCGACCAGTAGCTGGGTGTCGGCGACTTCATCGCCACTGGGGATGCCCTCAATCGGCGGTTCGATCTCGAGCTCGTAGCGGTTGCCGAAGCGGCGGACGTGGTAGGGCAGGATCACGGCGCGGCCCATGCGGGCCAGTATCGGCATGGCGGTATTGGTGGCTGCCGGCAGGCCGAAGAAGGGGATAAAGGCACTGGTCTTGCCGTGGTAGTTCTGGTCCGGCGCGGTCCAGAGCACGCCACCCTCGCGCAAGGTGCGGACCATGGCCCGAGTGTTCTCGCGATGGATCAGGTCGGCCACGTGTTTTACGCGGCCCATATTGATCAGGCTGTCGATGGCCGGGTTGTTGTTGGGGCGATAGACGGCATGCACCGGCGCATGGCGGGAGACGAAGTACACGCCCAGTTCCATGTCGGTGACATGCGCGGCGTTAAGGATCACGCCCTGCCCGGCGGCTCGGGCGGCCTCGAGGTGTTCCAGGCCGATAATGCGGTATTCGGGCACCTTGTCGAGAGCGCCGAACCAGCCCCAGAACCCCTCGCAGATGCCCGCCCCGAGGCGGGCGAAGTGTTCGTCGATGGTGGCCTCCCGCGCCGCGGTGGACCATTCGGGGAATGCCACGGCCAGGTTCGCCCGCATGACGCGGCGACGTTTCTTGAGCACGCGCGCCATCAGCCAGCCGAGCCCGCGGCCGAGGGCAAGCCGGCCGCGCTGCGGCAGGGCGGCGATCAGGCGCGGAATCAGCGACAGGAGCATGCGCGTGGCGCGCACTCGTCGGGGGAGAGGCTCACTCATGGGGCGGCATTCTAAGCGATAATGGGCGCCATGCACTTGAAGCGATTTGTCTTCCCGTTTGTCCCGCCGGCGTGCGGCTCCTTTCCTGATCTGTGCCATTGGCACCGGCGCGTGGCATGAGGCGCTGGCAGTACCAGTTGGCCTTGGGGCTGATCAGCCCGTTGCTCCTGTGGGACGCCTGGCGTCGTTACCGGCATGCCCGCCCGGGACATCGCCGCCTGCTGGAACAGTTCGGCCGTTTGCGCGACGGGCTGCCCCAGGGCGGTTTGTGGTTGCATGCCGTCTCCCTGGGCGAGGTCCGTGCCGCGGCCATGCTGGTCACCGAGTTGCAGGCACGTTGGCCCAACCTTCCCATCGTGATCAGCACCACCACCGAGACCGGCGCCGAGGCGGCGCGCGCGCTCGGCCTACCGCATTTCTACGCCCCCTTCGATCTGGCCTTCGC
>JAGXGL010000072.1 GCA_024636755.1 Guyparkeria sp. | reverse complement strand
GGGCGTGCGCCAGATCGCCTCACTGCCGGACCCGGTCGGTGAGATCACCGACACCGTCTTCCGCCCGTCGGGCATCCAGGTCGGCCGGATGCGCGTGCCGCTGGGCGTGATCGGCATCATCTACGAGTCGCGGCCCAACGTGACCATCGACGCCGCCGCGCTGTGCCTGAAATCCGGCAACGCCACCATCCTGCGTGGCGGCTCCGAGGCAATCCACAGCAACCAGGCGCTGGCCGCCTGCATCCGCGACGGGCTCGAGGCCGCGGGGCTGCCGGCCGAGACCGTGCAGATCGTCGCGACCACCGACCGCGAGGCGGTCACCGCGATGCTCCACAGCCCGGAGGCGCTGGATGTGATCATCCCGCGCGGCGGCAAGGGGCTGGTGGCGCTGGTCTCGCGTGAGGCGCGCATGCCGGTGATCAAGCACCTCGACGGTGTTTGCCATGTCTACATTGATCGGGACGCCGATCTCGACAAGGCCAAGGCGATCGCGGTCAATGCCAAGACCCACCGCTACGGTGTATGCAACGCCATGGAGACGCTCTTGGTCGACCAGTCGGTGGCCGAAACGGTGTTGCCGGATCTGGCCAAGCGCTTCGGTGAGCTCGACGTCGAGCTGCGCGGCTGCGAGCGCTCGCGCGCCATCGTCCCCTCGATGACCGCCGCGACCGAGGCCGACTGGGGCGAGGAATACCTCGGCCCGATCCTCGCCGTGGCCGTCATCGACGGGCTGGATGCGGCGATCGAGCACATCGAGACCCATGGCTCGCACCACACCGATTCAATCGTCACCGAGAACTACAGCACCGCGCGGCGTTTCCTGCGCGAGGTGGACTCGGCCTCGGTGATGATCAATGCCTCGACCCGGTTCGCCGACGGCATGGAATACGGGCTGGGCGCCGAGATCGGTATTTCCACCGACAAGATCCACGCCCGCGGCCCGGTTGGACTCGAGGGACTGACCTCGCAGAAGTTCATCGTGTTGGGCAACGGCGAGACGCGGCATTGAGCACCACCCGACGTGTGTTCCGTTTTTCGAACCGTCGTGAGCGGCACGAGTGCAAGGAGCCGCGGAGTGAGCGACGAGACATATCGAGTAGATAGGCGAGAAGCGAGCGAGCACGTGACGCCGCAATCGTGCCACGCAAAAGGTTCGGGGAACGGAATATGATTGGGGTTTTTGGCGGCACCTTCGATCCGGTCCACATCGGTCACCTGCGTCTGGCCACCGAGGTGGCTGAGACACTGCGCCTGTCCCGGGTTCACCTGGTGCCGGCGGCCATTCCGCCGCACCGGGGCGAGCCGTTGCTTGATGCCGCCACGCGGCTGGACCTGGTGGCCCGCTCGATTGCCGATGAACCGCGGTTCGTGCTCGACGATCGCGAGCACCGACGGGCCGGGCCGTCCTACACGGCGGACACGCTGGCTGAATTCGCCGCCGAGTTCCCGGGCGAGCCGCGGGTTTTGATGATGGGCATGGATGCCTTCAATGGTCTGCCCGACTGGCACGAGGTCGACCGGATTCTCGATCTGGCGCACATCGCGGTCGCGACCCGACCGGGGTCGCAGGCCGAGGGGAGGGCCGCCGACTGGCTGGCCGAGCGTCGTGTCGACCCGGCCATGCTGGCCGATGCACCGGTCGGACGGATCGTGCCGGTGGCCATTACCCGGCTGGATATCTCGGCGACCACGTTGCGTGGATTCATCGATCAGGGCCGATCGCTACGCTACCTCGTGCCCGAGCCGGTGGTCCGTCATCTCAGCCGTGGTTGACCGCATCCCCGGTTGGGCCGACCATTGGCCCGTTTTCAACGCTGATTTCACCCCGATTTCATTCCGTTTCAACTTTATTGGTGGCCCGATGCCGCCAAGCAACAGGTTTCCTTCATGAGCGCGAATCAACCACCATCCACCCGTACCGAGCCCGTCGACCAGACTGCGGCGATGCCGGCCGACGAAATTCTCAAGCATGCCATCGAGGCACTCGAGGGCATCAAGGCCGTCGACCTCGTCACGCTCGACGTGCGCGAGCGCTGCAATTTCACCGATTACATGGTGTTTGCCTCCGGCACCTCCAATCGCCACCTCAAGGCAATGGCGCAGGAAGTGGTCAAGGCCCTCAAGGAACGAGGCATGCGCCCGATGAACGTCGAGGGCGACGACACGCCCCAGACCGAGTGGGTGCTGGTCGATTTCATCGACGTGATCGTCCACCTGATGATGCCCGAGACCCGCGCGCTCTATCAGATGGAAAAGCTCTGGTCCGCACCCGCGGCAGGCAGCTCCAGCTAAGCGGTGCGGATCGAGCTGATCACGGTCGGGCACAAGCTGCCCGACTGGGCCGAGGAGGGCACGCAGACCTATCTCAAGCGCCTGCCCGCCGGTTGCCCGGTGCGCCTGACCGAGATTCCGGCCGCCCCGCGCGGCAAGAACGCCGACATCGATCGCGTCAAGACCATGGAGGCCGAGCGGATCGAGCGTGCCATCCCGAACGGGGCGCGCGTCATCCTGTTCGACGAGCGCGGTCGCGACCGTGACACGCGCCAGTGGGCCGCCTCGCTGGGCGACTGGCTGGTCGACGGGCGCGACGTCGCGCTGGTGATCGGCGGGCCCGACGGCACGGCGAAATCCCTGCGTCAGCGCGCCGACGAGACCTGGCGGCTCTCGGCGTTGACGCTGCCGCACCCGCTGGTGCGTGTGCTGGTGGCCGAGCAGATCTATCGCGCCTGGTCGCTGCACCAGAACCATCCTTATCACCGCGAGTGAATGTCACCGCGAGTGAATGCCGGCCGTGCCCGGGGGCGGTCCCACGGACCGGATCGAGTCGTTAGAATGTCACGATGATTCGCGAATCCGACCCGCATCCCGCATTGTGGTTGGCCAGCGGCTCGCCGCGCCGACGGGAATTGCTCGAACAAGCGGGTTTCGTCGTTGCCGGGCGGGCGCGACCTGCCAGACCGGTAGACGAGACGCTCCGGCCCGGGGAGACGGCCGATGCGGCGGTTGTCCGTCTGGCGCGGAAGAAGCTTGACGCCGCGCTGGTGGCGCCGTCGCGGCCTGCCGAGGCCATATTGCTGGCCGCCGATACCCTGATCGTGGCGCCCGACGGACGCCCGCTGGGCAAGCCCGTCGATGCAAGCGATGCCGAGGCCATGTTGACCACCTTGAGTGGGCAGTGGCATCGGGTGATCACCGCGGTCGCGGTGGGAGATGGCCAGGACCAGCGCAACGCGATGATCAGTTCCCGGCTGCGATTTGCCCGCCTGTCGGCGGAGACCATCCGTGCCTACGTGGCAACCGGCGAGCCGCTGGACAAGGCGGGTGGTTATGGCCTGCAGGGACGGGGCGGCAGCTTCGTCGAGGCGATCGAGGGCGACCCCAGCGCGGTGATCGGGCTGCCCCTGGCCGCTACGTGCCGCTTGCTGGCGACGTTCGGCGTCCAGCCGGCCTGGATGGATCGGGACATTACGCAGAACGATAACGAGAGCCAGCCATGAGTGAAGAAGTCCTGATCAACATCACCCCGCAGGAGACCCGCATCGCGATGGTCGAGAACGGGGTGCTCCAGGAGATCAACATCGAGCGCTCCCGCTCGCGCGGGATGGTGGGCAACATCTACCGCGGTCGCGTGACTCGCGTACTGCCCGGCATGGAAGCGGCCTTCATCGACATCGGCGCGGAGCGCGCAGCCTTTCTGCACGTCTCGGACGTCGAGCTGAGCCTGGCTGCCGAGACCGCTACCGAACTCGAGTCGGCGACGCCTTCCATCGAGACGCTGCTGCGTACCGGCCAGAACCTGCTGGTGCAGGTGATCAAGGACCCGATCGGCACCAAGGGCGCGCGGCTGACCACCGAGATCACCATCCCGTCGCGTTACCTCGTCTACGTGCCCAATGGCCGCAATATCGGCGTATCCAGCCGCATCGAGGACAAGACCGAGCGTGACCGTCTCAAGACGGGTCTGGCCGAACTGATCCTCGAGGAGGAGGGGGCGCTTGAAGGGGTCGGTGGCCTGATCCTGCGCACCGCGGCCGAAGGCGTCGAGGGGGAGCAGTTGCGCCACGACTATCGATTCCTGCGACGGCTGTGGAGCAACCTGGCCGAGCGTCGTCAGCAGATGACCGATCCGGGCTTGGTGTACGAAGACCTGCCGCTGGCACTGCGGACCTTGCGGGACACGCTCGGGCAGTTCGTCGAGAAGATCCGCATCGACTCGCGCGAGACCTACCACCGCGCGATCGCCTTTGCCGAGGAGATGGTTCCGGACATCCTGTCGATCGTCGAGCACTACCCGGGCGAGCGGCCGATCTTCGAGTTGCACAACATCGAGGAAGAGATCCAGCGCGCGCTGGAGAAGCGGGTTGCGCTCAAGTCCGGCGGTTACATCGTCATCGATCAGACCGAGGCGATGACCACCATCGACGTCAACACCGGCGCCTTCGTCGGCCACAAGACGCTCGAGGAGACCATCTTCAAGACCAACCTCGAGGCGGCCGCCGCGATCGCTCGCCAATTGCGTCTGCGCAACCTCGGCGGGATCATCATCATCGACTTCATCGACATGGCCGAGCCGGAGCACCGGGTGCAGGTGCACCAGGCACTCAACCGGGCGCTCGAGCGTGACCATGCGCGCACCAAGGTCTGTGATGTATCGACGCTCGGCCTGGTGGAGATGACGCGCAAGCGCACCCGCGAATCACTCGAGCACGTGCTTTGCAATACCTGTCCGATCTGTGACGGGCGCGGCTCGGTAAAGACCGCCGAGACGGTCTGCTACGAGATCTTCCGCGAAGTCACCCGTGATGCGCGCCAGTATCGTCCCAAGTCTATGCTGGTGATCGCCAGTGCCTCGGTGATCGACCGATTGCGCGAGGAGGATTCCACGTCGCTGGCCGAGTTGCAGGAATTCATCGGTGTGCCCCTCAAGCTCCAGATCGACCTGCATTACCTGCCGGAGCAGTACGATATTGTTCTGATGTGATCGGGCGTGGACCCGGATAGGACGGGCTGCATCCATGCGATAACGCTCCGCATGTCATGAGCTGGGCAGGGGCAAGGCGACCGCTCGCTGCGGAAGGGTGATGCCCTTCCCGGGACGGCAAGGCAGCCGCTGTCTGGCTCAAGGCGAGCCCTTCGGGGGGCGAGCCGCTCATGCTCGACGTTGCGCCTTGATCACGCTCGACTCGCCAAGTCAGGGCGGTAACGGATTTATGTAGACCTTCCCGGGAGGGGGCGGTGATCACTGAAAGCAGCGTAAAACGCGAACGACGCTTCCGGCTGGTGTTTCGTCGCCTGTTGATGGCGGCTGCCGTGCTGCTTGTGCTGATCGCCGCTATCAGCGCCGTCTCCCGTGCGCTCTTGCCCTGGGTGGAGCGCTACCAGCCGGACTTCGAGACGGTCGTCAGCGAGGCGCTCGACGTGCCGGTACGCTTCGGCAGCCTCGACCTGCGCTGGCAGGGCTACCAGCCTCAGGTGATCTTTCGCGACGTGCGCATCGATGCCGGCCCGCGTGCCGATGCGCTGAGCCTGGGGCTGTCCTGGTGGCGCAGCCTGGTCGAGTGGCGCCTGGTCGCCGACAAGATCACGCTCGATGCCCCCCGCTTCACCCTGATCCGCGATCGTGAGGGCTGGTCGGTAGCCGATCTTTCGCTGGAGGGGCGTGCCGGCGTGAATGCCCAGCGGGTTTCCTGGGCCGAGGTAGAAGACCAGCTGGCCCGTCTGGGGCATCTGTCGGTGCGGGACGCCGTGGTGGAATTCCGCGATCCGGAAGGCGGTGGCGATCGGTTGACGTTCAGCCTCGCCGCTGAGCTCGATCGCGATCGGTGGCGTGCGTCGGGGGACGCCCGCCTTGCCGGGATCAGTGACGAGCCAATGCGATTTGCCGGGGAGGGCCGCTTCGGTGAGCAGAGCCGGGTGTCGCTGTTCCTGCAGGTAAGTGACTGGAAGCTGCCCGAGGTGCAACAGCGCCTTGATCGCTACGGTGGCCCGACCGTGCGACGCACGCTGGGCGGCTGTCCTGGCGACGGCAACCCGGCCCGTTGCGAGATCGGCATGCCACGCATCGACTCCGGGCGCCTCGACGGCCAGTTGTGGCTGGACTGGCAGCAGACGCGGCTGACCGATCTCACGGTGCAGGCGGACGTGCGCCATCTCGCCGTCACCCGCGAGCAGTTGCTGGGCGAGGACGACGCCAGCCAGGCATCACTGGATCGCGTTTCGGCGACGCTCGCCTGGGGGCGTGATGCCGAGGGGTGGCATCTCGACGCCGAGGACGTCAAGGTCCGCCCGTCGCGCGAGGAGCCGTTGCCGACCGAATTCGTGCGCATGCGCGCGATCGGCGAGGACCTTTTTTTTGCCACCGATCATGCCGATCTTGGCCATCTTTCGGTGTGGCTTGCCGCCGCGCCCCTGCCGACGGAATTTCTCGACCTGCTCGACCAGAACGTGCCGCGCGGCCAGGCGCGCGACGTGCGCTTGCATTTCATCGATGGCGAACTGGTCGAAGGCTTTCTCGACCTGCGGGGCTTTGGCAACACCACCGGCGTCCTGCTTCGCCCGGTCATTGGCACCCGCGCGGGTCGGGGCGGGGCGGACCTGACCCTGTACCGCCAACCCGGCGGCTGGCTTGCCCGTATCGAACAGCAGGATCTCGTCCTTGCCGTGCCAGGCATGTTTCGTGAGCCGGTGAGCATCGACCGTCTGCAGGGAGACCTCTATTGGTTCGACCGGGTCGGCTCGCCGGAAGGGGAGGAACCACCCGCTGGGTTGTCGCTCTTCAGCCCGAATCTGGTGTTCACGTTTCCGGGACTCAACGTGGCCGGACGGTTCTTCTACCAGCAAGCGAATGGCGAGCAGCCGGGCTATCTGGGAGTCGACACCGGGTTTGCCGTCGACGACACGCGCGGGATTCCGGGCTACCTGCCGCGGCACGTGATTGGTCCCCGGACGCTCGACTGGCTGGACGCTGCCCTCGAAGGCGAGGGCGCACAAGGGCGGATCGACGAGGGGCGTTTCATCTTCCATGGTGACCCGGCGCGTGCGCCGTTCACGGACGGGGGGGGCTACTTCTCGGTGGTGTTCGACTACCACGACCTGACCTTGCCCTATCGACCGGGCTGGCCGGCGCTGACCGAGGCCAGCGGCCACATGGCCTTCGTCAACCAGCAGTACCACGTCGATATTGCACAGGGACAGGTCGGGCCGGTGCCGGTCGGCGATTCGCGCGTGAGCATCTTTGACCTCGATGAACCCAAGCTGCAGATCGCGGTTAACCGACCGGTGGCGATCGATGCGCTCCTCGATGGCCTTGGACAGACCCCGTTGATCGATGCCGGGGCGCTTGCCGGCTTCTCGGGACGTGGTGAGGGGCAGTTCACCCTCGATGTGCTGATCGGTCTGGGCTCGGGCTCGCCGCCGCCCTCGGCGTCCGGGACGTATCGGTTTGCCGGTCATCGGCTGTCGGTTGCCGACGGCCGGTTCGTGTTCGAGGACGTCTCCGGCCCGCTGCGTTTCTCAGACATCAACTTCACTGCCGATGCACTGTCGGGGCGTTTTCTCGGCGAGTCGTTCCGCGCACGGGTCGATCCGCTTGGCGATCGATCCGCTACCCGCATTCAGGCGAGCACTCGCTTTACACCGACCGGCCTCGCCACGGTGCTGGGTCAGGCGGGCCGGGCACCGGTCACCGAGGCGCTGATCGGCAGTTTTGACGGCGCAACGGACGTCGGTGTGCGCGTGGACGTACCCCACGGTGAGGGCGAGGGCGGCGTCGGGATCCGGGTGGAAAGTGGCCTGGTCGGTTGGCAGAGCCGACTGCCGGCACCGCTGGCCAAGCCCGCCCCGACCAGTTGGCCGCTGACGGTCGACTTGGACGTGCGCAACGGTGGCCTGCGCGCGCTTTCGGCGCGCCTGGAGGCAGCCCAGACCTGGCGCGCCGAACTGGGCTTCGACGGGGCCGGTTCGCTGGCGAAAATCCAATTGGGCAACCGGTCTCTGGACAATGAGCCGCCCGGCGAGGGCGAGTCGGCGACCCATCGTATCGGCCTGACTCTTGGGGAGCTGGCGATCGACCCCTGGCTCGATTGGTGGGCATCGGTCGAGTCGAGTGGGGGGTCAACGAACAGGGGTACCACACAGGGCGAAACCTGGTGGGTCGACGCCCGCATCGGTCGGCTGAGCTTCGGCGACTGGTGGCTCGATGCAGTGACGGCCGGTTGGTCGACCCGTGCCGATGGCTGGTGGCTGGGTGTTTCGGGCGAAGAGAATCGTGGCGAGCTGAGGTTCTCGGCGGGCCGCGCTACGGCGGCCGGGGCCCTGGAGGGGCAGTTTGATCGGCTGCGCCTGCATCGCGAGTCGACATCGACGGACAGTGAGCCGACGCCGCCACAGGCCTGGGATCTGGCCACACTCCCGGCCGCCCGTTTCACGGTTGACTCCCTGACCGTCGACGAGCTTCGACTGGGCCGGTTGGGCGTGGAGTCGCGGCCCGAGAACAGTCACTACCGGATCGACCGGGTCGACTGGCAGCCGGTGCCGAGCTTGAGCGTCTCGGGGAGTGGCCGGGTGGAGAATGGTGTCAGCGACGCCGCCCAGGGTCAGCGGACCCGTCTGTCCCTGTCCATCGACGGCAGCGACCTCGGGGCGGGGATCGCGGCAATCAACGGTTATTCACCCATCCAAGGGGGCAAGGTCGAAGAGGGGCAAGTGACCCTTGCCTGGCCGGGCAGTCCGACGAGTTTCTTTGTCGGTCGGGCGGCCGGGAATGGCCGCTTTCTCCTCTCCGAGGGGCAGCTCAAGGGTATCGACCCGGGTGCCGGCCGATTGGTCGGGTTGATGAGCCTGGGGGCGCTGGCCGACCGGTTGCGTTTCGATTTCCGTGATGTCACCCGTGAGGGTCTGTACTTCGAGACCCTGGCAGGAAACTGGCGTCTCGACCGCGGACGGTTGATCGTCGATCCGCTCGAACTGATCAACCCGTCGTTGAATGCCCTGATCGACGGCGAGCTGCAGCTGGTCGACCGACGCCTCGACCTGACGGCGCGGATCTATGCCGATTTCGGCATGCTCCTGCCGCTGATCGGCACGGTTGCCGGCGGTCCGCTGGTCGGCGGGGCCGTGCTGGCCCTGCAGGAAACCTTTCGGCAGCTGGATCAGGCCCCGCAGCCATCGGTCACCTACCATATCGGCGGATCATTCGAACAGCCCGAGGTCACTAGAGGGGAGACACAGACACCATGAGCGAGTCGAAGCCGACCGTCGCCGTCGTGCAACTCAATGGCCGGGCCGACTGGAACAGCAATCGCCCGGTCGTCGAGCGGTTGATCGCCCAGGCGGCGGACGGCGGCGCCTGCGTCGTCGTATTGCCGGAAAACCTGCTCGCGATGCCGGCCGACCCACGCGAGCTGATCGCGATGGCCGCGACGGATACCCCGCGGGCGGTTCGGGATCTCTCGGCATGGGCGAAGCAGAGTGGGGTGTGGCTGGTGGCCGGCACCTTGCCGTTTGTCCCCGACGATCCGGCCGACAGCGATCGAGTCGCGGCGCGCACGCTGGTGATCAACGCGCAGGGCAAGGTGGTCGATCACTACGACAAGATCCATCTGTTCGACGTGGTACTGCCGGATGGCGAAAGCTATCGGGAGTCGAACACCTTTGTCGCCGGGGATCGAACGGTGGTTGTCGATACGCCGGCCGGGCGATTGGGGATGGCCACCTGCTTCGACCTGCGCTTTCCGGAGCTGTTCACCCATCTGGCCGAGGCCGGCGCCGACTGGTTCTGCCTGCCCTCGGCCTTCACCCGGCCGACCGGTGAGGCGCACTGGCACGTGCTGCTGCGTGCGCGTGCCATCGAGAACAGCGCCTGGGTGGTGGCCGCCGCGCAGGTCGGGCGCCACGCCGACGGCCGCGAGACCTTCGGTCACAGCCTGATCGTCGATCCTTGGGGGCGAGTCTTGGAGGATGCGGGGGACACTGCCGATTGCGTCCGCTTCGCGCGCTTTGATTACCCCTGGCTGCAAGGGTTGCGGCAACGCTTCCCGGTGCGAAAGCTGCACCGCGCGGCGCTTTTTGCCGGCGGGCGGTAGACCGTCCATGGCGCAAATACCGCTTGGCCTTTACCATGGGGTAACGAATTCCCGTCCGGTCGTACCGTCCGGATTCGTGCAGACCTTCCCTAACGACTAGTTGAGAAAAGATGACCGTACAGACCGACGACCTGCGCATCGAGGAGATTCACCAGTTGACCCCGCCCGAGGTCTTCCGGAGCGAGTATTTGCTCTCGGAAAAGGGCGCCGAGACGGTGGAGAGTGCGCGCCGGACCATCCAGAACATCCTCGACCGTCGTGACGACCGGTTGATGGTGGTGATGGGGCCGTGCTCGATCCACGACGTCGATGCCGCGCGGGATTACGCCGCCCGGTTGCGCGAGCTGGCCGACGAGGTCAAGGACGACGTGTTCCTGGTGATGCGGGTCTATTTCGAGAAACCGCGCACCACCGTGGGCTGGAAGGGCCTGATCAACGACCCGGATCTCGACGGCAGCTTCAACATCAACAAGGGGCTGGGCGTGGCCCGTCACCTGCTGGTCGACCTGGCCGAAATGGGTGTGCCGACGGCCACCGAATACCTCGACCTGATCAGCCCGCAGTACATCTCGGATTCCATCTCCTGGGGGGCGATCGGGGCGCGGACCACCGAATCGCAGGTCCACCGCGAACTGGCCTCGGGGCTTTCCTGCCCGGTCGGCTTCAAGAACGGCACGGATGGCGGCCTGCGCGTGGCACTCGACGCGATTCGTGCCTCGGCCCGCCCGCATCACTTCCTGTCGGTGACCAAGGCCGGCCGGTCGGCGATCTTCGCCACCAGCGGCAACCCGGATTGCCACATCATTCTCCGTGGCGGACGCAGTACCAACTACGACGCGGCGAGCGTCAGCGAGGCCCTCGAGCAGCTCCGCCAGACCGAAACGCCCGAGCGGCTGATGATCGATTTCTCGCACGCTAACAGTCAGAAGCAGCATGCCCGGCAGATCCAGGTGGCCGAGGACGTCGCGGCGCAGATCGCCGGTGGCAATGCCGGCATCGTCGGCGCGATGGTTGAAAGCCACCTGATCGCCGGTCGCCAGGACGTGATCCCCGGCAAGTCACTGACTTACGGCCAGAGCATCACGGATGCCTGCATCGGCTGGGATGACAGCCGGGCGGTCATCCACCGTCTCGCCGAGGCGGTGCGGATCCGTCGCGCCGGCGGTGGCGTGCTCGACGAGCTGCCCGAACATGGTTGATCAGCCGATCAGTCGCCGTGCCGGCGTCAGCACTTGGCATCGTGCCGGGGCTGGTCTGTTGCTCGGCGTTGCCCTGCCGGTACTGGGTTGGACCAGTGCGGCGCAGGGCGCCGTTTCGGCCGAGATCGAGGCATTGATCGAGTCGGTCGATGACCACGCCATGGGCATCGAACGGTTGACCGTGGCACCGGCCGGGGCGTGGGTGGCCCGATCGCTGACGTTCGAATCGCTGGAACAACTCGACCAGGCCGACTCGTCGCTTTTGCATCGGGCGGCACCCGAAGAGGGTGGTCGGCTCTGGATCGGTGGTTTGCCGGCGACTCTCGACGGCGATTCGCTGCGCGTGGCCGGAGCGTTGGTCGACACCGAGGCCGGCGTGCGCCTCGAGCGTGAGATCACGCGTGAGACACCGCGTTACCAGCGCCTGTCCAACCGCCTGAAAGAGGCGCAAGCCGAGGCCCGCGGGCTGGCGGTGGAGCTGGAAGAGAACGCATTGCGCCGCCGGATCGCTCGCGATCAACTGGCCGCCTTGTCGGCGGCCGGCGAGGACCTTTCCACGCTGTGGCGTGACAACGGCCCGGTTGATCAGTTGATGTCGCGGTTGACCGACGAGCGTCGAGCGCTGCTCGATCGCCAGGCATCGATTGACGAGGACATCGACGCGTTGCGTGCGGCACTCGACGAATTGGCCGGGCAGGCACCCGGCTGGCAGATCGGGGTGGCGCTCACCCAGGCCGATCTCGAGCCCGGCGACGAGGCACTGCGCCTGGAGTATCGCGTCGAGAACGCGGGCTGGGAGCCGATCTACCGGGCGCGGCTCGATACCACCGAGGGGCAGGTCGATTGGCGCATGACCGCTCGGGTGCACCAGCAGACCGGCGAGGACTGGCCGGCGGTACCGATGACCCTGGTCACCAGTGACCAGCGACGTTTCTACCCGGTGCCGGAGCTTTCGCCATTGACCATCGGGTTCATCGACCCGAACGATGGCGCACCGGTTCGCCCGATGGCCCAGAGTTCGCTGATGCGCGCCGACGCCGCCGGTTTTGCCGAGGCGGGACGGGTCGAAGACGAGACCGGCTTTGCCACGCGCATCGCCGTGAACAAGCCGGCGGCGATTCCCAGTGGCGAGGGCGGGGTGAGCCTGGTGGTGCTGGAACAGTCGCTCGACGCCAATATCTCCTTGCGGATCGCGCCGCAACTTAGCCGAGATGCGGTGGTAGTTGGCCGGTTCGCTCCCAGTATCGTCAACCCATTACCTTCTGGCCGGTGGGAGATTCATCGCGATGGACAGCAACAGTCCGGCCTTTCCCGGTCGGCCCTCAAGCCCGACGAGCCGGTCGAGCTGAGTTTCGGTGTCGATCCCCGACTGGTCGTCGACTACCAGGCCCCGCCGGACGAGCGAGCCGGTCATGGCCTGATCGGCAAGCTTCAACAGATCGAACGTCGCCGTCAGGTCACTGTCACCAGCCGGCACCAGAACGCCGTGCCGGTGGTCGTGCTGGTGCGCATGCCCACGCCGCTGGATGCCGATATCGTGGTCGAGGCGCTCGCGGAGAGCGACACGCCGGACGAACGCCAGTTCGATGGCCAGAAGGGTGTCTGGGCCTACGAGCGCAAGCTGGCGCCCGATGAGTCCTGGAAAATCGACTTCGGCTACCGCGTGCGCTGGCCCGAAGACAAGCAGATCTCGCCGTTTTGATGCATCCGGCATGACCGGCCCGGATCGATTCGTCGGCCGGGCGGGCCGGTTCGCTATGGCCGGCTAAACCTCCATCCACGGAAAAGGACCACCACGAACATGCTTGATCTCGTTCTGGCCGGCGGCGGCATGATGCTGCCTATCATCATTGCCTCGGTGATCGCCATGGCGATCATCTTCGAGCGTCTTTACACCCTGCGTCGCGGCCGCATCATGGGTGGCGACCCGGTCGGGATGGTTCGATCCTGGCAGGGCCACGGCGGCATCACGGCAGCGCGGCTCGACGAGCTGGGTCGGGTGTCGCCGCTGGGTCGAATCCTCGCAGAGGGCCTGGCGGGCAGCCATTCGGCCGAGAGCATGCGGGTGCGCATCGAGGATGCCGGCCGGCATGTCGCCCACCAGATGGAGCGCTACCTCAACACGCTGGGCACGATCGCGTTGATCGCCCCGCTGCTCGGCCTGCTGGGGACGGTGATCGGCATCATCGACGTCTTCCAGGCGATCACATCCCATAGCGGAGCCGGTGCGGTCGCGCCCGAGCTTTTGGCCGGTGGCATCGCCAAGGCGCTGATCACCACCGCCGCCGGCATCATGGTTGCGGTGCCGGCGTTCATCTTTCATCGCTACTTCCGTGGCCTGATCGACGAGTTGGTGATCGACATGGAGGCCGAGGCGATTCGCCTGGTCGACATGATTCACCCGGCGGGGCTGGGCCGGAGGCAGGCGGCATGAATTTCCGCCAGCGACCGCGCGAACCGCTCGAACTCAACCTGATCCCGTTGATCGACGTGGTCTTCATGCTGCTGATCTTCTTCATGCTGACCACGACGTTCGTCCATGACCGCACCCTCAAGGTCGATCTGCCCGTGTCCGAATCGGGTAGCAGCGAACGCGCCGAACTGGAGAACCACGTGATCGAACTGGATGCCCGCGGCGAGATCGCCATCGACGGGATGCGCGTGACCGAGCAGCAGTTGCCGCGCGTGTTGGCCGAAGTGGCCGATGACGGCCGCCCCGTGGTGCTCTGGGCGGATGCCCAGGTGGTCAACCAGCGCGTGGTCACGGTGCTCGATCAGGCCCGCCGCGCCGGCATCGAGAAGATCGGCTTGGGGACGACACCACCACGATGAACCCGGATTCGCTCAATCAGAAAGCTAACTCTGCGGCCGGCTGGGAAACCTACCGGCGGCTGCTCAACTACACCTGGCGCTATACGCGGATACTGGTGATCGCGATCATCGGCATGGTGGTCGCGGGGCTCTCCGAGGTGGGCTTTGCCGCGCTGATGAAGCCGCTGCTTGACGGCAGTTTCGTCGAGCGCGATCCGACCCTGGTCACCTGGATGCCCGTGGCGTTGCTGGCGGTGTTCGTCTTCCGCGTGGTCGGCGAGTTCGCCTCCAACTACGGCATGGCCTGGGTGGGGCGCTCGGTGATCCGCGACCTGCGCCGCGACACCTTCGCCCAGGTATTGCACCTGCCGCCGCGCTATTTCGACCGGGTGCCGTCGACCGAGGTGCTCACCCGGCTGAACTACCAGAGCGAGCAGGTCTCCGAAGCCGCCTCCAAGGCGCTCACCATCCTGATCCGCGACAGCGTGACCGTGATCGGCCTGCTGGTGTGGATGCTGTATCTGTCCTGGCAGCTGACGCTGTTCATCCTGGTCCTGCTGCCCATCCTCGTAGGCATGGTTGCGGGCATCTCGAAGGCCTTCCGCCGTTACGCCCGTCGCATCCAGGAGTCGATGGGCAAGGTCTCGCACGTCGCCGAGGAGACCATCAGCGGGCATCGCGTGGTCAAGCTCTACGGGGGCGAGGGTTACGAGAGCGCCCGCTTCGATCGCCAGAACCAGTACAACTTCCGCGCCTTCATGAAGATGCAGGCGGTGCAGGCGGCCTCCTCGCCGTTGACGCAGTTCGTGCTCGCCATCGGCGTGGCCGGCGTGGTGTGGTTTGCCACCAGCGGCGATCGCATGGACGACATCACCGTCGGCACGTTCGTCTCGTTCATCACCGCGCTGGCGATGACGCTGGCGCCGGCCAAGCGCCTGATCAACCTCAACGCCATCATCCAGAAGGGCATCGCTGCCGGCGAGAGCCTGTTCGCGCTGCTCGACGAGCCGCAGGAATCGGAGACGGGCACCCGGTCGGTCGACCGGGTGACAGGCCGGATTGCGATGGAGGACGTCTGGTTGAGTTACCGGGAGCCGGCCCCGGGCGATCATGACGATCCGGACTGGGTACTGCGCGGCGTGTCGCTCGAGATCGCCGCCGGCGAGACCGTCGCCTTCGTCGGCCAATCCGGCGCCGGCAAGTCGAGCCTGATGGGCGCGTTGCCTCGTTTTGTCGAGATCCAGCAGGGCGCGATCCGTCTGGACGAGTATCAGCATGATGACCTGCCGTTGGCCGACTTGCGCCGCCAGTTCGCCTACGTCTCGCAGGAGACGGTGCTGTTCAACACCACCATCGCGTCGAACATCGGTTATGCCGACGGGGCGGACTTCGACCTGGAACGCGTGCGCGAGGCGGCCAAGGCCGCGTTTGCCGACCAGTTCATCGAGCAACTGTCCGAGGGCTTCGAGACCAATATCGGCGAGAACGGCGTGCTGCTTTCGGGCGGCCAGCGTCAGCGGATCGCGATCGCCCGGGCACTCTACCGCGATGCACCGATCCTGCTGCTCGACGAGGCGACCTCCGCGCTCGATACCCGCTCGGAAGGCTTCATCCAGCGCGCGTTGGAGAATCTCACCCGCGGGCGAACCACGCTGGTGATCGCCCATCGCCTGTCGACCATCGAACACGCCGATCGCATCGTGGTGATGGACGGCGGGCGTATTGTCGAGCAGGGGCGTCACGCCGATCTGTTGGCCGCCGATGGCGCCTATGCCGGCCTGTACCGGCTGCAATTCGCCGACCAGGCCGACTGATGCGCTACCCCGGCTTTTGGCAACGACGCGGCCTGTGGGCCCGGCTGCTCTGGCCCTTGGGCCGGCTGGTCTGTGCCGAGGCCGCCCGGCGCCGGCGGCGAGCGTCTGGTCGGGCGCCGGATTGCCCGGTGATCGTGGTCGGCAACCTGACCGTCGGTGGCACCGGCAAGACGCCGGTGGTGATCGCGCTGGTCGAGGCATTGCGCGCCGCCGGGCACACCCCCGGCGTAATCAGCCGTGGGTTTGGCGTGAAGGTAGGCATCGAGCCGGTCGATCTCGCCGAGGCGGTCGCCCCGTCGAGTTGCGGCGACGAGCCCTGGCTGATTCACCGGCGCACCGGCGTGCCGGTGATCGTGCATCCGTACCGACGCGAGGCGGCCCGGCAACTCAAGGCCCGCTATCCCGAGGTGGACGTGATCGTCAGTGATGACGGGCTGCAGCATCATCAACTGGCGCGCACGATCGAGTGGGTGGTGGTCGATGGCCAGCGCGGGCTCGGTAACGGCTGGTGCCTGCCGGCCGGCCCGTTGCGCGAGTCGCCGGCGGTGCTGGACGAGGTCGATGCGGTGCTGGTCAACGGTGACGAGCCATCCCGTCACGGGGCGGGGACGCGTGGCGTGCCCGCCTGGCGAATCGATTTCCACCCGCAGGGGGTGATCGATCTGTTCGATCAGTCCGAACGGCCGATCACGGACCTGGCTGGCAGGGAGGTAATCGCGCTGGCCGGGATCGGTAACCCGGCGCGTTTCTTCGCCATGCTCGAGGCGCAGGGGGTGGTGATCGACGCCCGTGCTCTCGATGATCACGCCGCGCCGACACAGACGCAGGCCCGCGCGTGGCTGGCCGATGGCCGCCCGGTTGTCATGACGGACAAGGATGCGGTCAAATGGCCCGAGATGCCGACACGAGCCGGCCAGGTGCTGGTCGTGCGGGGTGGCATCGAACTGCCGCCGACACTGCTCGAGAATACCCTGAACACATTGCAATCATGATGCCCCTGGGGCGACCGGCAGGCCGCCGCCCCGAGGTCTCCACAAGGTGAAACCGTCGATGGACAAGAAGCTGCTCGATATCCTCGTGTGCCCCGTGACCAAGGGGCCGCTGATCTACGACAAGCCGAACGACGAGCTGATCTCGCTGTCGGCCCACCTTGCCTTTCCCGTCCGTGACGGCATCCCCGTGATGCTGGAGGACGAGGCCCGCCGATTGCCCGACGAGGAATACCAGGCGTGGCGCAAGAAGCACCCGGGCAAGGGAGAGACCGGGACATGATGGCCGAGAACGATTGGATCATCATCCCGGCGCGGCACGATTCGAGTCGCCTGCCGGGCAAGCCGCTGGCGGACATCGGTGGTCGACCGATGATCCACTGGGTCTATGAGCGGGCCGTCGCAGCGGGCAGTGAGCACGTGGTCATCGCTACCGACGACGAACGCGTCCAGGAGGCAGCGGCCGAGATCGGTGCGCGCGCGGTGCTGACCAGCGAGGGGCATGAGTCCGGCACCGACCGGCTGGCCGAGGTGATCGATCACCTCGAGCTCCCCGACGACACGGTGGTGGTCAACCTGCAGGGCGATGAGCCGATGATGCCGCCCGTACTGCTCGCCCAGGTGGCGAATCTGCTGCGTGCCAAGCCCGAGGCGGCGATGGCGACCCTGATGGTGCCGATCACCGGGCGTGACGATTTTCTCTCGCCCGATGCGGTCAAGGTGGTCGCCAACGAGCGTGCCGAGGCGATGTACTTCTCGCGCGCGCCGATTCCGTTTCATCGTGACGGGGTGCCCGACTCGGGCAAGGCGGGGCTGTTCGGTTTCCGTCACCTGGGCCTGTACGCCTATCGGGCGGGGTTCCTGCGCCGCTTCGTCGCAACGGCCAGCCCGGAGATCGAGCGGCTGGAAAAGCTCGAGCAGTTACGTGCCTTGTCGATGGGCGAGACCATCGCCATCGAGATCGCCGAGGTCACGCCGCCTGCCGGCGTGGACACCCCGGCGGATCTCGAGCGGGTGCGGGCACTGATGGCCGAGGAGATGGCCGACTGACTCAATCCGGTGGGATGTCGTCCGATCCGGTTTTGCGTGGCTTCTGGCGCTTGAGATAGATGAAGCCAGCCACGCCCCAGCCGACCAGGAACAGCACGCCAGCGCCGTGACCGAGCCAGAGGGTGGCGGCCATGATGCTGCCCAGGACCAGGGCGATAATCAGGAATTCGAGGGTGCTGCGCTGGATGACCATGTCGTTCAGGTGTTGCCGTCGCTGGAGTCGGGGGTGTCGAGGAATTCGGTATCCTCGTCGGAATAGGCCGGCTGGCAAATGCACAACAGCCGCAGCG
>JAGXGL010000071.1 GCA_024636755.1 Guyparkeria sp. | reverse complement strand
GGCGCGTTCGCCCCGCGCAGGCAGTAAAGCAGGTAGGGGCGATCCCGCGGCAGTGACTCGAAGCGCCGCGCGAGCTCGTCCGGCGGGTAATTGACCGCGCCGGGCAGGTGCCAGTCACGAAAACGCCGTGGCGGCTGGCAGTCGATGATCTGTGCATCGGCCGGGATGACATCGGCGAGGATATCGGGTTCAGTCAGATCCTCCACCGTCAACGCGGCGAGATCAATCTCGCGCGCCTCGGCCTCCGCCTGCTCGAGCAGCGTCTTGTCGAGCTGTGCCTCCTCGCGCTCGATGCGCCCGCGCCGACTGGCCACCAGCGGCTTGCTGTTCGACAGGGCGCAGAATTCGGGCACGCCCTCCGAGAGTTGGTAGGTGCCGATCCGGCGGGCGAGCGTCATGATCTCGCTCTTGTCGAAGCCGATCAGCGGTCGCAGCACGGGCAGCCCACTGGCCGAATCGATGCTGTTGAGGTTTGACAGGGTCTGCGAGGAGACCTGCGAAAGCGCCTCGCCGGTGACCAGCGCCTGGGCGCCGATGCGGTGGGCGATGGCTTCGCCGGCGCGATACATCAACCGCTTGAGGACCACCTGCCACACCTCGCCCGGCAACCGCTCACGCATGTCGGCGACCACCGGCAGGAAATCGACCACGAACAGCCGCGGGCGGTCGCCGATGGCCCAGTCGCCGGCCAGCCGGTGGGTGAGGCGCGCCACCATGTTCTCGTGGATCGCCCCACCGAGGTTGCAGAAGACGTAGTCGTTGCCCACGCCGCGGCGCATGGTGTACCAGGCGGCCACCGCCGAGTCGAAACCGCCGGACATCAGCGTCACCGCGCGGTCCTGCACCCCCAGCGGCACCCCGCCCGGCCCGGGTTGGCGCCGGGTGAAGACCCAGGCGCCCGCCTCGACCAGATCGATCTCGACCCGCACCTCGGGCCGATCGAGATTGACCGTGCCGAACGGGTTGAGTGCCGCGCCCACCTGGCGTTCGACCTCACGGGTCGACAGGTGCGCGCCGCCATGGCGCTTGCAGCGCACCGCGTAGGTCCGTCCGCGCACGATCTCGGCAAAGCGCGTTCGCGCCGCCTCGACCAGCGCCGCCACGGTCGGCTCGACCACCGCCTCGACCGGCGAGTAGGAGGCCACGCCGAAGACGCGCTCAAGTCGTTCGGCGGCCACCTCGATCTCGCGGGTGCGCAGCAACAGCCGCCCCTGGTCGACGCGAAGCTCGTGCGGCACGCCGTCGAGGGCCACGCGCAGGTTGTTCATCAGGATGTTGCGAAAGCGGCGGCGCGTCGGCCCCGACTTCAACTGCATTTCCGGGGCGGGCCGGACGATGATCAATTCAGGCCAGTCGGTTTCGGTCATAAACAGGTCAGGGTCTCGGAGCGAATGGAGCCAATGGCCGCGCCCCCGCTTGCGCGAGGGGCACAGCCTGTGGACGGGGCAAGGCGAGGAAGTGCCCGGGCCGATCAGGCGGGGCGATCAGACGTCGCCGAGCGCCTCCTGCATGAAGGGCGGGATGGCCAACAGACCGCGGTGCAACTCGCTGCGGTAAAAGCGGGTGGCGACATCAGCAGCCAGCGGGCGAATCTCGTCGAGCGAGCCGGTCTTGCGTGCCAGGGTGCCGGTGATCGAGCCCCCCGGATAGACCGGCTGCGGGAACAGTAGCGAGCGACGCTCGGCGAAGCCGGCATCCCGCATCGCGCGGTGGTAATCGATCATCAACGGCATGTGATAGAACGGTGATTCGCTCTGCCCGACCATGATGCCGTCGTCGCGCAACACGCGGTGGCAGTCGGCCAGGAAATCCGGGCCAAACAGGCCGGTGCCCGGACCGATGGGATCGGTCGAATCGACGATGATCACGTCGACGCTCGCGGTCGGCGCGTTACGCATCCAGGCCACGCCATCCTCGAAGCGCAGGTCCACGCGCGGGTCGTCGTTGTGGGCGGTCAGCTCCGGGAAGAAGCGCTCGGCGGCCCGGGTGACTGCCTCGTCGATATCGATCTGCACCACCGACTCGACTTCGCGGTGCTTGAGCACCTCGGTCAGCGTGCCGCAGTCACCGCCCCCGATGATCACGACGTGGCGCGGGGCCGCATGGGTCTGCAGCGCCGGGTGCGACATCATCTCGTGGTAGACGAAGTTCTCCAGCGACGAGAGCATCATGACCCCGTCGAGCCGCATCAAATTACCCCAATGTTGGGTGCGCCAGACCTCGAGGTGCTGGTAGGGCGTCTGCTCGTCGAGCAGTTTTTCCGTGGCGCGAATACCGAAGCGCGCCCCCATCTCCTCGACCGTCTCGTCGACCCACTGATACGGCTTGCCGGACATGACCCCCTCCCGTGATTCGCCTCGCCCCGACCCGATTCGGGGCCTCAGGCATGAGGCAAATGTGACAGAATACCAGCCGCGAGCCCCCGCGTGATTGATGACATCCGGCCTATATCCCGCCGGAACGGTTTCACGGTGGGCCGTCCTCTCGAATAACGACACACAATCAACACGGAACCTATCCCACCCATGAAAACCTGGCAGGACTCTCGACTTACCGCCTTTATCGTCACCCTCGGACTCGCCTTCATCGGCGCATTGGCCATCGGCCAGATCTACGACTACATCGACCAGCGGCTGCTGCAGTTTCTCGTCTCGGCGGCCGTCATACTGATCATCTCCCTGCTGGCCGGGTGGCTCGCCCCGCGTTCCGCCACATCCAGCCTGCGCCCCAAGGAAGTCGCGGTTGAGCACGAACCGGTCCGCGAGGCCGGCAAGGTCAAGTGGTTCAACATCGACAAGGGCTTTGGCTTCATCATCCGCGACAACGGCGAGGATCTGTTCGTCCACTTCCGCGCCATCAATGATGGCGGCGCCTCGCGCCTCGACGAAGGCCAAAAGGTCGAATACCAGATCGGTCAGGGCCGCAAGGGCCCGCAGGCCGAAGAGGTCGTCATTCTCGACTGACGGCATCGCCATCGACCTGGCCGCCCAGCGGCTCACAACAGGCCGGCAGGGTCTCGCGAATCGACTGCGCCAACACCTCCACGGCCTGCGGCCGCGAAAAACGCCGGCGGCTGGCCAGCGCAATGTCCCGGGTGGGCGTATCACTGGCAAACGGCAGGTAGCGCACCAACGCCTGCGTGCCCTCGTCCTGCGCCCAGGTCGAGGCGCAGGGCAGCACGGTAATGCCCGCGCCACTGGCGACCATCATGCGCATCGTTTCCAGTGAGCCGCCTTCCAGTGTGCGCTGCAATCGGCCGAACGCCCGGCCGTCGTTGCAGCGCGGGCAGACGCCCAGTACCTGGTCCCGAAAGCAGTGCCCCTGGCCGAGCAGCAGCAAATCGTGCTCGGCCAGTTGGTCGGGCTCGATCGCCTCTTGCCCGGCCAGGGGATGACCGACCGGCACCGCCACGGTGAACGGCTCCCGGTAGACGGGCTCGACCACCACGCCCGGTACCTCGAACGGCAGGGACAACACCACTACATCCACTTCGCCGCGCTCGAGCTGTTCGGCCAGGTCGGCGGTCAACCCCTCGGTGATCTCGATCGCCATCCTCGGGGCCAGTTGATGCAACCGGCCGATCAGGCGGGGCAGGAGGTAGGGACCGACCGTGTGGATCAGTCCCACGCGCAAGGGAGCGGCGAGCGGATCACGGCGGGTGTGGGCCAGATCTTCGAGGCGCTCCACCTCGGCAAGCACCCGCTCGGCCTGCTCGATGATCGCGCGGCCCTCGGCGGTGACCTGCACCTCGGAGCGACTGGCGCGTTCGAATATCTGCACCTCGAGCGAGGATTCCAGCCGCTTGACCCCGACGCTCAGGGTGGGCTGGCTGACGAAACAGCGCGCCGCGGCACGGCCGAAATGCCGCTCGCGCGCGACGGCGACCACGTAGCGGAGCTCGGTCAAAGAGGCCATGGAAGGAGGGTTCCTTTTGCGTCGTCGGGAAGGTCGGGCCATACTCCGTATGTTCGGCACGCCCGAGCGAGCTGCCGAGCGGCAGAATAGCACCGCAAGGCGCAGTCGCTTGAAAAGCGGCGTCAAGGGATGAACAATTGCCCGACAGGCATTAACAGTCACTGATATTTAGGAGTCATGCCGTGAGCGACAACATCGTCTACGTATCCGATGCGGATTTCGAAGCCCAGGTCATCAACAGCGACACGCCCGTGCTGGTCGACTTCTGGGCCGAATGGTGCGGACCCTGCAAGATGATCTCGCCGATTCTCGACGAGGTTGCCGAGGACTATGCCGGCAAGCTCAAGATCGCCAAGGTGAACATCGACGAGAACCCGGAAACCCCGCGCCAAAATGGCATCCGCGGCATTCCGACCCTGATGCTGTTCAAGGGCGGCAAGGTCGAGGGCACCAAGGTGGGCGCGGTATCCAAGTCGCAGCTGACCGACTTCATCGACTCGGCCCTGTAACCACCGGGGACACGGGAACCGACCCAATCTGCGCCGAGCGGGGCCGCCCTGTTTGGCAACTGGTCGGTTCTGTGCCAGAATCCCCGCCAATCAAGGGACTGCTGCACTCCATCCGTCCCGCTCTGCCCGCCCTGAGGTCTTAACGACCCAACGGCTGCAAGTCACTCGGATGCGTTCAGCGACTCCCTGAGACGACACATCCCTTCTGTCGTCCGGCCACACCTCGGTGGCCTACCGATCTCAGCATTTGATTTCTCCTTTCGACATCCCGTTGATTTTCCATCTGTGGCCCGCCGCGGTCCCCACGACGAATCCTCCCGAATGAATCTAACCGAACTCAAGAGCAAGCCCGTTCCGGAACTCATGGATCTGGCCCAGTCGATGGGGCTGGAAAACATCGCCCGGACCCGCAAGCAGGAGCTCATCTTCGCCCTGCTCAAGGCCCACGCGAAAACCGGTGAGTCGATCCACGGTGACGGCGTGCTGGAAATCCTCTCGGACGGCTTTGGCTTTCTGCGAAGCTCCGACGGCTCCTATCTCGCCGGGCCGGCCGACATCTACGTCTCGCCCTCGCAGATACGCCGCTTCAACCTGCAGACCGGCGACTCCATTAGCGGCTCGATCCGCCCGCCCAAGGACAACGAGCGCTACTTCGCGCTCTTGAAGATCGAGAAGATCAACTTCGAGAAGCCCGAGGCCTCCAAGAGCAAGATCCTGTTCGGGGATCTCACGCCGCTGCACGCCGAGCAACGCATGCGGATGGAGCGCGGCAACGGCTCGACCGAGGACCTGACCGCGCGGATCATCGACATCGTCTCGCCGATCGGCAAGGGCCAGCGCGGCCTGATCGTCGCGCCCCCGAAGGCCGGCAAGACGATGCTGCTGCAGAACATCGCGCAGAGCATTGCTCACAACCATCCCGAGTGCGATCTGATTGTGCTGCTGATCGACGAGCGGCCCGAGGAAGTGACCGAGATGCAGCGCACCGTGCGCGGCGAGGTGGTCGCCTCGACCTTCGACGAGCCGGCCCCGCGCCACGTGCAGGTCGCCGAGATGGTGATCGAGAAGGCCAAGCGCCTGGTCGAGCACAAGCGCGACGTGGTGATCCTGCTCGACTCGATCACCCGCCTGGCACGCGCCTACAACACCGTGGTGCCGTCCTCGGGCAAGGTGCTCACCGGCGGCGTGGACGCCAACGCCCTGCACCGCCCCAAGCGCTTCTTCGGTGCCGCGCGCAATGTCGAGGAGGGCGGCAGCCTGACCATCCTCGCGACCGCGCTGGTCGACACCGGCTCGAAGATGGACGAGGTGATCTACGAGGAATTCAAGGGCACCGGCAACATGGAGCTCCACCTCGACCGGCGCATCGCGGAAAAGCGCACCTACCCGGCGATCAATATCAATCGCTCCGGCACCCGCCGCGAGGAACTGCTCACGGATGCCGAGGAACTGCAGAAGATGTGGATCCTGAGGAAATTCCTCCACCCGATGGGCGAACTCGAGGCGGTGGAATTCCTGCTCGACAAGCTCCAGCAGACCAAGACCAACAACGAGTTCTACGATTCGATGCGCCGCGGCTGACGCAGGCGTTCTTCGCTGAAACAAAAAAACCCCGGCCGGCGCCGGGGTTTTTTGTTGTCCGCCTGCTCAGTCGGCGGCCCGCAATGCCTTGAGGTCATCGAGCACGTCTCGGACGTGTTCGTCCGGGTTCACCTTGCGGTAGATGGTCTCAATGTTTCCGTCGGGATCGATGATGAATGTCTGGCGCTTGGCGAATTTCACCACCATGAAGTCGCTCAGCGCGCCGTAGCGCTCGACCACCTCTCCCTCCGGGTCCGCGAGCAACGGGAAGGGCAGTTCGTATTCCTTCGCGAACGCGGCGTGGCTTTCCACACTGTCCATGCTCACGCCCAGAACGGCCGCATCCTGCGCGATCAGCCGATTGATGTTGTCGCGAAAGCTGCAGGCCTCGGTGGTGCAGCCGGGCGTGTCGTCCTTGGGGTAGAAGTACAGCACCAGCCACTGGCCGCGGTAGTCCTCTAGGCGACGCATCTCGCCGTGCTGGTCGGGCAGGGCGAAGGCAGGCGCCGGATCACCGACGCCAAGCGACGTCTCGGCCGCCAGCCCCAGCGGGGCGGCCAGCGCGCCAAGTACGCTCGCCAACAGGGAAAGGGCATGTCGTCTCATGGGTGGTCTTCTCCTGCTGATGTCGCGATTGCGCTGGAACACTCAGTTAAGCAGGTTTCCCTGTCGTTCGCGCCCCAGTCGGCACGCACACATCGTTCAGGGTCATTTCAGGAAGGACGCGCATCCTGTCGGTCACTTACAAGATCGAGAGGGCCATCGAAATGACAACCGGCCGCGAAATCACCGTCTGGGACCGCTTCGTACGGCTGTTTCACTGGCTTTTGGTGGGCGGATTCTTCACCGCCTACCTGGTTGAGGACGACTGGCTCGGCGTTCACGTCTGGGCCGGATATCTCGTCTTCAGCCTGGTGGTGCTGCGCATCGCCTGGGGACTCGTCGGCAGCAAGCACGCCCGATTCGCCGATTTCGTCCGCCGTCCCCGCGAGGTGTTCGTCTACCTGAAGTCGACCCTCGCCGGACGCGCACGCCGCTACCTGGGCCACAACCCGGCCGGCGGCGTGATGGTGATCGCCCTGATGGGCTCATTGCTGACCACCACCGTGCTCGGCATGCTGGTGCTCGGCTCCGAATCGGGCAACGCCCTGCATGGCCTCGTCAGCGGGCTCGGCTTGGCCGGGGAAGCGGGCGAAGAGGCACTGGAGGAAACCCACGAGTTCTTCGCCAACGTCACCCTCGCCCTGGTCGGCCTGCACGTTGCCGGCGTGCTGTTCAGCAGCCTGGCGCATCGCGAGAACCTCGTTCGCGCCATGATCACCGGCCGCAAACGCCTCAACCGCCCCGAGGAGGACCAGGCATGAAGACCCGAATTCCCGCCTTCACCCTCATGGTGCTGCTGGCACTGGGACTGGCCGCCTTCGGTTGGTGGCAACTAGGCGACGTGCCCCTGGTAGAGAGCGAGGAGCACGAGCACGCCGAAGACGACTAGGGCATCGCTACTGAGGACCGGCTGACCAGCTAGGCCTTCGCTTGCGCTCGTTAGCGGCCGATCGCCCGCCAACCGATATCGCGACGGCAGAAGCCGCCCGCGAACTCGACCTTGTCGACCCCGGTGTAGGCAGTCTGTTGCGCGGCCTCGACGGTCTCGCCCAGCGCGGTGATGCAGAGCACGCGCCCGCCGTTGGTGACGACCTTGCCGTCCTGCTCGGCCGTGCCGGCGTGGAAGGCCTTCACGCCCTCGGGCAGCGCATCGAGGCCGGTGATCACGTCGCCCTTCGACGAGCTCTCCGGGTAGCCGGCAGAGGCCAGCACCACGCCCACGGCGGCCTGCGGGGTCCATTCGGCGGTCACCGTATCGAGCGTGCCGTTGACACCCGCCTCGAGCAGGTCGACCAGGTCGCTGTCCAGGCGCATCAGGACCGGCTGGGTCTCGGGATCGCCGAAGCGGCAGTTGAACTCGAGCACCTGCGGCTCGCCATCCGAGCCGATCATCAGACCGGCGTAGAGAAAGCCGCTGTAGGGCAGGCCGTCGAGGGCCATGCCCTTGACCGTCGGCTCGATCACCCGCTCCATGACCTTTGCAATCATGGCATCATCGAGTACCGGGGCGGGCGAGTAGGCGCCCATGCCGCCGGTATTGGGGCCTTTGTCGCCCGCGTCACGGGCCTTGTGGTCCTGACTGGAGGCCATCGGCAGAACGTGCTCGCCGTCGACCATGACGATAAAGCTCGCCTCCTCGCCTTCGAGGAAGGACTCGACCACCACCCGCGCGCCGGCGGTACCGAACTGGCCGGCAAAGATGTCGCGGATGGCCGCCTCGGCCGTCTCGATACTCTGCGCGACGATCACGCCCTTGCCGGCGGCCAGCCCATCGGCCTTCACCACCACCGGGGCGCCGTGCTCATGGACGAACTCGATCGCCGGGGCCGCGGTGTCGAACACCCGGTAGGTGGCGGTCGGGATGGCGTGGCGCTCCATGAAGTCCTTGGCGAAGGCCTTGGAGCCCTCCAGCTGGGCCGCTGCGCGGGCGGGGCCAAAGATCGGGAGGCCGGCGTCGCGGAAGGTATCGACCACACCTTCGACCAGCGGCGCCTCGGGGCCGACCACGGTCAAGTCAATCGCATTGTCGGCGACAAAGGCGACCAGTTCGGCGACATTGGTCGCCTCGATGGGCACGTTCCGGCATTTGGCCTCGGTGGCCGTGCCGGGGTTGCCGGGGGCGACAAAGACCGTCTCCACCCGCGACGACTGGGCGATCTTCCACGCCAAGGCGTGCTCGCGGCCGCCTCCACCGATAACCAGTACCTTCATGCCTTCACCTCGATTTGTGTCTGCTCGATTCGCCCGCCACGCAGTCACAGGCCGGCGAACAGGAATGGGCCGCATTCTACATCAGCCCGCGATGCCATCTGCCCAAGTCCACGGCCGCGGTATCAGCCGGCTGGCCTACAATGCCGGGATGCCATCGATCATGCTGTTCGAACCCGAGATCCCGCCCAATACCGGCAACCTGATCCGGCTGTGCGCCAATACCGGCTCGCAGTTGCACCTGGTCGAGCCGCTGGGTTTTTCGTTGTCCGACAAGGCGGTACGCCGCGCGGGCCTCGACTATCACGAATTGACCCACGTCCACCGTCATACCGATCTCGAACAGGCCCGAGCGGCCGTGCCGGGCCGGCTGCTGGCCTTCTCCACGCGCGGCACGACGCGCTACGACCGGGTCGACTACCGCCCCGACGACGTGCTGCTGTTCGGCCCCGAGACCCGCGGCCTGCCCGACGAGGTGCTCGAGCAGTTGCCCGCCTCACAGCGGCTCTACCTGCCGATGGTGCCGGGCTCGCGCAGCCTGAACCTGGCCAATGCCGCGGCAGTCGTGTTCTTCGAGGCGTGGCGACAACTGAACTTCACGGGGGCGAAATGATGGACGACTGGCGCATGGAGCCCATCGGGCACATTGAAAGCCCTTACCGGGAGGGATTCGGCATCCCGCGTCAGTCGGGCATCGTGCCGGCGGCCACCGGCATCTTGATACCCACGGCCGAATGGCGGGATCCCGCCGCGTGGCAGGGGATCGAGGCGTTTTCCCACCTGTGGCTGGTATGGGTGTTTCACGCGAAACGACGCATGCAGGCCGGCGACCGCAAGGCGGTGCGGCCACCGCGACTGGGGGGCAACGAGCGGGTGGGGGTGTTTGCCAGCCGCGCGCCGATCCGGCCCAACCCGATCGGGCTGTCGGTAGTTCGGCTGATTGATGTGCAGCCGGTCGATGGCGGGGTGCGGGTGCACCTGGGCGGACTGGATCTGCTCGACGGCACGCCGATCATCGATGTCAAACCGCACGTGCCCTACGCCGACTGCCCGGCGGATAGCCGTGGCGGCTGGGCGAGCGCGCCGCCGGAGCGACTGGCGGTGGTGTGGGGGGCGGCCGAACCGTGGCTGGATCAACTGTCCCCCGAACGGATCGCGCTGATCGAGCAGAGTCTCGCGCAGGACCCCCGCCCGGCGTTCCACGACGACCCGGACCGGGTCTACGGCATGCGCATCGAGGATATCGACGTGCGCTTCGTGGTACGCGAGCATCGCGCGGAGATCCGCGAGATCGTGCCGGCGACGGACTGACGGGCACAGGTCAGGGTCTCTGGACGGACTCAGTCCTCGGAACGCGGATCGCGAGCGAGCAATTCCGCCACCGCTTGCCGGGCAGGGAGCCCGTCGTAGAGCACATGATAGACACCCTCGGTGATCGGCATCTCCTGGCCATAGGCCTGCGCCAGTCGATGCCCCTCGCGGGCGGCACTGATGCCCTCGACCGCCTGGCCGATCCCGGCGACCGCGGCCTCCACCGACTCACCCTTTGCCAGCCGAAGACCGAACTGCCGGTTGCGCGAATGATCGTCGGTGCAGGTCAGCACCAAGTCACCCAGGCCGGCCAGGCCGGTGAAGGTCTCCACCCGTGCACCCATCGCCTCGCCGAGGCGCATGATCTCGGCCAGCCCGCGCGTGATCAACGCCGCGCGGGTGTTGGCCCCGAAGCCGAAACCGTCGGACACGCCGGCGGCAATCGCCAGCACGTTCTTCAGGCCACCGGCCAGCTCGATGCCCACCACATCGCTGCTGGGGTAACAGCGGATATGCTCGTTGCGCAATACCTCGGCGACGCGCTCGGCCACGGCCCGGTCCTGGCTGCCGACGGCGAGTGCCGCCGGCCGGCCATGCGCCACCTCGATGGCGAAGGTCGGCCCCGAGACCACCGCGAACGGCACATCGCCCAACGCGCCGGCCACCAGTTCGTCGATACGCCGCCCGGTACCGGGCTCGAACCCCTTGGAGGCGGTGACGTAAATCGCCGAACAGGGCAGCGCCGCGGCGTGCTCGGCGAGGAACTCGCCCAGGATCTTGGTCGGCAGCACCAGCCACACCTGGTCGGCATCCGCGACCGCCCAGGACAAGTCGGAACCGGCACGCAGCGTCTCCGGCAGGTCGATCCCCGGCAGGTAACGCGCGTTCTGGTGATCACGGTCGATGGCCGCCGCCTGCTCGGTATCACGCGCCCAGAGGCGCACCCGGGCACCGTTGGCCGCCAGCAGGGCTGCCAGCGCGGTACCCCAGGAGCCGGCGCCGAGCACCGCGATCCGTGTCTGCTCCGGTTCACTCATCGCGATGGATCAGTTCGGCCGGGCATCCGGCGCATCATCCGTCTGTGCCGCCCGTTGCTGCTCGTGCTGAATGTACAGGGCCTCGAAGTTGATCGGCTGGAGAACCATCTGCGGAAAGCCGCCCTTCATCACCAGGTCACCGACGGTCTCGCGGATGTAGGGAAAGATCTGCGTCGGGCAGTAAGCACCCAGCAACTGACGGCGCGTGTCGTCGTCGAAACCCTTGATCGTGAACACGCCGCCGTACTGCACCTCGGCCAGGTAGATGGTCTTCTCGGCGTGGGTCGCGGTGACGGTGATCGTCAGCTCGGTCTCGAAGGCCGCGTCACTCAGGCGGGTGGCATTGTTGCCCACCTGGACGCTCACCTCGGGCTTCCAGTCGTCATGCGTGAAGATGTCCGGCGCCTGCGGCGACTCGAAGGACAGATCCTTGAGATAGATCTTCTGCACGAAGAACTGCTGTTCGTTGCCTTCCGTCGCCTGGCCATTGCCGGCGGCGGTGTTTTCGCCCTCTGCCATGTCGGTACTTCCTGGTAGTCGTTCGATTCAGCGGATGCCGTGCCCGGCCAGCCACTGCGTCAACTGCGCGGCCGGCAAGGCGCCGGAGAGGCGGTCGATTTCACGACCGCCGGAGAAAAGGATCATTGTCGGTATGCTGCGGATGGCGAAGCGCGCCGAGATGGCAGGCGCTCGCTCGGTCTCAAGCTTGGCGACCACCAACCGCCCCGCCAAATCGCGCGCCAGCTGGTCGAAGGTCGGCGCCATCATCTTGCAAGGCCCGCACCATTCCGCCCAGAAATCGACCAACACCGGCAGGTCGTTGCGCTCGACGTGCCGCGCGAAACCCGCTTCATCCAGCGTCACCGGCTGGCCGGGGAACAGGGCCTGGCCGCAACGCCCGCACTTGCCGCCACCGAGGCGCTCGGCGGGCAGGCGATTGATCGCCCCACAGCCGGGACAGACAACGTGTCTGGATTCACTCATTGCGACACGTCCTCTCGCTCCATACCGACCCCCATCATAGACCCACCAGACATCGCCGACAGCAAGGCGGGGCGTCAGGCACCCTCGACCGGCGGCTCGCCGACGGCACGACGTGCCTCAGCCTCCACCAGCGGCATCAGTCGATCGTCACGATCCAGGGCGGCCAGCTCGTCGTAGCCACCCACGTGCGTCTCGCCGATAAAGATCTGCGGCACCGTGATCCGCCTGGCCCGCTGGATCATCTCGTCCTTTTTCGCCGACGAGAGCTGGACATTGATCGACTCGAACGCCAGCCCGCGTTTTTTCAGCAGGCGCTTGGCGAAATGGCAGAAGGGGCAGAGCGGGCTCTGGTAGACGACGATCGGCGGCTGTTCGGTCGCCGCGGCGGAGTCGCTGGTCATGCCCGCCTCCTCACTTGCCCTTGCTGACGGGGTAGTTCTGACCTTCCCACGCCAGGATGCCGCCGCCGAGGTGGCTGACGTTCTCGAAGCCACCCTTGACCAGGATGTTCGCTGCCGTGGCGGAGCGGTTGCCCGAACGGCAGTACAGCACCACCTCGTCGGGGTTCTCGCTGCGGATATCGTCGAGCTTCCTTTCCAGCTTGCCCAGCGGGATGTGGCGCGCGCCCTTGATATGCCCGGCCTTCCATTCGTTGTCTTCGCGGACATCAACCAAGGCCACGCCGTCACGACCGGCCTTGCGGGCCACCTCGGCCGGCTCGAGTGTCTTGAATTTCTGCAGGCGGCGGGAGAGTTCATTGCTGACGAGCAGCACGATCAGAACGGCCGCCACGGTGGCCAGCACCCAGTGGCGAGCGAGGAAATCGATAAAGGCTTCCATGAAAGGTTCTCGAGGTTCTTAAGGGGCGTTTAGGGAATCACTGCGCGAAGCGCATCTCACCCGCGGCGGGGATCGATGGCCCGTTGAGAGGCGACAACACCGAGGGCGTACCTGTCGACAAGCCAAGGGTGGCGTCGATTCGCGCAGCCGTTCCCGGCTGACTGCGCCATACAATGGCCGGAGCCCGCAAAAAATTCAAGGCACCGGCGGCGCAATGCCGCTCCGGTGCCTTGAAATCGATGCCTAGGGAAACTCTGCACGAATCGATGGTGCCTCTGGCTCGCGGGTTTGTTCGCAATCGAGGCGCCGGGCCGAAGGCGGGCTCATTGCCCGTCGAGGGGCGGTAACGACGAGTGCGGACAAACCCGCGAGCCCCGCCAGGGCGGGCCGCCAAGGAACCATCTGCGTCGTTGCGGTGTTTGCGAATGGCTACGGCCATTCACTTCGCACCGCGCCTTGCATCTGGCCCCTTGGCGGTCCCGCAGAGACACTATCGATTCGTGCAGAGATTCCTTAAGGAACCTCTGCACGAATCGCCTAGCCCGTCATCACGAATCCCTCGAGTCCCTCGGGCGGCTCTTCGCGCACCGCGATGTGCTCGACCCGTGCTTGTGGCGAGCCGTCGCGCAGTTTATTCAGCATCGTCGTCACCGACGCCGGTTCGCCTTCGAGCACCGCCTCGACCCGGCCGTCATCGAGGTTGCGGACCCAGCCGGTCAGGCCAAGCGCCTGCGCCTGTTGCCGGGTGAAATCGCGGAAGAACACGCCCTGCACGCGGCCGCTGACATAAACGTGACGTCGGATGGTCTCTGCCATGGTCGTCTCCCTCTGATTCAGTCGGATTCCGGTGTGTCGGCCGGGCGTGGGCCGGCGCCGGGTTCGGTTTCGGGTGTGGCGAGGGCGGCCTCCGGCACCTCGATCTGCAGCATGGTGCCCGGGCCGGTGCCCTCGCGCACGATATGCAACTGGCTTGCGCCGCGGTCGAAGGCGATGCCTTCCCACTGATCGATGCGCGGTAGCGAGCGCGCCGCGACCGGTCGGCGGATGGCCTTGCTCCAGCGTTCGCCCACGTCGCGGCGAAAGAAGTACAGCGAGGAGTAGGTCAGCACCGCCAATAGGCGGCCATCGGGCGATAGCGCCATGCCGGTGGGCAGGCTGGTCTTGCGGCCGGTCAACGGTGAGAGCAGCCAGTTGATCGGGTCGGTGGGTACCAGGCCGCCCATCCGGCCGAGCAGTTGGGCCTCCTGCACATCGGCACTGGCAAGGCGCTCGCGCGGGGTGCCCTCGTCGGGGAACGGCTGGCGTGCCGACAGTGGCAGGGCGAACAGTCGCGGCGGGTTCTCACGCTTGGTGAGCACCAGGATCTGCCTGCCATGTGGATCGACGACCATGGCCTCGGTATCGGCCGGTCCGTCCGGGTAGCGAAAGCGCAGCAGGTGCGTGGGCGTGGTGGCGCGGGTGGTCGCCGACGAGGGGATCTCATCTGGCTCGTCGATGAACCACAACACGTAGTCTGGCCAGGTGTCGCGGTTGTCTCCCGTGTCGGCCACCACCAGGCCGTGCGAGCCACCGATTCGGACGCTTTCGATCGCCTCCCAGTCGCGCTGGATTACGCCGTTGAGTTCGACGCTAAGGCGCAGCCGTCCCTGATGGTCGATCCCGTGCACGAGCGGGGTGACGCGCTCCATCGAGCCGGGATCGTTGATATTGTCGTTATGCGTCCAGAGCAATTCGGCATGCTGGCCGGACTGTGCCAGCCCGGATGCCTCGTCGAGAGCGCTCGGTAACTCGTGCTCCGCCGGGACGGGCGGGGCGGCCCATAGAGAGGTGCAGCCGGCTCCCAGCAGGAGTAGCAGCCCGAGTGGCCTGCGGTATGGGAAACGTACGATAGGGGCCATGGTCAGCGACGCGGTATGCAGACATGGGAACGCCCCGCCCCACTCGGGCATCCCGGTGGGGCGGGGCGTGCTTCTGGATCGGCCGTCGGCCGGATCGATTCAGGTGGGATCGCCGGATGGAGCCGAGGTTCCCCCGGCGCCGCAACCTGCGGCGGTCAGACCGGGCCGTCTCCGGATTTGTCGGTCCCCGCGCCACGCGAGTCGAACCCGATCATCTTGTAGACCGGGCAGAAATTGATCAGGCCGGTGGCGAGCGGAATGATGCCGATGTAGCCCCACCAGCCGATCACGTCGAACAGCGCCAATGCGATCAGCAAGACGCCGACCACGATGCGCAACCACTTGTCGATCGTTCCCATATTGGCAGTCATTACACTTCCTCCGATTACGCGTGTTGTTAAGTCCGTGTCAGGAGTGTAGTCACTGCGGGGGGAATTTCCCGTGCTCGACGCGGTGCAGCGCGATGCGCTTCTCGAAGAAGATGCTGAAATCGGCATAATCCCAGCGCGTGATCGGTGGCGTCGGGTATTTGCCGGTGGCAGGCACGGGGGCGTGGCGACGTTCCGGCTCACCAAAGCGGGCGATGACCTGTTCCTGAGTCAGGCCGTGGACCGAGGCCGCGCTGTCGCCGCTCTGAGCGAGCGTCGGGCTGGCGGCCAGGATGCCGGCGAGCGCCAGCAGGGCAGCGGCCAGCGGCCGGGCGAGATGCGTCAGCGGGGTCATGTTCGGCTCCTTGTCTTGCATTGATGACTCGTTCCCTGAATGATCGTCTGTCGCGCCCCGGTCGGTCGGGCGGTTCCGATGCCCCGCTTGGGGCGGGCCCGGCGGCCTCTGGGCGCGATTTTGGTTTAGTCTGCGCCAGGCCGCCGTTGCCTGCAAGCGGGATGACGGGCGGACGCGGGACAGGCTCACTGATGGGCGCCCACTATTGGCGATTGGCGGTTTAGACTCTGGTCGCGGGACGTCGGCACGAATCGACGGTTTCGTGGTCGAAAAGGCCCATCGCGAGTCGATTCATGCTGGGCCTTTTCACGATATTCACCCACAGCACAGGCAGGGGTCTGCATGCGGCGGACATTCGAATGGATGATCGGGTTGCGCTACACGCGCGCCAAACGACGCAACCGGTTTGTGTCGTTCATTTCGGCGACCTCGATCATCGGCATCACCCTCGGTGTGACGGCCCTGATCGTGGTGATCTCGGTGATGAACGGTTTCCAGGACGAGTTGCGCGAGCGCATCCTCGGGATGACCGCGCACGTCACCGTCAGCGAACGTGGCGGCTCGCTTGGTGACTGGGAGGCGGTTGCCGACCGCATCACGGAAAACCCGTCCGTGCTGGCGGTCGCGCCCTACGTACAGTCCGAGGGAATGTTGTCGGCCTCCTCGGAGGTCTCCGGGGCGATCATCCGCGGCATCGAGCCGGAGCGGGAATCGCCGGTCACCGACATCGGCGCGCACATGCAGGAAGGGGAACTCGCTGCCCTTGAGCCCGGCGGATTCGGCATCGTGCTGGGCTCGGCCCTGGCCCGCTCGCTGGGGGTGGAGTTGGGCGACCGATTGATGCTGATCAGCGCGGACGTGGCCGTCACCCCGGTAGGCGGCATGCTGCGGCAGCGACGTTTCACGGTGGTGGGGCTGTTCGAGGTCGGCATGTATGAATACGATCGTGGCACCGCGATGATCCACATGGCCGATGCCCAGGCGCTGTTCCGCACCGGCGAGGGCGTCTCGGGGTTGCGCCTGAAGCTCGACGACATCTTCGGCGCGCCGGCCGCGGCGCGCGACCTGAACCAGCGATTGGGCTACCCGTACGTGGCGCAGGACTGGACCCAGTCGAACGCCAACTTCTTCCGTGCCATCCAAATCGAACGCACGGTGATGTTCATCATCCTGTCGCTGATCGTGGCGGTGGCCGCCTTCAATATCGTCTCCACCCTGGTGATGCTGGTCACCGACAAGCAGGGCGATATCGCCATCCTGCGTACGCTCGGCGCCAGCCCGGGGTCGATCATGATGATCTTCATCATCACCGGGGTGTTCATCGGCCTGATCGGCACGGCCGTCGGGGTGGGTATCGGCGTGCTGATCGCCGAGAACATCGACGTGATCGTGCCCTGGATCGAGGGGTTGGCGGAGACCCAGTTCATGCCCGCGGACGTCTACTACATCAGCGAAGTGCCCTCGCGGCTCGACTGGGGCGACGTCGGCCTGATCGGCCTGATGGCCTTCGTGCTCTCGTTCCTGGCCACGCTGTATCCCGCGTGGCGCGCCTCCCGTGTCCAACCGGCCCAAGCGCTCCGCTATGAATAATCCAGGCTCTGCGTCATGAATGATCTTCGCGATACCCCGCGCCCGGTGCTCGAGGCGCAGGGGCTGACCCGCACGTTCCGCGAGGGCAGCCTCAACGTCGAGGTGCTGCGCGGCATCGATCTGGCCATTCAGTCCGGCGAACGGATGGCCATCGTCGGCGCGTCCGGGGCGGGCAAGTCCAGCCTGCTCTCCCTGCTGGCGGGCCTCGATCAGCCCACCGAAGGCGAGGTGTGGCTGGCCGGGCAGCGTTTCTCCGCCCTTGGCGAGCGCCGCCGTGGCCTGTTGCGCAATCAGCACCTGGGATTCGTCTACCAGGCCCATCACCTGTTGGCCGAATTCTCGGCGCTGATCAACGTCGCCATGCCGCTGATCATCCGTCGCGAGTCGCGCGAACAGGCCGAGTCGCAGGCGCGCACCCTGCTCGAACGCGTCGGCCTGGGGCACCGGCTCGATCATCGCCCGGGCGAGCTTTCGGGCGGCGAGCGTCAACGCGTCGCCATCGCCCGGGCGCTGGTCACCCGGCCGGCGGTGGTGCTGGCCGACGAGCCCACCGGCAACCTCGATACCCGCAGCACCGAGGCGATCTTCGAGGCGATGCTCGAGCTCAATCAGGCCATGGGCAGCGCCATCGTGTTGGTCACCCATGACCTGGAACTGGCCGCCCGGATGGATCGCACCCTGCACATCGTCGACGGTCTGATCACCGACCGCGCCTAAGTCCGGTCCTCCCGGCGCGCGGCACCTCGCCGGATGCGCTCTGTTCCTCAAAACATATTGCGCCCCGGCAATCACGGTCTACTCTTTTTGGCATTGTCCTAATCGTCCCGGCAATCGGGGCGTTTGAGGCTCTGCATTCAATTCAGGGAGAACCGCCGTGGCAACACTCACCATCAATGGGCGATCCGTGTCCCTCGAGGTCGCCGATGACATGCCCCTGCTGTGGGCCATCCGTGACTACATCGGCCTGACCGGCACCAAGTTCGGCTGTGGCGCCGGGTTGTGTGGTGCCTGCACAGTCCACGTCGATGGCGAGCCGACCCGCTCTTGCATCACGCCGGTCGCCTCCGCCGACGGCAAGGAAATCACCACCATCGAGGGGCTGTCCTCCGCCGGTGATCACCCGGTACAGCTCGCCTGGGTGGCCGAGGATGCACCGCAGTGTGGTTACTGCCAGTCCGGCCAGATCATGCAGGCCGCCGCATTGCTGGCGGACAACGCCGATCCATCCGACGAGGACATCGATCAGGCGATGAAGGGCAACCTCTGTCGCTGCGGCACCTACAACCAGATCCGCGCGGCGATCAAGCACGCCGCGCGGGCCAACATGGCCGGCAACGACGTCCAGAATGATGACAAGGAGGTCTCGG
>JAGXGL010000070.1 GCA_024636755.1 Guyparkeria sp. | reverse complement strand
TCGCCGGGGGCCGGCTTCGCCCTGATGACCGCCAGCCTGCTGCTGATCAACCAGTTCCCGGACTTCAAGGCCGACCGCCTCGCCGGAAAGTGCCACTGGGTCGTGCGCCTGGGCAGGCGCCGTGCCCGCTACGCCTTTGTTACCACGACGGCAGCCGGCCTACCTGGTGCCCGTTTTCCTGGTCGCCCTGGGCCGCTTGCCCGTCGCCACCCTGGTGATCCTGGCCGCCCTGCCGCTTTCCCTGGTCGCCGGCCGGGATCTCTCGGTGCATCACCCCGGCACGCCTGCGCCGGGCCCTGGCGGCGACCGTCACCGCCGCCCTGCTGCACGGCAGCCTGACGATTGCCGGTCTTATTTTCGCCCAGTGACGCCGGGCTCCAGGACGGCCATCGATTCGACGTGCGCCGTGTGGGGGAACATATCCATCACGCCCGCGGCCAGCAGCCGCCAGCCGTGATCGTTCACCAGTCGCCCGACGTCGCGGGCGAGCGAGCCCGGGTGGCAGGAGACGTAGACGACCCGAGCGGGCTTCATGCGGGCGATCACCGGGATCATGGCCTCGGCACCGGCCCGAGGGGGATCGAGCAGGACACGATCGAACGACTCGGCAAGCCAGCCATGACCCGCATCGGGCTCGAACAGGTTGCCGGCCACATGCCGCGTGTTCTCGATGCCATTGCTCGCCGCACAGGCCGCACCGCGATCGACCATCGCCTGATCGGCCTCCACGGCAGTGACCGACCCGTTCGGCCCAACCTGGCGGGCCAACGGCAGGCTGAAATTACCCAGCCCGGCGAACAGGTCCAGCACCCGATCGCCCGGTTGCACTGCAAGCCAGTCCAGCGCCTGGCGCACCATGCGCCGATTGATCTCGGCATTGACCTGGGCGAAGTCCAGCGGCGAGAAACGGATCTCGACGTCGAACTCGTCGAGACGGTAGCTCGGGTAGACGTCACGCGGCCCCTCCGCCAGCGGCTCGAGGCTGTCCGGCCCGCCCGGCTGCAGGAAGATGGCGAAGCCGTGCTCGTCGGCGAAGGCATCCAGACGCGCCCGGTCCGCCTCACCCAACGGCACCATGTGGCGAAAGGCCAGCGCGCAGTGCGCATCGCCACAGCCCACCTCGATCTGGGGAATGTCTCGGCGGGCATCCATCTGACCGATCAGTTCGCCGATTGCCGGCAATCGCTCGCCCACCCGCGGATCGAGCACCGGGCAGATGTCGATATCGGCGAGCAGCGCCGAGCCGAGCTCACGGAACCCCACCACCGCACGCCCCTTCTTGCGCACGAAGCGCACGCCCAGTCTCGCCATGCGGCGGTAGCCCCAGATCGGCCCCGTCAATGGCTCGAGCACCTGCTCGGGCGCCACCCGCCCGATCCGCGACAGTTGATCCAGCAAGGCCTGCTGCTTGTGCCGCAGCTGCGCCTCGGGGGCCAGATGCTGGATCGCGCACCCCCCGCAGTGATCGAAATGCGGACAGCCCGGCTCGATCCGTTCCGGACTGGCTCGATCCACGGCCACCGCATCGCCCAGGTCGAAATGCCGGCGCTGGTCACGGTAGACAAAGCGCACATCCTCGCCCGGCAGCGCCCGGCCGATGAAGGTCGCCTTGCCATTAACATGGGCCACACCGCGCCCCTCGAGGGTCAGCGATTCGATGTGGGCGGCGAACTCGCCCTGCGGCAGCGGCTTGGCGTGCTTGTGGCGTTTCTTGCGACTGGGGTGGCGGGCCATCGGTTTCTCGAACAGGGGAAAGACAAAGGCCCTGCCGCACGGGAGGCGCGGCAGGGCCGGCTAAGGAAGGTCTGCACGAATAGCCAACGCCTCTGCGGGTTGCCAGGCGTCCAGATGCAAGGCGCCGTGCGCTGCCCAATGGCTGTCGTCATTCGCAAGCGCTGCAACACCGCAGGTGGGCGCCTGGCGACCCGCCCTGCGGGGCTTTCCGGCTTGCCCGCCCTCGGTGTTGCCGATCCTCGTCGGGCAGCGAGCCCGACTTCGAATCGCCGCCTTGATGGCGAACAAGCCGGTAAGCCAGAGACATTGGCTATTCGTGCAGACCTTCCCTCGGACGGTCAGGGGAATCAGCCCGCCGGGAAGACCCCGGTAGACAGGTAGCGGTCACCGCGATCGCAGACGATGGTGACGATCACGGCGTTCTCCGCCTCGGCGGACACCTTGAGTGCCGCGGCCATCGCGCCACCCGAGGAAATCCCCGCCATGATGCCCTCTTCGCGCGCCAGCCGCCGGGTCATTTCCTCGGCTTCTGCCTGGCCGATATCCAGGGTGCGATCCACCCGGGTCGGCTCGAAGATGCGGGGCAGGTATTCCGCCGGCCAGCGCCGGATCCCCGGAATCTGCGCGCCCTCGCGGGGCTGAACACCGACGATCTCCACGCCCGCATTCTGCTCCTTGAGATAGTGCGAGGTGCCCATGATCGTGCCGGTGGTACCCATTGCGGAGACGAAGTGCGTCACGCGACCTTCGGTGGCCGCCCAGATTTCCGGGCCGGTGGTCAGGTAATGCGCCCGCGGGTTGTCCGGGTTGGCAAACTGGTCCAGCACGGTGCCCTCGCCCCGCGCGGCCATCGTGGCGGCAAGATCGCGCGCGCCTTCCATGCCCTCCTCGCGGGAGACGAGCTTGAGCTCCGCCCCGTAGGCGGCCATCGACTGTCGCCGCTCGATCGACATGTGCTCGGGCATGATCAGCGTCAGGCGCAGACCCAGGGTGGCGGCCACCATCGCCAGCGCGATGCCGGTATTACCCGAGGTCGCCTCGATCAGCCGGTCGCCGGGCTTGATCTCGCCACGCTCCATGGCGCGTGCGATCATCGAATGGGCCGCGCGATCTTTCACCGATCCGGCGGGGTTGTTGCCCTCGAGCTTGCCGAGAATCACGTTGCCTCGGGCCGCACCCGTAGGGTCGAGGCGCTGGATACGCGCCAGTGGCGTGTTGCCGATCAATTGATCAAGACGGTGACCTAACATACGCTTTGCCGGCTCGCTCCAGTTACCAAATTCATCCCAAAATCATACGGGGAGGCGGGTTTTTTCTCGCGCCCCGAGTATGCCACAAAGGCCTTCGGTGAACGCTCCGATACGCAGTAAACACCCCCCCAAACGACGTGGCCTTGCCGGCCGCCTTGCTTCCCTGGGAGCGGCGTTGCCGTGGGCCTTGCTCGCCCTTGTCGTCCCGCCGCTGCTACTGGCAATCGAGGCGCTCGTTTCCGACCGCGCCCTTCCCTCGCCGGCATTCTGGGCGGTGACCATCGGTTGGACCGGCGCCTGGCTGACGCTTGCCGGCTTGTCGGTGGCTATTCTTTGGGGCCGGCAACGGTCCCGTCCACCGCAAGCCACGCCTCCCAGCCAGTCACCGATACCGACCCAACACAACGACGGCGAGAGTCAGCTTTCCGCCGCCTCGGTGCTCGAACTGGTCAACCAACAATGGGTGACCCCATTGGGGCATATCCGTTCGGCGGTCGACAGCCTCGCCACCCTGGAACGTCGCCTGAGCCGCTGCGCGCCCCCGGCCGACGGCGGCGAACAGGAGCCGGCTCGTTCCCTTCAGCTAATGCGGCATGCCAGCCACCGCCTACGCATCTCGATCGAAAACATCATCGATTACCACGAGATCACCGCCGGACGCATGACGCGAACCGACGGCCGGGTCAACCTGCGCACCACCGGCGAGGACTTGGTCACCGACTGGCAGACCAGCGCCCAGCGCGATGGCGAAGTGCTGCAGTTCATCGGCTACCAGGATCTGCCGCGCGAGATCATGTTCGATCCACAGATGCTGCGCCGGCTGCTCGACCGCCTGATCAACGAGATCCTCTGCATCGCCCACCTGTGCGAGCCGGCCATCACGCTCGAACTCGAGGACGACTACGAGAGCGATGGGGGCGACCGGCTAGGACGCTTTCGCCTGACCGTCGATGGGCAGGCCCGTCACTGCTCGCTCGATCAGGAACAGCTGTCGGAGCGCCTCGCACAACCGCTGCCCGAGCAACTCGAGGGCTTGCTGGTCGACGATCTGATCGATCTCTGGATTCTGCGTTGCATCTCCCATCATCTCGATTCGGCACTCGAAGTCGTCGAAACCGAACCCGGCCGCTTTGGGATGACCGCGATCTTCAGCGCCCCCATCCTGATCGGCGAACCCGACAGCGGCGACCGGCTCGCCGGACAACTGGCGGCTGTGGTCTGCGCCTCGGCACAACATCGTCGTGCCTGGCAGGGCAACCTCGCCGCCTTGGGGGCAAACATCCAGGTCGAACCGGATTTCGGTCAGCCGGTCGACCTACTGTTCCTCGACGAGCGAATCGTGGAACGACACCACGAGGACCCGGCCTTCGGGCAGTGGGTCTCGTTGGCCGGACGGGTCATTGGTCTATCAAGCCATCTAACCATCCGGGGCCGACCGGCCGCGCCGCTTCACTGGGCGGACTTCACCCTGCCACTGTTCATTCGCGCCCGGGCATTGTCCGCCTCGCTCGAGCGGGTACTGGGTACGCCAACACCGGGGCCGGGGCGTAGCCCGGCCCGACTGGCCCCGCCTCGCAGGGCCGACAATCCACCCACCGGCAGTGGGGCGAGCAAACCACGGCATGGCAAACCGGGGCGACACGCCCTGTATTCCTTCGCCGGCCGGACCGCGCTGGTGATCGACGACGACCCGGTCTACCTCGCCCACCTAGGCCAAACACTGCGAGAGTTGGGCTTCCATGTTCTCGAGGCCACCAACGGCAAGCAGGCGCTGGCACTGGCCGATCACGAAGATATCGACGTGGTGTTCACGGACATGCACATGCCGGACATTACCGGCGCCGGCGTGGCGCGCATCCTGAAAAAACGCCCGCGCCATCTGGAAACCCCGATCATCGCCATCACCGCCAACCGGCAGGGCATCGTGCATCAGGATCTGCTGCACAGTGGCATCGAGCGGGTACTGACCAAACCGGTGACCGCCGGCGACCTGCTGAGCGCGATCGGCGAATTCTTCCCCCTCGAGACACATGGCCGAGCCGACCCCGAGGCCAACGGGCCCGCCACAAGCGACCGCAAGGACGAACGCGACCCGTTCCTGACGCGCCTGCTCTGCGATGAACTGCCGAGCTACCGCCGTCTCCTGACCGAACAAGCCGACGACCACGACACGCTGCGCCACGCCGCGCACAAGCTCCGGGGGGCAGCCGCGTGCTGCCGTGAAACCGAGCTGCAGACACTGGCCGGTGAGCTCGAGGACGCGCTAGACGCCAATGAATCAGCCGACCGCATCGCACCACGCATCGACACCCTGATTCGCTGCATCGACGGCATCAACGCCAACCCCGTCTGCGATACGAACGCCTCCTGAATGCGCTGTTTGTTATGGCGGTCTGTATCAGATAATGCTGATTCAGATCGCGTCACTTCGCTGCTAGGATGCTCGAGTGGCGCTCACCTATAGGTCGGGTGGCAGAAATAGTAGGCAGGGAAGGAGCAGGGACGATGCAACTCGACAACGTCACGGCAGACGGAGGGACCGATCCGGGCATGATCGTCTTTCTTTGCACTGCCTCCGGCCGCGTTCTCAGCGCCAGCCCCCGCGCGGAGGAGTTGTTCCCGACCGACGGCGACCAGAGCCTTCGCGAACGCTTGGAAAGCCGTCTGCAAATGAACCCCGGCTCGCCGCTAGGCACAGCCCTGATCGATGGCGAGGAAACCTCTCTGGTCGGCCTGATGGATAACCGGGAGATCACTCTCGGCATAACCCCGCTCGACGAGCACCAACGACTGGTCGTTATGTTGGAAAGCCTCTGCTCGCCCACCAGCCAGGATTCGCTCACCGGCCTGCCAGACCGCAGCACGATGCTCGAGCGCATCCGCGAAATCCAGTCGGATGGTGACAGCAGCCATCGCCTGATGCTGGTCGACATCGACCGGCTCAAGACCGTCAACGACTACCTCGGCTATCACGTCGGCGACCGGGTTATCCGCGATCTCGCCAGCGCCATGCAGGCGGCGGTGCCCGACGACGTAATGACAGCGCGCTGGAGCGGTCACGAGTTCATGCTCCTTATTCCGCCCCGCCAGGCCGAACGCAGCCAGCAGATCGCCGAACGCATCCGCTCATCTGCCGCCAGCGTCCGCTTCAATGGCGGCGATGACGCCCCGCCACTGGGCTCCGTTACCGTCAGCATCGGCCACGGCGCGCTCGGTCCCGGCGAAACGACCCGCACCCAGCCGCGAGACCAGCTCAGTGCGCTCAATGCCGCCGTCTACGAGGCCAAGCGCACCGGCCGCGACCGCGTGGTCAACGCCGACCGGCTGCTGCAGCCCTCCGTGTACACCACCGGCGGCGCGCTCGATCGCGCCATCCACGAAGGGCGCATTGTTGCGGCCAGCCAACCGATCGTCGACCTCAAGACCGGCGAGGTGGTCGCCGACGAGGCCCTGGCCCGCATGATCACCCCCGAGGGCGACGTCATCCCGGCGGGGTTGTTCATCGATGCCGCCTCGCGGTTGCAGATGGCCCACCGGATCGACTTCGAGATCATCAACCAGACCATCAACAACTGCGCAGCCTCGATCACTCACCGGCCGATGGCGCATTTCGTCAATATCTCGGGCGACTTCCTGCAGCACCCCGAACTGATGGAGCAGGTAATCCTTAACGCACAGGCCGCCTGCGAGGGCATTGATGGCGTGGAGAAGCCGGGCCCCAAGCCGTTGGTCCTGGAAATGACCGAACGCGAGGTGCTTGAGGACACGGCGGATGCCCTCATGGCCCTCAAACCCCTGATCGACTTCGGCCTGCGACTTGCCCTGGACGACTTCGGCAGCGGTTACTCCTCCTACCGCTACCTGCTCGACATGCCCTTCACGTTCCTCAAGATCGAAGGCGCACTGGTGCAGAACATGAGTGACAGCGTCCGGGCGCAGAAAATCGTCCAGCACATCCAGTCCATGGCCAAGGACATGGGGCTGATTACCGTCGCCGAGTTCATCGGCGATGAGCGCACCGCCGACATGCTGCGCGAGATGGGGATCGACTGGGGCCAGGGCTTCTACTATGGCCGGCCGGAAATCATCCAGTCGCTGGGAAAGGACGACCGGAACGTCATCCACGACATCTAAATCGACCGCCAAGCCGATTGCCAGGCCTTCGGTCTTCCTAGACAAGACGAAATACGCTATCCTGCGCGCCCTGTTTCGGAGTGTAGCGCAGCCTGGTAGCGCACCTGCCTGGGGGGCAGGTGGTCGGGGGTTCGAATCCCTCCACTCCGACCATTCAAAATCAACAGGTTAGGGCCTACTTCCCTAGCCTGTTGCCCCCCGAAAAATGCCTGTTGGTTACAATGTTGGTTACAATTCGCTCTGGCTCCCTAAGAAGGCGAGCGTAACGCAGGTACCGCCGACAGGAGAGCCCCGCCACGAGAAAGACGTGGCGGGGCTTTTTGTTGGCGCCGGTATCCAGAGGCAAGGACCGGGTTCTACCCCGGGTTCTGCCCTGATTTTGCGGACACTTTCGAAAAGGCCCATCATGGGCCGCTAGGAGGTGTTCATGACCCAAAGACGTCGATACAGCCGAGAGTTCAAGCACGAAGCCGTCGAGCTGGCGCGTAATCCATCGACCAGCAT
>JAGXGL010000069.1 GCA_024636755.1 Guyparkeria sp. | reverse complement strand
GCGTTCATCGGGCGGATTGCCGACGTGGTAGGCGTGGGTGCCCGCCGAATCGATGCGGATGCGATCGGCCAGATCGGCCTGCTCGACCAGTCGCTCGAACACGGCGTGGGCGGTGGGCGAACGGCAGATGTTGCCCATGCACACGAACAAGACGCTCGGGGCCTTGGTCTCCGTCATGTCGTACCTCGTCGGTTGTAGGGGTGGGGCGGGCAGATGAAATGGGCTGCCCGGTCGATTGGCGGTAATGTAACCAAAATCCCGTGGCCTTGCTCGGTGGGGACGGAAATCTCCCCGATGCTTCGCCTTCGCATCGACGAGGATTCGGCGGTTTGTCGTGATCGGCGCAAATCCCGGTGACAGGGTGTTGACAGCCTCCGTCGTGCCGGTACAATGCGCGCATTCCTCAGGTACGAGGGGCCATAGCTCAGCTGGGAGAGCGCCTGCGTGGCACGCAGGAGGTCGGCGGTTCGATCCCGCCTGGCTCCACCAAATATCAGAAAAATCCCGGGTTCGCGGTGGCGACCCGGGATTTTTTGTTCTGGCCGGTATGCCCAGTTTCTCAGTTGAAGTTGATCGAGCGACTGACCTGGCCATTGGCGGGGACCTGTAGGGTCAAATCGCGGTCATGTCCCTGGTAGCGGGCCGTGGCGGTGTAGTGGCCGGCCGGCAGGTCGATGTAGATCATCGGCCCGTCCGTGGTGGCCTCGAATCGTGTCTCACCGTCGGGCGTGCGGATGGATACGTCCACTGACGAGACGAACGCGCCGCGCGCGCCCTTCGAGAACTGCAGTACCACTGGGTAGGACGAGCCGTGCTCCTCCAGCCAGGCGCGCTCTCCGGTGCCAAGCCCGCCGGTCAGGTAGCGAATCCCCTGGTGCTCACGCACCTCAATAGTGCTTTCGGCCATTTCGTTGGGGCTGGCCGGTTGGCGCTGCTCTTCAGTGACGGGCTCCCACCCGGGTTGGTTCCAGGGCTCGTCATCGACCGCCCAGGCGGTCTGTGCGATCAGTGGCAGCGTCAAGGCGAGCCCCAAGGTCAGGATTGTTCTCGGCATGGTTACATCTCCTCGTTTTCGGTTTGATCAATGTGCGGCGCTTGCATCGGTGATCTAGGTTAGTCACATGACAACCCCGACAAGTTTCCTCGAACCCGCCGCATCGACTCCTTGGTACGCCGTGAACGATGGCGTGATGGGCGGTGTGTCCGCCGGTGCGTTCCATGTCGACAACGGGATCGGCGTTTTCAGTGGTGAGCTATCGCTGGAGCATGGCGGCGGGTTCGCCTCCGTGCGTCGGGCGTTACCGCCAGGCGCGCTGGCCGATAGCGTTGGGATTGCGATCCGGTTTCGTGGTGACGGGCGTCGCTATCAGTGTCGGGTGGGTACGGGCGAAACGACACCCGGGATTTCCTACGCCGCCGGTTTCGATACGATTGCCGGCCAATGGCTGGAGGTCAGCCTGCCCTGGGCGGAGTTCGAGGCAGTGCGCCGCGGGCACGCCGTGCCCGACGCGCCGCGCTTGTCGCCGGATCGGATCGATCGGCTGGGTTTTCTGCTGGCGGACCATCGGGCCGGGCCGTTTCGCTTGGAGATCGCCTCGATCCGGGCGGCGTGAGGCGGCGCGTTTCCGGTTCCCGCGCGGCGGTTTCCCACCGTCGGTGTGCGTTCCATTGCCATCCAGGGCGCGTCCCCTGAACGATCGGAAACGGTTTCCCCTCCAATCGTGACAACGGCTGATGTTCGGCATCAGTCGGTCGAGTCGGCCCTTTCGACATCGACGACAACACCGCCCAATCTCAAGGAGCCTATGCAGCGACGACGAGTCCACCAACGCGTCACCCTGGTCATCCAGGTGATCATGCTGGCCGAGCTGGCATTCGCCCTATGGGAAGGGTTGTGGCTGACCTCCGTGATGACGGTACTCATCCTGATGCTGACCGTGGCGCCGGTACTGATGTTCAAACGCTTCGAGGTGTTCATTCCCTCGGAGCTCAAGCTTCTGGCGACGCTGTTTATCTTCGCCGCGTTGTTTCTGGGCGAAGTGCAGGGTTACTACACCCGTTTCTGGTGGTGGGATCTGGTGCTGCACGCCGCCTCGGGCTTCCTGCTGGGCATCGTCGGCTTTTTGCTGGTCTACATCCTCAACGAAAAGCACAACATCCGCTTTCACATGACGCCGGGGTTCGTGGCGCTGTTCGCCTTCATGTTCGCGCTGGGGATCGGTGCCCTGTGGGAGATCTTCGAGTTCTCGATGGACCAGGGGTTTGGCACCAACATGCAGAAACCGATGCTCGGCGATCCCTCCGGGCTGACCGACACCATGTGGGACCTGATCGTGGATGCCGTCGGGGGCGGCGTGATCGCGGTGTTGGGTTACGGGTATTTGAAAGTGGCCGCCGGGCGGTCGTTCCTCGAACAGTGGATTGCCTCGTTCCTGGAGGCCAATCCGCGGCTGTTCAACCGGCGCTGAGTCGCCTTGCCGTAATCAGAGCCGCCTCGCGCCATTTTCTTCAATGCGACGGTCCCGGCGGGCTCCAGAGGCGAGGGGAGGGCCGGCAGGTCGATGGCCTTCATCTCCCCTTTCAGGGACGGCAGGTTCCAGCTTCCCCGCGAAGGACCCGTGTGCGCCCTCACGCGCGGGCACGGGCATGCCGGCTCCGAGTTGCCAGTTACCTGATGTCGGTGGGTGCAGACTTCAGCTAAGCAAGGTGAACCTTGAGCGTTACCGGGACGTGTCGGATCCTCACTGGACCCGGTCAAGCCGTGCCGCCCGTTTGGCCTCGGTCAGCACGAACTCGGAGAAGGCCCGCGCGGCCGGGCTAAGGCGCTTGCCCTCGCGCTGGACGAGGTACCACTCTCGCATCAGCGGGAACCCCTGCACGTCGAGCACGCACAACTCCCCGGAGGCCAGTTCCGATTGGACGATGTGCAGGGAGACCACCCCCAGGCCGAGGCCGGCCTCCACGGCCTGCTTGATGGCCTCGTTCTTGTTCATCTCCATGGCGACCTTGAGCTCGAGACCGTGCTCGGCAAAGACCTTCTCCACCGCCCCGCGCGTGCCCGAGCCCGGCTCGCGCCCGACCAGCGGCTCGTCGGCCAGACGGGCGAGGGCAATGTTGCGGATCTTGGCAAACGGGTGGCTCGGGGAGGCGATGACGACCAGCGGGTTTTCCATGAACGGCTCGGCGATCAGGCCCAGCCCTTCCGGGGGGCGGCCCATGAGCGCCAGGTCGACGCTGTTGTCGGTCAGGTGCTGGAGTAGCGTTGCCCGATTGACGACGTTCAGGCTGATGCGTACCTCGGGGTTAACCTGCCGGAACAGGGCCATCAGCCGCGCCGCGAAGTAGCTTGCGGTGCTCGCCACGGAGACCTTCAGGGTCCCGCCTTTCAGCCCCTGCAGGTCGGCGAGTGTGTGCTCCAGGTTGTCGAGCTCCCGGCCGATGGCATGGCTGGTCGCCAGGGTTTCCCTGCCCGCCTCGGTCAGATGGATCTTCTTGCCGACGTGCTCGAACAGGGGCAGGCCCAGGGATTCCTCCAGTTGCTTGATCTGCATGGAGACCGCCGGCTGGGTGAGGTGGACGTCCTTGCTGGCACGGGAAAAGCTGCCGTGACGGGCAACGGCCTCAAGGATTTCGAGTTGGCGCAGGGTTAGTCTGATCATAAGAAAAATTGATTATCAGATATAGTTTGATGTCTGATTATAAACTCTGAATTTTATTTATAAACCCCACCGATTATGGTGTTTTTCGTTACGCATACCTGGCGGCCGATACGCGGCCGCTCCTTGATGCCACTCCGGAGGACACCATGGCTCACGATCAATCCAGCCGTTACGCCGATCTCACGTTGAAGGAAGAGGACCTGATTGCCGCAGGCAAGCACATCCTCGTCGCCTACCAGATGAAGCCGCAGCCCGGTTACGGCTACCTGGCGACCGCCGCCCACTTCGCGGCCGAGTCGTCCACCGGCACCAACGTCGAGGTGTCCACCACCGACGACTTCACCAAGGGCGTCGACGCACTCGTCTACCACATCGACGAGGCCAACGAGGACATGCGGATCGCCTATCCGCTGGAGCTGTTCGACCGCAACATGACCGATGGCCGGATGATGCTGGTCTCCTTCCTGACCCTGGCCATCGGCAACAACCAGGGTATGGGTGACGTCGCGCACGCCAAGATGATCGACTTCCACGTGCCCAAGCGCGCCATCGAACTGTTCGACGGCCCGGCCAAGGACATCTCCGACCTGTGGCGCATCCTCGACCGTCCGGTGGTCGACGGCGGTTACATTGCCGGCACCATCATCAAGCCCAAGCTGGGCCTGCGCCCCGAGCCGTTCGCCCAGGCGGCCTACGAGTTCTGGCTCGGCGGTGACTTCATCAAGAACGACGAGCCGCAGGGCAACCAGGTCTTCGCGCCGCTGAAGAAGGTCATGCCGCTGGTGGCCGACGCCATGAAGCGCGCCCAGGACGAGACCGGCGAGGCCAAGCTGTTCTCCGCTAACATCACCGCCGACGACCACTTCGAGATGTGCGCCCGCGCCGATTTCATTCTCGAGACCTTCGGCGAAGATGCCGACAAGGTGGCCTTCCTGGTCGACGGCTACGTCGGCGGCCCGGGCATGATCACCACCGCCCGTCGCCAGTACCCGGACCAGTACCTGCATTACCACCGTGCCGGTCACGGCGCCGTGACCTCGCCGAGTGCCAAGCGCGGTTACAGCGCCTTCGTCCTGGCCAAGATGTCCCGTCTGCAGGGTGCCTCCGGCATCCACGTGGGCACCATGGGCTACGGCAAGATGGAAGGCGGCAAGGACGACCGTGACATCGCCTACATGATCGAGCGCGATTCCGTCGACGGCCCGGTCTACCACCAGGAGTGGTACGGCATGAAGCCCACCACGCCGATCATCTCCGGCGGCATGAACGCGCTGCGTCTGCCGGGCTTCTTCGAGAACCTGGGCCACGCCAACGTGATCAACACCGCCGGCGGTGGCGCCTACGGCCACATCGACTCCCCGGCTGCCGGCGCGATCTCCCTGCGCCAGGCCTACGAGTGCTGGAAGGCCGGGGCCGACCCGATTGAGTTCGCCAAGGAGCACAAGGAATTTGCCCGGGCGTTCGAGTCCTTCCCGCACGACGCCGATGCCATCTTCCCGAGCTGGCGGGAAAAGCTGGGCGTGCACAAGTAAGTGCCGCCCGCTTGGCCGGGACATTTCCGGCCATTGCAATACTCCCTTTGGCCGCTCGGCGACGAGCGGCTCTTTCTTTCCGCCCATTCCCGAGCGTTTCGTCAGGAAACGCTGCGGAATGGATGGAACGCATTTCTTGCAGGCAGGCCAGTCAATGAACGAACGATTCGAGATCGAGCAGTACCTCGTCAGCGAGGAACCCTTCTACCAGGCGCAGGGCCACGAGGTATCCGCCTACGAGACCGCCTACTCGGCCCGCATGCCGGTGATGGTCAAGGGCCCGACCGGCTGCGGGAAGTCGCGGTTCATCGAGTACATGGCCTGGAAGCTGGGCAAGCCGCTGATCACGGTGGCCTGCAACGAGGACATGACCGCCGCCGACCTGGTGGGGCGTTTTCTGCTCGATGCCGATGGCACCCGCTGGGTGGACGGCCCCCTGACCCAGGCCGCGCGCTTCGGGGCGATCTGCTATCTCGACGAGGTCGTCGAGGCCCGCCAGGACACAACGGTGGTCATCCACCCGCTGACCGACCACCGTCGCAACCTGCCGCTGGACAAGAAGGGCGAGCTGCTCGCGGCGCATCCGGATTTCCAGTTGGTGATCTCCTACAACCCCGGTTACCAGAGCCTGATGAAGGACCTCAAGCAGTCCACCAAGCAGCGCTTCGCCGGGTTCGAGTTCGACTACCCGGACGCCGGGGTGGAGCGGGGGATCATCGTCGGCGAGACCGGCCTGGACGAAGGCACGGCCGACAAGCTGGTGCAGGTCGCCGAGACGGCACGCAACCTCAAGGGGCACGGCCTGGCCGAGGGCATTTCCACCCGGCTGCTGGTCTACGCGGCGACCCTGATCGGCAAGGGCATGGAGCCGGCAGAGGCGGCCCGCATGGCCATGGTCGTGCCGCTGACCGACGACGCCGATATCCGGGATACCCTGCACCACGCCATCGACTCTGTCTTCGGTTGAGCCGGGGTTGCCGCGTATGCCCTTCGAGTCGACCCGCGAGGAATACCGCGACCGCTTCACGTGCGGTTTCGACCAGGCGCGGAGTATCTTCGATCCCTGCCTGAGCAATGCCCTGGAGAAGCTGGGCTCGAACAAGGCAATGGACGACTTTCTCCAGGGCGCCAACCTGCTCTGCATGATGGGGCAGGGGGTCGAGCCGGTGCTCGTGTACCTGGAAGAGGCCCCGGACACCGCCGCACTGGTGGGCGAGGCCATGATCGATGAGCTGGCCTACTACGCCTACAAGCTGGCCACCTCCACCAATGCCCCGGCGGTGGTGCCGTTCCTGCAGTCCATGCTGCCCGTGGCCCGACGACTGGAATGCGGGGAGGCCATGCAGGGCTTCCTCGATCTCGGCCTGGAGGTCATGCGTGAGACCACGCCGTCGATCCATGGCCACCACGCCATCCATCCCAGCCCGGCGCTGGATCGCTTCTTCGAGACCGCGCCCCGCGTGTTGGCCTTGCTCAACCTGGCCGGTCTGACCAACTGGGCCCGGTTCGGTGCCCGGGTGCATGCAAGCGATCCCGATGCCCTGAAGGCCTACTTCAGCCTCGAGTCGGCCGACAGCCGCAGCGTGCTCCAGCGCGAGTGCCACGGGACGTTGCTGACCGACAACGAGCGCCGGCTGGGCTACTACCTGCAGGCCCTGTGGGGGGATGACGAGCCCCTGGTGCCGTACCCGACCTTCGAGGCGGAGATCCCGCAGCGACCGTACTTTGACGAGCACGGGCTGCGTGTTCCCGATCTCTTCGATGATCGCGGTGATATCCCGGGCATCGATCGCTACCGGGCGCTGCTGGCTCACATGATGGCTCACCGGCAGTGGAGCGAGACGATCGTCGCCGACAATTACAGCCCGATGCAGCGCCTGGCCATGGAGGTCTTCGAGGACGCCCGGGTGGAATATCTGGCGATGGCGCGTTACCCGGGGCTGCGCCGGCTATTCCGCGCTCTGCATCCCCGGGTGGCGGAGGGGGACTGCGATCCGGCACGCCAGTCGTGCGTGAACCACCGGCTGATGATGCTCTCCCGCGCGCTGCTCGATCCCGGCGGCCACGGGTACGCGGACGCGGTCATCGACGCGTTCGCCGCGCGGTTCCATGAGCGCATGGCGCGGGGCGAAACCGGCACTCGGGATGCCGTCGCGCTGGGGATGGCCTTCATGGCCCGCAGCCGGCGGCCGTCGGATTCCTTCGCCGAGGTGTGGTTTCCGCCCGAACGGGTCGAGTTCCGGGACGATAACCGCCACCTGTGGCGTTTCATCGAGGAGGGCGACGAGGAAGAGCTGTTCGATCGCCATGCGGCTCGCGCCGAGGACGACGAACCCGGGCGCGACTATGCCCTGCCGCCGCGACTCTACCCCGAGTGGGATGTCGAGGCCCGGCTCTACCGTCCCGACTGGGTCAGCGTGTTCGACAGCCTGCACCCGTCCGGTCGGGCCGCCCATGTCGACGGGTTGCTGGAAAAGCACCAGGGACTGGTCAAGCAACTTCGGCAGGTGGCCGACCTGTTAAAGCCCCAGAACCGCGAACGCATCCGTTACCAGGAAGAGGGGGGCGAGCTGGACCTGGACGTGGCCATCCGGGCCATGATCGACCGCCGCAGTGGGGTCGAGCCCGACCCCCGCGTCAACATGAGTCACCGTCCCGCCGAGCGCGACATCAGCGTCTCGCTACTGGTGGACCTGTCCGCTTCCATCGCCGAGCGTCCCGAGGGCTCGAGCCAGACCATCCTCGAGCTCAGCCAGACCGCGGTCTCTCTGCTGGGCCAGGCGGTGGAGGCGCTCGGGGATCCGTTCGCGATCGCCGGCTTTGATTCGAACACCCGCCACGAGGTGCGCTACCGGCATATCAAGGGCTTCGATGAGCCCTGGGGGACGGAGGTCAAGGCCCGCCTGGCGGGCATGGAGGCCGGGATGTCCACCCGCATGGGGGCGGCCCTCCGACACGCCGGTCATTTCCTCTCCCACCGTCGTAGTGACAAGAAGCTGCTGCTGGTGCTCACGGATGGCGAGCCCCACGACGTGGATGTGCGTGATCCACGGCGCCTGATCGCCGATGCCCGCGAGGCGGTCAAGTCGCTGGATGCCGACGGCATCTTCACCTGGTGCATCAGCCTCGACCCGCGCGCGGACGAGTACGTGGCCGACATCTTCGGTCAACACTACACCGTGGTTGATCGGGTCGAGCGCCTGCCCGAGGCATTGCCGCGGTTGTTCATGCAGATCACCGGCTGACCGGCGGGCGACCGGGGCGCGTGCCCCGGCCGAGGGGTGATGTCGTGAGCTGCGGTTGGCACGATGCGCGGCCCCGTCGGGGGCACCCGGCTGCCAAGGCGATCTCGGTGTGAGTGGGTGCGGCTAGTTGAAGCTGGCCCTTCCTCTAGCCGTGGGTGACCTCCTTCCTGGAGGCCTGTCCACGATGGTTCAACCGACGTTGACTCGTAGGGCGCCGACGGAATGGTCGTTCTGAACGCGTTAGTTGTTGGGTGAGGTCAGGGGGAGTTCGCGGACGTTCCACTCGCGCAGCCCGGCATCGTGCACCCGCATGTTGCGATAGCCGAGGCTGTAGAACATCGCGTAGTCGATGGCCGCACCGGTGCCGCCCAGGCAGGTGATCAGCATCGGGGTCGACGGGTCGATGTCGTGCTTGACGAAGAAGGGGGCGAGATCGGTGCGTTCGGTGTAGATCCTCCCGTCCTCGGCGGTGCGAAGAAAATCCGCCCACGGCTGGCTGATGGTGTCCGGAATGCGTCCGTGGCGAGGATTGGCTGGGAACTTGTCCTCACCGGCAAAGTGCGACGAGGGTCGGCCGTCGATGACGGGATAGTGGTCGCGGATGGCTTCGAGTTCCGCGGTCGATATCTCCAGCGCGGGCAGGGGGCGGGCGACGAAATCACCCGATTCGGTTGTGCTGCCCTGGTCCGATATCGGGCCATCGATCTGTTGCCAACCGTACCAGCCGCCATCCAGCATCCCGACGTTGGTGTGCCCCAGGTAGTGCAGTAGCCAGAAGAGGTAATAGGCGCCCAGCACTTCGTCGCGATCGTTGCCCTTGTAGTAGATCACCACGCCATCGCCGTCGTTCACGCCCAGTTGACGAAAGCGGGTCTCCAGCGTTTCTGCAGGGAGCCTGGTCAACGTGCCTTCGTCGTTCTGTTCACGCCAGACCGATTTCGAGGTGAACGTCGCCCCCGGGATGTGCCCGTCGAAGATGAAGGACGACTGGTTCGACATTTCGATGATCGACAGGCGCGACGCGTCCAGTCGTTCGGCCAACCAGCCGGGCTCGACCAGTGGTGGGACGCTGAGTGCCAGCGCCATGCGGGCCGGCAGGGCAAGCACGGACAGGGTGAGCAGAATGACGAGGACCGGTTTCATCGCCGTCTTCTCCATGCCGTTGGATCAAGGGTTTCGTCTTGTCCCGATGACCACGGAACAAGACGGTGTGCAACGGACGGCGTCAGGCGCGACGGAAGGAGTGACCGCGGCACTCGGGACAGGCGGGAAGCGGGCCGAAGGTGTCGTGGTGCAGGATGGCCCCGCAGTCGACACACTGGAGTCGCTTGGGACTGGTGGCGTGGCCGGTGGTCCATTCGCGTGGCTGGCTGCGCTCGGCCTCGTTGCGGATCTGCTCGAGGGTCACGTCGGTATGATCGGCGATCGACAGCAGCTTGGCGCCGATGTCGCCGGCCCAGTGACGCAGGGTGTCCCGAATGCTTTCGCCCTCGGTGGCGAGGCTTTCGCGGGTGTGTTCCAGGTCGTCCTTGACCGCCTCGACGATCTCGTGGCGGAAATCGGGTGTGTCGAGCCCCGCCGCTTCCTCGTCGGCCAGCTGAGCGATGCGGGCCCGGTCGGCGGGGCGGTTCTCGGGCTCGTCGAGCAGACGGGCGTAGATTCGCTCGAGCAGCTGGTAGTAGCCGTGCCGCAGGGCGTCAAAGGTCTCGCTGTGTTCGTGCTCGTGCTCGTGCTGGTTGTCGGTCATTCGCTCTGGCCTCCGTCGTGCCGGCTGGATGGGCCACGCCCGGGTCGGCGTCATGCGTGCCGAGTCGTGCAGGGGGTGGCTCCTTTCGGTATTCTAGTCGCCTTTATCGTGGCCGATTCCAGGCCGTCTTGCCAGTCGGGCAATTAACACGCACGCAGCCAAGGTAGACCCCCTAGTTCATGCACGAGCAATACAACCCCGCGAAGATCGAGGACGAGGCGCAACGCTTCTGGGAAAAGACGCAGGCGTTTCACGTCCGCGAGGATCCCACCCGCGAGAAGTTCTACTGCCTGTCGATGTTCCCTTACCCCTCGGGCCGACTGCACATGGGGCACGTGCGCAACTACACCATCGGGGATGTGATCAGCCGCTACCAGCGCATGCTGGGCAAGAACGTCCTCCAGCCGATGGGCTGGGATGCCTTCGGCCTGCCGGCCGAAAACGCCGCGCTGAAGAACAAGGCCGCCCCGGCGCGCTGGACCTTCGAGAACATCGACTACATGCGCGGCCAGCTCCAGCGTCTGGGCTTCGCCTACGACTGGAACCGCGAGCTGGCCACCTGCGACCCGGACTACTACCGCTGGGAGCAGTGGCTGTTCACCCGCCTGGTGAAAAAGGGGCTCGCCTACAAGAAGACCGCGGTGGTCAATTGGGACCCGGTCGACCAGACGGTGTTGGCCAACGAGCAGGTCATCGATGGCTGCGGCTGGCGCTCGGGCGCGCCGGTCGAGCGCCGCGAGATCCCGCAGTGGTTCATCCGCATCACCGATTACGCCGACCAGCTGCTCGAGGATTTGGACAAGCTCGACCAGTGGCCGGAGCAGGTGCGCACCATGCAGGCCAACTGGATCGGCCGCTCGCGCGGGGTGCAACTGGATTTTGCCGTCGAGAATGGTGAGCCGCTGACCGTCTTTACCACCCGCCCGGACACGCTCTACGGCGTGACCTACCTCGCGGTGGCCGCCGACCACCCGCTGGCGGTGGCTGCCGCCGAGAAGGATACGCAGGTGGCCACGTTCCGCGAGGAGTGCCGCCACACCAAGGTCGCCGAGGCCGACATGGCGACCATGGAAAAGAAGGGGCTGCCGCTGGGCGTGACCGCCACGCATCCACTGACCGGCGAGACGGTGCCGGTCTGGGTGGCCAACTTCGTGTTGATGGAATACGGCACCGGGGCGGTGATGTCCGTCCCGGCCCACGACGATCGCGACTGGGAGTTCGCCACCAAACACGACATTCCGGTCAGGCCCGTGATCAAAGGCAGCGAGCCCGAGCACGACTACGCAAACGGGGCGATGACCGAGAAGGGCAGCCTGATCGACTCGGGCGAGTTCAGCGGGCTTTCCAGCGATGAGGCCTTTGATCGCATCGTGGCCAGGCTCGCCGCCGACGGGCGTGGCGAGCAGACCATCAACTATCGCCTGCGCGACTGGGGCGTCTCGCGCCAGCGCTACTGGGGCTGCCCGATCCCGATCATCAACTGCAAGCACTGCGGTCCGGTGCCGGTGCCCGACGCGGACCTGCCGGTGGTGCTGCCCACCGACGTGGTGATGGACGGTCCGGGCTCGCCGATCAAGTCGGATCGCTCGTTCATCGACACCACCTGTCCCGAGTGTGGCGCGGCCGCCGAGCGCGAGACCGACACCTTCGACACCTTCTTCGAGTCGAGCTGGTACTACGCCCGTTTTGCCAGCGCGAACTCCAGTGAGGCGATGCTCGACGATCGTGCCGGTTACTGGCTGCCGGTCGACCAGTACGTCGGCGGTATCGAGCACGCCGTGCTGCACCTGCTCTACGCGCGCTTCTTCCACAAGCTGATGCGCGACGAGGGGCTGATCCCGGCCGACTGCCCCGAGCCGTTCACCCGCCTGCTCACCCAAGGCATGGTGAACAAGGACGGCGCGAAGATGAGCAAGTCCAAGGGCAACACCGTCGACCCGCAGGAGTTGATCGAGGAATACGGCGCGGACACCGTGCGCTTGTTCATGATGTTCGCCGCGCCGCCCGACCAGGGGCTGGAGTGGTCCGACTCGGGCGTCGAGGGCGCGTACCGTTTCCTCAAGCGCCTGTGGCGGCAGGTTGCCGAGCGCAAATTTGCCGGCATCGACCTGACCCGGCGGATCGACTCGGCCACTGAGCTGGCCGACAGCGACTCGGCGGCAAAGGGCCTGTACCGCAAGCTCCACGAGACTATCGGTCGGGTCACCGACGACATCGACAAGCGCCAGACCTTCAACACCGTGATCGCGGCGAACATGGAGTTGTTTAACGAACTGGCCCGGTTCGAGGCGACCGATGAGGTCGGCCAGGCGGTCGTCGCGGCCACCGTCCAGGACATGCTGCGCATGCTCGCGCCGATCGTGCCGCACATCACCCACGTGCTCTGGCATGAGGTGGGCGGTGAGGGCACCATTGCCGATGCGGCCTGGCCGAGCCAGGACGAGGCGGCGCTGGTGCGCGACGAGATCGAGATGGTGGTGCAGGTCAACGGCAAGCTGCGCGCAAAGATCAACGTGCCGGCCTCTGCCGACAAGGCGGCCATCGAGGCGCAGGCCCTGGCAAACGACGACGTGCAGCGCTTTATCGCCGAGGGCGAGATCAAGCGCGTGATCGTGGTTCCCAACAAACTGGTCAATATCGTGGTGGCGAAGTAATGGATACGACTCGCGCAAGGACGACCCGCTCGCACACCGGCATGCGTGCCGTTTCCCGTGCCTTCTTCCTGGGGCTGACCATGGCGGTGGCGGCGGTAACGCTGGTCACCTCGGGCTGCGGCTACCAGTTGCGTGGCGTGACCGAGGTCGATCCGACCTTCGAGCGCGTGCATGTCTCGGGGCTGTCGACATCGAGCCCGGTCTACCTCACGCTGGCGGCCGAAATCGACAAGTCGAAGGCCGTGCTGGTCGACGATCGGCGCGACGCCACGGCCCGGTTGGTGGTCGAGAGCGATTCGGTCGAGCAGCGCGCCTCGGTGGTCGACCCGAGCGCGGATGTGCGCCAGTACGAGTTGCTCCACGAACTGCGCTATCACATCGAGCTGCCTGACGGCTCACGCACGCCCAGTCGCGAGATCAGCCAGGCGCGCAACTACAACTACGATCCGACCGGGGTGCTGGCCTCGTCGAGCAACGAGGGGCAGATCCGTCGCGAGCTGGGTGAACTGGTGGGGCAGCTGTTGTTCTACCGAATGCTCGCACCGATCGATCCCGACACCCTGATCGCGCCCGCCGACGGTCGCTGAGGTCCAATGCTCGCCAAGCCGCAGGAATTCGAGCAACGTCTCGCCCGGGGCCTGGAATCCCTGTATGTCATCGGCGGCGATCAGCCGCTGCTTGTCCAGGAAGCGCGGGATGCCATTGTCGCGAAGGCCCGGGAGGCCGGTTGCGAGGAGCGATTGCGCTTCGAGGTGGACGGCAAGTTCGATTGGGGGGCACTGGAGAGCCAGGGGGCCAGTCTGTCGTTGTTTGCCAGCCGCCGGATCGTCGACCTGCGCATGCCGGGCGGCAAGCCGGGAAGGATTGGATCGAAGGCGTTGAGCACACTCGCCGACCGGGTCAAGGGTGGCGGTGAGTCCGACGTCTGGATCGTGAGTTTGCCGCGGCTGGACAACCAGCTGCAGAAAAGCGCCTGGTTCAAGGCCCTGGCCGGGGCGGGGCTCGCGGTGCGCTTCAACGACGTGCCGCTGGCGCAATTGCCCGTCTGGATCACCCGGCGGGCCGCCGCACAGGGCGTGCGCCTCGAACGCGACGCGGCCGAATTGATTGCCGGGCGCGTCGAGGGAAACCTGCTGGCCGCCGCCCAGGAGATCGAGAAACTGGCCTTGATGGACATCGAGGGGCCGGTGGATGCCGCCCGCGTCGCCCAGGGCTTGGCCAACCAGTCGCGAGTCGATACCTTCGCGTTGAGTGATGCGGTGCTCGATGCCGACCGCGAGCGCGGGCTGTACCTGCTCTCGCGGCTGCGGGCCGAGGGCACCGAGCCATTGTTGATCCTGTGGGTGATCGCCCGCGATCTGCGCGCACTCGTGGCGCTGGCGGGTAACGACCAGGCCGGTTTCAAGAAGACCCGGATTCCGGCCTTTCTTGCCCGGCGCTACCAGGCGCGCGCCCGGATGCTGCCGGCGGGCAACTGGCAGCGATTGCTCGCCGGGTGCGCGGAGGTCGATCGCTGCATCAAGGGCCTGGGTGAGGGCTGCACCACCGCGGATGGGGGCGGCCGCGTCTGGGCTCTGCTCGACCGGGTGATCTTGCACGCAACCCGCCCGGGGCGGTGAGCCCGGTGCAGAGCCGAGTGAGCGGCCCAATGAATAGCTCCGGGCCGAGCCTCGAGCCGTAACCGAATCCATGACGAGCGCGCACCGGCGTCTCGTCTCGAACCTGATCAGGAGATAGCGACCGATGGCCAACGACAACAGCGTCACCGAGACCATTCAGGCGATGGGGAAGGCGGCCCGGCGGGCGGCACGTGCGCTGTCCCGTGTCGACACGCAAAAGAAGAACGCTGCCTTGCTGGCCATCGCCGATCAGTTGGTTCAACACGCCGGCACCCTGATCGAGGCCAACCAGAAGGATCTCGAGGCGGGGCGGGCCAACGGGCTCGACGAGGCGATGATCGACCGCCTGGCCTTCGATGTTGCCGGCATCGAGAAGATGGCCGAGGGCGTGCGCCAGATCGCCTCACTGCCGGACCCGGTCGGTGAGATCACCGACACCGTCTTCCGCCCGTCGGGCATCCAGGTCGGCCGGATGCGCGTGCCGCTGGGCGTGATCGGCATCATCTACGAGTCGCGGCCCAACGT
>JAGXGL010000068.1 GCA_024636755.1 Guyparkeria sp. | reverse complement strand
CAGGCCGATGTTCATGGCGTTGAACTCGATATGCGCGAAGGAATGCGCCATCGACGCGCGGCCCTCCGGCGTGGCGGGGCCGCGCTTGGGCACGTCGCGCGGGGCGACCAGCGTCGGGCGCTCGGGGCGGCCCGGGTCGGGCACCGGTTCGATTGACGACGGCGGCAACGGCACCTCAGCGTCCGCCATGGCCATCGCCTCGTCATAGAGCGCGCGGACGGCGTCGGCCTTGGTCGCCGGGTCGCGGTCGCGCAGGGCCCGGCCGGCGCGCTCACGCAGCGTGTCGGTCATGAGCGCCCTCCCCGCTTTCGGTCCCGCTTCTCGGCGCGCCGGGCGAGAAAGGCGCGCAGATCGTCCTCGAGCTCGCGGTAGCGGGCAATCGCCGCGCGACCGGTCTCGGTCACCGTGGCGTGTCCGCCGCCGGCGCCACCGACCTCCTTGGCGACATACGGCTCGTCCTCGAGCTGGTTGACCTCCTGGATCAACGACCAGGCGCGCTTGTAGCTCATGCCCAGGGTGCGGGCGGCGTGGCTGATCGAACCCAGCTCGTCGATCGCCTCCATCAGCCGCACCTTGCCCACGCCCAGATAGTGCTCGCCGGCCTCGTCGATCAGCCACAGCCGGGCGTGGATGCCCGGGGCGTAGGCCTGGCCGGGAAGGCGATTCTGGCGGGATTTCTTCGGCATGCGCGATCGATCCGTGACGGGACGAGTGAGTGGGCTGATGGATCGGCCATGATACCCGAGCGGGTCGACCGGGTGGCAAGGGAAGGCCATGGATTTCGCCGGCTCGGGTGACGAGACCGCGACGGCCGCTGGGGCGGTCTCCGGAGCACAGCTCGCTCCACGCAAGCGGGGTCCGTGGGAGCGCCTTCAGGCGCGAAATGCGCCGTGGGGCATCGACGCAGTCGCGGCTAAAGCCGCTCCTACCATGAGGTCCGATCAGCCGCGGCGGGTGTCGAGTGCGTCGCGGGTGGCCTCGCCGACGAAGATCAGCAGCACCAATGTGCCGACCAGGACGAAGAAGGTCGAGACCGACAGCCACCAGGCGTCGATGTTGGATTTGCCCTGCGAGAGCAGCTCGCCCAGCGAGGGAGTGGACGGCGGCACGCCCAGCCCGAGGAAGTCGAGGCTAGTCAGCGCGAGCACCGCCCCGGAGACACGAAACGGCAGGAAGGTGATCACCGGGGTCATGGCGTTGGGCATCAGGTGGCGGAACATCAGCCTTGGGCCTGAAACCCCCAACGCCCGCGCGGCGCGGACGTAGTCGAGATTGCGCCCCTTGAGGAATTCGGCGCGCACGTAGTCCGATAGCCCCATCCAGCCGAACAGCGCCAATAGCGCCAGCAACAGCCCGATCGACGGCTCGAAGATCGAGGCGAAGATGATCAGCAGATACAGCTCCGGCAATGCCGCCCAGACCTCGATGAAGCGCTGAAAGACGAGATCGGTCTTACCGCCGAGATAGCCCTGCACCGCCCCGGCGACCACCCCGATGGCCGTACCGATCACCGTCAACGCCAGCGCGAACAGCACCGAAATGCGAAAGCCGTAGATCAACCGTGCGGCGACGTCGCGACCGCGATCGTCGGTGCCCAGCAGATGGCGACTATTGGGCGCGGCCGGGTTGGGCTCCTCGTTGTAGTAGTCGATCGTGTCGAAGGAAAACGGGATCGGGGCGCGGATCACCCAGCCGTCGCGCTCGATCAGCTCGACGACATGCGGATCGGTGTAGTCGGCGGCCGAGGCGAAATCCCCGCCGAAACGCGTCTCGGGGTAATCGTTCCACAACGGGAACAACAACTCGCCCTGGTGTTTGACCAGCAGTGGCCGGTCATTGGCGATCAGCTCGGCGCCAAGGCTGAGGATGAACAGGGCGAGAAACAGCCACAGGCTGATCCAGCCGCGACGATGGCGACGGAAGCGCTTCCAGGCCCGAGCGGCCGTGGAAACCTGACCTTCCGCCCCCGCGCCCTTGGCAACGGCGGTATCGGCTCCGGCATCGACAATCGACATCTAGCGTGCTTCCTCGAACATTTACCGCACCGCTTCGAAGTGGATACGTGGGTCGACCCAGACGTAGATGAGATCCGACAACAGCTTGCCGAACAACCCGATCAGGCTGAAGACGTACAGCGTACCCAGCACCACCGGGTAGTCGCGCTGCAGCACGGCGTTGTAGGACAAGAGCCCCAGCCCGTCGAGCGAGAAGATGGTTTCGATCAGCAGGCTGCCGGTGAAGAATGCGCCGATGAATGCCGCCGGGAAGCCGGTGATGATCGGGATCAGCGCATTGCGGAACACGTGCCGGTAGAGCACCGTGCGCTCGGCCAGCCCCTTGGCCCGCGCGGTCAGCACGTACTGCTTGCGGATTTCCTCGAGGAAGCTGTTCTTGGTCAGCATGGTCATCACGGCGAAGTTGCCCACCACCATCGCGGTGATCGGCAGCACCAGGTGCCAGAGGTAATCGAGGATCTTACCCATCAGGGAGAGCTGCTCGAAATTGTCCGAGGTCAGCCCGCGCAGCGGGAACCACTGCACGAAGCTGCCGCCGCCCAACAGCACCAGCAGTACCAGGCCCAGGACGAAGCCGGGGATGGCGTAGCCGACCAGGATGACCGTCGAGGTGATCGAGTCGAACTTGCTGCCATCGCGCACCGCCTTGGCCACCCCGAGCGGAATGGAGACCAGGTAGGTGAGCAGGAAGGTCCATATCCCGAGACTGATCGAGACCGGTAGCTTCTCGACGATCAGCTCGCCGACGGAACGCTGATAGAAGTACGACTCGCCCAGATTGAAGGTCAGGTAGTTGCCCAGCATGTCGCCAAAGCGCTTATACGCCGGCTGGTCGAAGCCATAGAACTCGCGGAACTGCTCGATCTGCTCCTCGCCCAGCCCTTGCTCGCCGCGGTAGAGGCCGCCGGTGAACTGGCCGCCGGACTCAGCCGCCGCGCCCTGCGTGCCGCCCTTCAATTGCATCATCAACTGCTCGACCGGCCCGCCGGGGACGAACTGGATCACGGCGAACGAGATCAGCAGGATCCCGAACAGAGTCGGGATCATCAAGGCCAAGCGCTTGGCGATATACGCGCCCATCTACTCGGTTCCATCCCTCTGGGTCGGATTGTTCGGAATGCGCGAAGTCGGCGCCTCGCCATCGCAATTCTCCACGCAGATCACGCGCCGTTCGACCTGGCCGCCACAACCGATGTAACACTGATCGAAGGCGCCCTGACAGCCACAGTCGACGTTGCATTCGCGATCGATCACCGCGGCACGAATCTCGTCGCGACTCGGCGCCCGCGGCGGCACCGGCGGGTCGTCGTAGAAACGGTCGGTGTACCAGAACGAGGCCGGGTAGCCGTAGTAGAACGGGTCGCGGTACAGGCCGAACTGCATGGCCCGATCGAGCTGGTAGTACTGGCGCTCGCGCATGTAGACGCGACGTTCGGCCTCGTACTGGTGAAGTGCCTGGCCGAAGGCGGCATCCACCCGCGGCTCGATACCCGCGATGCAGCTCTGGCGGCGCGACTGGCAATCGGCCTGGCAGGCCTGCATGTCGGTCTGACACCCCTGCAGGCAGGACAGCCCTGCCTGGCTCGTGGGCGGCAGGTAGCGCACCTCGGTGGCATAGCGCGGACCGGCACAGCCGGCCAGTGCCACGGCGGCCACCAGGGCCAACAGGCCCAATATCGGGGCCATCCGCCCTACCCTGACCCGATTATGTAAGCCGGTGTGTGATACCGGCCGGTCGTTTGCTTTCATGACGGGCTCCCTCCATTCAGGCTGCTCACGTCGTTGACCACCGGCCCCGGCTGGGGTTCAGCGTGTGTCTCCCACCAGGTCTGCATCACCCACTCCGCGCCACTGAAGTAGCGTGGCAGCGGATCATCGTGGTAGCCAAAGCGGTTCCACCACGCGAGTCGGTGCGCGCCGATGTACCAGTTGGGCACCAGGTACTCGTGCCACATCAGCACTCGGTCGAGCGCCCGGCAGGCGATGACCAGGGCCTCGCGGTCCTCGGCGTAGATCACCGACTCGATCATCGCATCGACCACCGGATCATCGATACCACTATAGTTGCGCGAGCCCTCGCGGTGCGCCGATTCGCTGCCGAACATCTCGCGCAGCTCGTTGCCCGGCGACTGCGATTGGCCGTAGGAGACCACGGTCATGTCGAACTCGAAGCCGTTCATGCGCCGCTGGTAGAGGGCGACGTCGATGGTGCGGTAGGAAACATCGATCCCCAACCGACGCAGGTTGTAGGCAAACGGCGCGACGATGCGCTCGAAACCGCGCTGCGCCAGCATGATCTCGAAGGCGAACACCTCGCCGTCGGCGTGGCGCAACTTGCCGTCTTCCAGTTCCCAGCCAGCCTCCGACAGCAGTTGCTGGGCCTCGATCAGGTGCTTTCGCTGAATCTCGGAATTCGGTGCGAACGGTACCTCGTGCGCCTGCTCGAACAGTTCGGGCGGCAACTGCTCGCGGTACGGCTCCAGCAACTCGCGCTCGGGGCCTGTGGGGATGCCCTGTGCGGCCAGTTCACTGTTGGCGAAATAGCTATCGCAACGAGTGTACTGGCCGTAGAACAGGTGCACGTTCGACCAGTGAAAATCGAAGGCGAGATTCAGGGCGCGCCGGACACGTCGATCCTGGAACAACAGCCGGCGCGTGTTCATGGCAAAGCCCTGCATGCCGGCGTTGTTGTGGTGCGGAATTTCGCGGCGACGGATGCGCCCTTCGTCAAACGGCTTGCCGTGGTAGGCGCGCGCCCAACGCTTGGAATTGGTTTCGTGGAATACGTCGAACTCGCCGGCCTTGAACGCCTCTAGTGCCACCGTCTCGTCCTTGTAGTACTTGAACCCCAGCGTGCGGAAATTGTGCATGCCCTGGTTCACGCCGAGATCCCGCGCCCAGTAGTCGTCCCGACGGCGATAGCGGATGTCACGACCGAAGTTCACCGCCTCGATCTGGTAGGGGCCGCTGCCCGGCAACGGCGTGCGCGAATGCTCGGCGAAGTCGACGTCCAGCAAGGCATCGCGGGAAAACACCGGTAGTTCGCCGATGATCATGTGCAACTCGGGATTCGAACGACGGAAATCGAACCGCACGTGCGACGGATCGACCGCCGTCGCCCCGACCACGTCCGCCCAGTAGTAGCGATAGCGCGGATGCGCGGCCTCCCCCACCAGGGTCTCGAAACTGAAGACCACGTCACGAGCGGTAACCGGCCGTCCATCGACGAAACGTGCCTCGCTGTTGATGCGAAACGTCGCCGACAGACCGTCATCGGACAACTCGAGCCGATCGGCCAGCAGGCCGTAGACCGAAAACGGCTCGTCCCAGGCCCGCACCACCAGGGTATCGAACAGCAAGGTGTTGGTGCCGGTGGCGGCCAGCCCCTTGAGCAGGAAGGGGTTGAGCGAATCGAAGGAGCCGAATACCGACAACGTCAGCGACCCCTCGCGCGGGGCAGTCGCGTTGACGTAGTCGAAATGCGGCAATTCCGCCGGGTAGGCCGGCGAATAGCCCAGTCCCTCGGCAAAGCCGGCGGCCCGCGTCAGTGTCGGCGTGCTCGACATCACGGCCAGGCCGCCCAACCCCGCAATGCGCCGCAGAAAGGCACGCCGGTCGGGCAACAGGCAGTTTGTCCCCTCGACGGGGGCATCGGGCGCCTCGACACAATCGGTCGGGCGCGATCTGGCGGGTGTGGGGTGCTTGTTACTCATCAGGCGAATACAATACGGTGAAAGTCGAACGCAGGCCAAGCATCACCGGAAGGTTTTACCCGCCCGCATCGATGCCGCCGCCCCCACCTTTGGAAAACAGGAGAGACCCATGGGATTCCTATCCGGCAAGCGCGCCTTGATTACCGGCATTGCCAACAACCGCTCGATCGCCTACGGGATCGCCGCGGCGATGCACCGTGAGGGTGCCGAGCTGGCCTTCACCTACCTCAATGACCGCTTCAAGCCGAAGGTCGAGAAGGCCACGAAGGATCTCGATTCGTCGATCTACCTGCCGCTGGACGCGACCGACGATGCGCAGATCGACGCGCTGTTCCCGGCGCTGGCCGAACACTGGCCGGAAGGCGTCGACATCATCATTCACGCCATGGCCTTCGCCCCGCGCGAGGCGCTCGACGGCGACTTCCTCGACGGCATGTCCCGCGAGGCCTTTGCCCAGGCACACGACGTCTCCGCCTATTCGCTGGCCGCACTGGCCAAGGCCGGTGAGCCGCACCTGCGTGACGAGGGCGCGATGCTGACGCTGAGCTACCTGGGCGCCGAGCGCGTGATGAAGAACTACAACGTCATGGGCGTGGCCAAGGCCTCGCTGGAGGCCACGGTCCGCTACCTGGCCGCCTCCAAGCTGGGCGAGCGCGGCATCCGTGTCAACGCGATCTCCGCCGGCCCGATCAAGACGCTGGCCGCCTCGGGCATCGGCGACTTCAAGGGCTTTTTGGATTACGTCTCCACCAACGCCCCGCTGCGACGCAACGTCACCATCGACCAGGTGGGCAACACCGCCGCCTTCCTCTGCTCGGACCTCGCCTCGGGGATCACCGGCGAGAACGTGCACGTCGATTCCGGCTACTTCATCACCGGCATGGGTCGCTGCGACGAGGACTGACTCGCCGATTGGAGCTCGACTCACGATCAGGGCGCCTTCGGGCGCCCTTTTTCGTTTCGCCCCCGTGCGCTTAGACGAAAGCGATAAAAACACGCGGTCCGGCCGAGAAAACTTTGATTGGAAAAGGACATTTCCCACCGCCAAGATCAGACAACTAGGAATATCAGTTAATCAGGACATACTGGAGGAGACAGGGAACATGGATACCGGCATCCGCAAGGTCTTTCATTTTGGTGAGCAGATCGACGAATACCCGGTTCGGGTCATCAACGAGCGCGAAGCCCGCGCCGCGGCCGGTTTGCTCGCGCTGTTCGCCGGCTTTGCCTTCGCGCAGGGCTATCTCAGCGGCGATTTCATGTGGGAACGCCTGCTGATCCTGGCGTTCACGGTCGAATTCGGCATTCGCGTGCTGATCAATCCGCTGTACGCGCCGTTCATGATCATGGGCCGCCTGATCTCCCGCAATCAGGAGGTCGAATACGTCGGCGCACCGCAGAAACGTGTGGCCTGGTCCATCGGCCTGCTCATCGCGGCCTTCATGATCTGGGTGGTATTCGTCCAAGCCAACACCGGCCTGTTGAACCTGGTCGGCTGCTCGGCCTGTCTGCTGTTCCTGGCCTTCGAGTCGGCCTTCGGCATCTGCCTGGGTTGCACGGCCTACAATCTGATCACTGGCGAGAAGGCGCAGCTGTGTCCCGGCGGTGCGTGTCGCGTCAAGCAGCTCGACCCGATCCAGCGCATCAAGTGGTGGCAGGTCATCTTCGTGGTCGCGTTCCTCGCCCTGCTGTGGGCCATTCCCGAGTACAACCTCTGGAATATCCAGGAAAGCGTCGAAGTCGACGATCACAACTTCGACAGCATCGACCTCGACAGCCTGTCGTACTGACAAGGTATATCGGTCGGCCACGAGCGCGCGCCCGTCCGGCCGAACGAAAAAGGCCCGCCAGAACCGGCGGGCCTTTCTTTTGTGGGGGCGAGTCGTCCCTCAACGCGTCCCGTTGGCCGGCACGCCTCAGCCTCGTTCACCACGCGGGGCCATCTCGCCCATGTCGTTGCCCATCTCGCCGCCCGGCGGGCGCGTATCCATCAGGACACGATCTTCACCGCGCAGCCGGGCGATGATTACCGCGCCGGTGGCATCGCTGTAGACGTTCACCGAGGTGCGCACCATGTCCAGCAGCCGATCGACCACCAGCAACAGCCCCATGGCCTCCAGCGGCAGGCCCAGCACGCCGAGGATCAGGGCGATCGCGACCAGGCTCGCCGACGGCACGGCCGCCACGCCAATCGAGGTCACCAGGGCGAGGACGACGATCAGCACCTGCATCGACAAGGAGAGGTCCACGCCGTAGGCCTGGGCGATGAACAGCACCGCGGCGCACTCGTAGAGCGCCGTGCCGTCCATGTTGATGGTCGCCCCCAGCGGCAGCACGAATGAGGCGGTTTCACGCGACACGCCGGCCCGTTGCGTGAGCGACTGCAGGGTGACAGGCAAGGTGCCCGCCGACGAGGAGGTGGAGAAGGCAACCAGCAGGGCCGGCCAGATCGCACGCATGAAACGGATTGGGGAACGCCGCGCAACCAGCCAGAGCAGCAGTGGCAGCACCACCAGGGCGTGGATCGCCAGCCCCATGATCACGGCGAAGAAGAAATCGATCATGGGCAGAATCACGGACACGCCGCTTTCCGCGATCACTCCGGCCACCAGCGCAAACACGCCGATGGGCGCGGTTTTCATCACCCAGTGGGTGATCTGGATCATCACGTCCTGCACGCCGGCCCAGAAGTCCTTGACCGTCTGCATGCCAGGCGAGGTCGCACGGGTCAGCGCGATACCGAACAGGACCGAGAAGAAGATCAGGCCCAGCATCTGCGCCTCCGCCCCGGCCTGGACGATGTTCGCCGGCACCATGTCGCGCAGGATGTTGAAGAACTCGGACAGCTCCTTGCCCTCCAGCCGGCCGCTGACCTCGTCACCGATCGCCGGCAGCGAGACGCTTTCCGACAACGGCTGGCCACCGGACATCCCGGGCTGGAACAGATTCATGATCACCAGCGCCGTGGTGACGGCCAGGGTGGTCGAGAACAGGTAATAGATGACCGTGCGGCCGGCCATGACGCCGACGCCGCCGGCACTACCGATGCTCGCCACGCCGGTGATGATCGAGGCGGTGATCAGCGGCACGATCAGCATCTTGAGCGCATCGAGGAACAGGCCACCGACAAACTCGTAGATACCGAGCAGGGGAATGCCGGCCGCCTCGGTGCCGAACACGGCGCCGACCAGGAAGGCCGCCGCCAGCGCGGTCAGGATCTGCCAGTGCAAGGCCATGCAATCACTCCCTCTCGCCCGTCGCTGTCATGACAGGCGTGAACCGTCACTGTCAGTCGAAAGCGCGCTCGCGAATCTCGACGTCTGCCTCGACGCGCAACGAGCGCATGAAGGCATCGATCAGGCGATTGGCCTGGTTGCTCTCCAACTGGCCGGCCAGGAGGTTGCGGGTCTCGGCATCCAGTTCGGCCGGCTCACCGGCACGCACGCCACGGAGCACCACCACGGCGGTATCGCCATCGGATAGCTGGGTGGTCGCCGCGCTCACCGCCTGCTCGCCGGGCGGGGTCAGGCCAAAGGCCGCCGAGAGCGCTTCCGCGGGCATCTCGTCATTGGCATCACCAAGGCCAACCCATTGCGCCGGGGTCCAGCTGGCGGCATCGACCTCGGCCACACGCTCGGCCGGTTCTTTGCCCGCGGCCAGATCGGATTCAATCGCCTCGGCCAGCTCGGCGATGGCGGCCTCAACCTGCTCGGCTCGCCACTGCGCGACGACCTGGTCGCGAACGTCCTCGAACGGCAACGGCTGGGCCTCACGATGCTCCTCGACACGCAGGACCACGGCGTGGCTGTTGTCGAGCTCGACGAGTTGGCTGTTGAAACGCTCCTCGAGCACGGCCTCCTCGAAGGCGGCCTCGCGCACAGCGCGACGCTCGCCGATGCCGTCACCCCTTTTCCGGCTGATCCAGTCACTGGTCTCGATCTCCAGACCGACGGCCTCGGCGGCCGGGACCAAGCTGTCGGGCTGCTCGTAGCTGACACTGGCCAGCTGCTCGGCGGCTTCGTAATAGGTGCTTTCAGCGGCCTCCCGCTTGAGCTGCTCCATCAACTCGCCCCGCGCCTCTTCCAGCGGCGGCACCTCGGCCTGGCCGACCTCGTAGACCTGGATCAGGTGCCAACCGAAGCGGGTGCGCACCGGCTCGCTGATCTCGCCCTCGCCCAGTGCGGCGACGGCGCGATCGAAGGATGCGGCAATCTCGCCTTCGCCCACACGGCCAAGATCGCCACCGCTATCGCGGGTGCTGCCATCGTCCGACAGCTCGGTGGCCTTTTCCTCGAAGGTGGCCTCGCCCGACTCGATTGCCTCGCGCGCCGTCTCCAGACGTTCACGCGCGCTATCGACCGTGGCCGCATCGGCATCGCCGGGTAGCTGGATCAGGATATGACGGGCACGACGCACGGCCTCGTCGGCCTGACGGTCGCGATAGTCCTCGTAGGCCGAGTGCAGGGCCGCGTCACTGATCTCCTGCGAGGCCGCGAGCTTTTCCGGCGTGATTTCGATGTAGGCCAATTTGACCTGCTCGGGGCGCTGGAAGGCCTCGACCCGGTCGTCGTAGTAGGCCTTTAGGGTCGTCTGGTCGGGATTGTCGATGCCGGCAGCGACCGCCCCGCGGTCGATACGCACCAGTCCGACCTCACGCGACTGGTCACGCAAGGCGACCAGCTGACGCACTTCGGGTGCGGTGACGAAGGCGCTGCCAACCAGGGCATTGTCGAGGGTGTTGAACAGCAGATCACGCCGGATGTCGTTCTCGAACTGTTCGACCGACAGGCCCTGCTGGCCGAGGCGGCGTTCGTAGGCCTCGCGATCGAACTGTCCGTCGCGCTGGAAGGCGGAGATGCCGCGAATCGTGGCGGCCACCAGACCGTCGGGGACCACGTAGCCCTGTTCACGGATGAACTGGACCAGGAGGCGCTCGTTGATCATCTGGTCGAGCACCTGACGTTTGAGCCCCATCTGCTCGATCATCTCGGCGGTGATCTGCCGCTCACTCTGTGCGATCAACTGCTGACGGCGCTCGCTAAAGGCCTGGTCCAATTGACGGGCGGTGATCTCTTCACCCTCGACCTCGGCGACCAGCGTGTCCCGGCCGCCGCCCAGGTATTCGCCCACACCCCACAACGCGAACGGGATGCTGATCAAACCAACGATTACATAAGCCAGCCAGCCGCGAATCTTCTCGCGGATATCCATCAACATGTCTACGTCACTCCCGCTTCGGGTCTGTCTTGGTGGTGTGCAGCGCGGCCGTCACTCCGACGGCACGATGATCGGCGCAAATCGAGCCGCATGATAGCAGGGGCAACGCCGCCAACCCATGCCACCGACGACTTGTGCCGCCGTCCATCGGACGGTTGTTCGACCTGTACCGGCCCGGCCAACGGTCGGCCGGAGACCAGCAAGTTTACAGGTGGGGGCATCACCCCATGGCATTGCCCACGCATGCGCCAGGCAAAAAGAAAGGGGCGTTGCCGCCCCTTCTTGTCGGGTGTCGGGCCGTTATACCGGCCCGCATCCCGCCTATATTCCGTACGGATCGATCAGTTGACCGCGTCTTTGAGGCCCTTGCCTGCCTTGAAGGACGGCAGCTTGGAGGCCTTGATGTTGATCGTCTCGCCGGTACGCGGGTTGCGGCCAGTCCGGGCCTCACGCTCACGAACCAGGAAGGTGCCAAAGCCTACCAGCGTAACCTGATCGCCTTTCTTCAGCGCGCCACCAACGGCATCGATGAAGCCATCCAGGGCACTCGCGGCCGCCGACTTGGAAATGCCAGCGTTGTCGGCCATCGCATCGATCAGTTCAGATTTGTTCATACCTTGTCATCCCTTGGTGAAAAAAGTGTCTGTTCGGGTTCCGGCTCACCGCGCGTCAGCGTCAGGTCGCGGCGCAGCTGGCCACCGCACGGAAACAGCGAAAACAGTTATACAAGTGCGACCTTCGGCGTGTCAACACGCAAATGGCCCGCGCGACGGCTTTCTGGCGCGACAGCTAGCATTCCGAGCCTCTCACCCCGGCTCAGTGAGCCAGGTTCTTGCCCTTACCGCTGCGCTTTTTTTTCTCGATCAGACCCACATCACCCGGCGGCGTGGTCTCGTTGGGCATCGGCATGCGCACGAGCGCCGCCTCGAGCACCTGGTCGATCCAGCGAACCGGCCGAATGTCGAGTTTCTTCTTGATCTGGTCGGGAATTTCGACGAGATCCTTGCGATTCTGCTCGGGAATCAACACGGTCTCGATACCGCCACGCTGGGCTGCCAGCAGCTTTTCCTTGAGCCCGCCAATCGGCAGCACTTCGCCGCGCAGGGTGATCTCGCCGGTCATGCCGACCGACGCCCTGACCGGGATCCCGGTCAGGGCCGAGACGATCGCGGTGCACATCGCACTGCCCGCCGATGGCCCATCTTTCGGCGTCGCGCCTTCCGGCACGTGCACGTGGATGTCGCTCTTCTGGTTGAAGTCCGGATCGATACCCAGGGTATCGGCACGGGCGCGCACGACCGTCAGCGCCGCCTGGATGGACTCCTGCATCACCTCACCGAGCTTACCGGTGTACTTGAGGTTGCCCTTGCCCGGCACCGTGGTCGCCTCGATGGTCAGCAGATCGCCGCCCACCTCGGTCCAGGCCAGTCCCGTCACCTGGCCCACCTGGTCGGTCTCCTCCGCCCGACCGAAGTCGAAACGCTGCACGCCGAGGTACTTGTCGAGGTTCTTCGGCGTGACCGAGACCCCCTTCTTCTTGGCGGTGATCAGCTCACGCACCACTTTGCGACAGATCTTGGCCAGCTCGCGCTCGAGGTTGCGCACGCCCGCCTCACGGGTGTAGTGGCGGATGATGTCGCGGATGGCGTTGTCGCTGACCGTCAACTCACCGTCCACCAGGCCGTTGGCCTTGATCTGCTTGGGCAGGAGATAGCGCCTGGCAATCTCGGTCTTCTCGTCCTCGGTGTAGCCGGCGATACGGATGGTTTCCATCCGGTCGAGCAGCGGCCCCGGGATGTTGTAGCTGTTCGCCGTGCAGACGAACATTACCTCGGACAAGTCGATGTCGACGTCCATGTAGTGATCGGCAAACGCCTTGTTCTGCTCGGGGTCGAGTACCTCGAGCATGGCCGCGGCCGGATCGCCACGGAAGTCGGAGGCCATCTTGTCGATCTCGTCGAGCAGGATCAGGGGGTTCTTGGTGCCGACCTTCGAGAGGGCCTGCACGATCCGCCCCGGCAAGGCGCCGACGTAGGTGCGCCGGTGACCCCGGATCTCGGCGTCGTCACGCACGCCGCCCAGCGCGATCCGGCCGAACTTGCGGTTGGTGGCCTTGGCGATCGACTGACCCAGCGAGGTTTTACCCACGCCCGGGGGGCCGACCAGGCAGAGGATCGGGCCGGCCATCTTGCGCACGCGGATCTGGACCGCGAGATACTCGATGATCCGCTCCTTGACCTTTTCCAGGCCGAAGTGATCGGCCTCGAGTACCGCCTCGGCCGCGTCGAGATCGTGCTTGATGCGCGTGCGCTTCTTCCAGGGCACGGCGACCATCCAGTCGAGGTAGCTGCGCACCACCGAGGCCTCGGCGGACATGGGCGACATCATTTTGAGCTTGTTGAGCTCGGATTTCGCCTTCTCGCGCGCCTCCTTGGTCATGCCGGCCTTCGCGATCTTGTTCTCGAGATCGTCGAGCTCGTTGCCGCCATCCTCGAGGTCGCCCAGCTCTTTCTGGATCGCCTTCATCTGTTCGTTGAGGTAGTACTCGCGCTGGCTCTTCTCCATCTGCTGCTTGACGCGACCGCGGATGCGGCGCTCGACCTGCAGCGTGTCGATCTCGGATTCGATCAGCATCATCAAGCGCTCGATGCGCTGATGCAGATCGATGGTCTCGAGAATCGCCTGCTTCTCTTCCAGCCCTAAGGCCATGTGCGCGGCGATGGTGTCGGCCAGACGCGAGACATCGTCGATGCCCGACAGCGAGGTCAACACCTCGGGCGGGGTCTTTTTGTTGAGTTTGACGTAACTCTCGAACTGATTGAGAAGCGCCCGCGACTCGAGTTCGACCTCGCGTTCGTCGGTCTCCGACGTGGGCTCGATCGAGTGGACCTCGGCGGTCAGATGCCCGTCGAGCTCGTGCACGCGGTCGAGCTCCACCCGCTCGATGCCCTCGACCAGCACCTTGATGGTGCCATCGGGGAGCTTGTGCAACTGCAGGATCGAGGCGAGCGTGCCCACCCGGTGCAAGTCACCGACACTCGGATCGTCGTTCTCGGCATCCTTCTGCGCGACCAGCAGCAACTGCTTGCTGCCCTTGACCGCCTCGTCGAGTGCGGCCACCGATTTCGGCCGCCCAACGAACAGCGGAATCACCATGTGCGGGTAAACGACCACATCGCGCAGTGGCAGCACGTCGACCTGACGCGGCGAGCGCGAAATGACGGTAGAGGATTCTTCGCTGTGACTCATATAAGGGGTATACCTATGGCGCCGTGACGGCGATGTATTCGGATGGCCGACCGCGCCGAAACGCGCGGCCGGAAATCAATGGGTTTCCCTTGACGTATGACCGGAGAATAGCTTTTCAAGCGCATTCTGTCAGGAAACCGCCCGGCGCTAGCTCAATCGGGCGCCCACACGAAAACACCCCGGACAGGCCGGGGTGCGGGAGATCGCGACAGGGACGCCAACCGCTTCAGCGATCCGATGAGGCCTTGTCATGCTCGGCGGCGGTCTCTTCGGTCTCGTCAGACTGATCACGCCCCTTGCCGTAGACGAGGTAGGGCTCGGATTCGGCTCGAACCACCGCGCCGTCGACCACGACCTTCTCCACGTTGGAGAGAGACGGCACCTCGTACATCGTATCGAGCAGGATATGCTCCATGATGGTACGCAGGCCGCGTGCGCCGGTGCGCCGCAGGATGGCCTTCTTGCTGATCTCGCGCAGGGCATCCTCGCGGAATTCGAGTTCGACGTCTTCCATCTCGAATAGGCGCTCGTACTGCTTGGTCAACGCGTTCTTCGGCTCGGTGAGGATGCGGATCAGCGCGTCCTCGTCGAGCTCCGTGAGCGTGGCGATCACGGGCAGGCGCCCGATGAACTCGGGAATCAGGCCAAAGCGGGTCAGGTCCTCCGACTCGATCTGGGTCAGCAGCTCGTCGGTGGCCTTCTGATCGAGCTCGGATTTCACCTCGGCGGAGAAACCGATGCCGCCCTTCTCGACACGCTGGCGAATGATCTGCTCGAGCCCGGAAAACGCCCCGCCGCAGATGAACAGCATGTTGCTGGTGTCGATCTGGACAAACTCCTGCTGCGGGTGCTTGCGCCCGCCCTGCGGCGGCACCGAGGCGGTCGTGCCCTCGATCATCTTCAGCAAGGCCTGCTGCACACCCTCGCCGGAGACATCGCGGGTGATCGACGGGTTTTCCGACTTGCGGGTGATCTTGTCGATCTCGTCGATGTAGATGATGCCGTGTTGGGCCTTCTCGACGTCATAGTCACAACGCTGCAGAAGCTTTTGCAGGATGTTCTCGACGTCCTCACCGACGTAGCCCGCCTCGGTGAGCGTGGTCGCATCGGCGATGGTGAAGGGCACGTCCAGCACGCGGGCCAGTGTCTGGGCCAGCAGGGTCTTGCCCGAGCCGGTCGGGCCGATCAGCAGGATGTTCGATTTCGACAACTCGACGTCGTCATCCTCGGCATCGCGCCGACGCTCACCGAACAGGTTCAGTCGCTTGTAGTGGTTGTACACCGCCACCGCCAGCGCCCGCTTGGCCGTCATCTGGCCGATAACGTACTCGTCGAGTGCCGCGACCAGTTCATGCGGGGTCGGCAGACGCTCCGGGCCGTTCTCGCCCTCGGCCTCCACTTCTTCACGCAGAATGTCGTTACACAGCTCGACGCATTCGTCGCAGATATAGATGTTCGGGCCAGCGATCAGTTTTTTGACTTCGTCCTGGCTCTTGCCGCAGAACGAGCAGATCAGATCCTGCGTGTCTTTCGTCTTCTCAGCCATGGCTGTTCTCGTCGAACCTCGTGGGTCGGTGCGGCCGAGCGCTACGCGGGTCGGCCGATCGACTGAATGGGGTCGCCGCCGGTAAACGGTCGCAGACGGCCTTGATTGGTCTGGTCAATCCGCCTTGCCGGCCTTCCGGCGGCTGGTCAGCACCTTGTCGACCAGATTGTAGTCGCAAGCCTGGTCGGCCGTCATGAAGTTGTCCCGATCGGTATCACGCTCGAGCTGCTCGAGGCTCTGACCGGTGTGATGCGACAGGATGCCGTTGAGACGCTCGCGCAGCTTGATGATCTCCTCGGCGTGGATCTTGATATCCGAGGCCTGACCCTGGAAGCCGCCCAGCGGCTGGTGGATCATGATGCGCGAGTTGGGCAGCGCATAGCGCTTGCCTTCCGCGCCACCGGCAAGCAGGAACGAACCCATGCTGGCCGCCTGGCCGATGCACAGGGTCGAGACGTCCGGCTTGATGAACTGCATGGTGTCGTAGATCGCCATGCCGGCGGTAACCACGCCACCCGGCGAGTTGATATAGAGGTGGATGTCCTTGTCCGGGTTCTCCGACTCGAGGAACAACAGCTGGGCGACGATCAGGTTGGCCATCTGGTCCTCGATCGGACCGACGATGAAGATCACCCGTTCCTTGAGCAGGCGCGAAAAGATGTCGTAGGCGCGCTCGCCCCGGGAGCTTTGCTCGACGACCATCGGCACCAGGGCATTCATTTCCGGTTGGCCGCCATTGTGGCTTTCAAACGCCTCTTTCATTCATCACCTCGGTATAAACGGTTCGGCCGCCTCGAGGGCGGCCAGATTCCGGTCGGCTTGGGAACCTCTTCACGATGCGCCCGCGTCGGCCTCAGCCCTGCGGATTCATCAGTTCCTTGAAGGGAACCTTCTTCTCGCTGACCTTGGCCTTGCCAAGAATGTGCTCGACCGCCTGTTCTTCAAGGACCACGGTGCGGGCATTGCCCATCATCTGATGATCGCCCTTGTAGTGGGCCACCACCTGCTCGGGCTCATCGTAGGCGGCAGCGATCTCGTTGATGAAGTCATCGACGCGCTCGTCTTCCGGCTTGAGGTCGGCGGCCTTGACCACTTCCATGATCACCAGGCCCATGCGCACGCGCTTTTCAGCCTGCTCGCGAAAGAGCGTGGCGTCGAGCATGCTCGGATCGGCATCCGGCATCTGGTTGCGAACGAACTGGTCGCGCATCGACACCGACTCGTCGTCGATCAGCGACGAGGGCACGTCGAACTCGAGCGACTCGGTCAGGGCCTCGATGGTGCGGTCCTTGTTGCGACGACGCATCGTCTGCTTGAGCTCGCGCTCCATGTTGTCGCGCACGTCTTCACGCAGCTTGTCGGCCGAGTCGGCGCCGAATTTCTTGGCGAATTCGTCGTCAACCTCAGGCAGCACCTGCTCCTCGACCTGGGTCGCCTCGATCTCGAACTCGGCGGTCTTGCCGGCCAGATGCTCGGCCTGGTACTCCTCGGGGAAGGCCACTTCGATGGTGACCGGCTCACCCGGCTTGATGCCCTTCAGGCCCTTCTCGAAGTCCGGCAGCATCTGCCCTTCGCCCAGGACCACCTCGACGCCTTCGGCCGAGCCGCCCTCGAAGACTTCGCCGTCGATCTTGCCGACGAAGTTGATGGTGACCTTCTCGCCCTTGCGCGCCTTGTGGCGAACCTTCTTCCAGTCCGCGTTCTGCTTGCGCAGGGTGTCGATCATCTCGTCGACATCCTCGTCGGCCACTTCACTGGTCACGGTCTCGACCTTGAGCTTGGACAGATCACCCAGCTCGATCTCCGGGTAGACCTCGACGGCCGCGGTGAACTTCAGCGGCTCGCCGGCCTTGTTGTTCTCGATCGACTCGATGTTCGGCTGACCGGCAACGCGCAGCTCGTTTTCCTCAACGGCCTTCTGGAAGTTCTGCCCCATGACGTCGCCGATGACGTCGTCGCGGACCCGCCCGGCGTACTGCATCCGGATGACCGACAAGGGCGCCTTGCCCGGGCGAAAGCCGTCGATGCGGGCGCGACCACGCATGTCCTTGAGACGCTTCTCGACCTGCTCGTCGATCTCGTTGGCGGGGACCTCGATCGCCAGGCGACGGGTCAGGCCTTCGGCCGGCTGCAATTCAACCTGCATGGATGCGATACCTCAAAAAAACAAATGTCTGGATGTCGTTCGTCCCGCCATCGGACGGCGGGACGCCTATCGGGTCTGGTGCGAGAGGAGAGACTCGAACTCTCACGCCGTCAGGCGCTGGTACCTAAAACCAGTGCGTCTACCAATTCCGCCACTCTCGCCGGGTGTCCGGTCAAAGCCGGACAGTATACCGGAGCCGACCGCACGCCCAAAGCGAACGGCTTGGTTCCACCGCACGTCGTCAGAACGGCAGCCCCGGCATGCGCCCCTTCATTGAGCGCATCATCTTCTTCATGCCGCCGCCCGAAAGCTTCTTCATCATGTCGCGCATATCACGATACTGCTTAAGCAGACGATTGACGTCTTGGACCTGCATGCCCGAACCGTTCGCAATCCGGCGCTTGCGCGAGCCCTTGATGATGTCAGGACGCTGACGTTCGCCCGGCGTCATCGAGTCAATGATCGCGATCATGCGCTTGATGTCCTTGTCGTCAATGTTCTGCTTCGCATCGGCACCAAGCTTGCCCATGCCGGGCAGCTTGTCCATCAGACCACCCATCCCGCCCATCTTGAGCATCTGGCTGAATTGGTCGCGCATGTCTTCGAGCGTGAAGCCCTTACCCGAGCGCACCTTGTCGGCCAGGGCCTTGGCCTTGTCGGCATCGACGGTTTCCTGTGCCTGCTCGACCAGCGAGACGACATCGCCCATGCCGAGGATGCGCGAGGCGATCCGATCCGGGTGAAACGGCTCGAGTGCGTCGAGCTTCTCGCCCACGCCGAGAAACTTGATCGGCTTGCCGGTGACCTGCCGCACTGACAGCGCCGCCCCGCCGCGGGCGTCACCGTCGGCCTTGGTCAGGATCACGCCGGTCAGCGGCAGTTGCTCGTGGAAGGCCTGGGCGGTATTGGCTGCGTCCTGACCCGTCATCGAGTCGACGACGAACAGCGTCTCGATCGGGTTGACCGCCTCATGGATGCGGGCGACCTCGCCCATCATCTCCTCGTCGACGTGCAGGCGGCCGGCGGTGTCGACGATCAGCACGTCGTAGAACTTGAGCTCGGCCTCCTTGCGGGCGGCCTTCGCGATCTCGACCGGGTCCTGGTCACTCGAAGACGGGAAGAAGTCGACACCGACCTGCTTGGCCACGGTCTGGAGCTGGTCGATCGCCGCCGGGCGATACACGTCCGCGGAGACAACCAGCACCTTTTTCTTCTGGTTGTTCTTCAGCCAACGGCCGAGCTTACCGGCGGTGGTCGTCTTGCCCGCGCCCTGCAGGCCGGCCATCAGGATCACCGCCGGTGGACGTGCTGCCAGATCGAGCTCGGCATTCTCCGAGCCCATCAGGCGAGTCAGCTCGTCGTTGACGATCTTGACGAATACCTGGCCCGGCTGGAGGCTCTTGGCCACCTCGGAACCCACCGCCCGCTCGCGCACGTCCTTGATGAACTCGCGCACCACCGGCAGGGCCACGTCGGCCTCGAGCAACGCCATGCGCACTTCACGCAGGGCATCCTTGATGTTGTCCTCGGTCAGGCGGCCCTGGCCCTTGAGGCCATCGAGCAACCCGCCGAGTCGCGTGGAGAGATTGTCAAACATGCGTCATCCACTCCTGCCCGTGGCAATCCGTGGCGGCGAAACGATCCGGCGCCATGAAGGCGCCGAGACGAGATTCAGCCCTTGCGGCCAGCGCGCTTGCGCTCGTTCTCGGTCAGGTACTTCTTGCGGATGCGGATCGACTCGGGCGTGACTTCGACCAGCTCATCATCATCGATGAACTCGAGCGCCTGCTCAAGGGTATAGCGCTCCGGCGGGCTGAGCGTCAGCGCCTCGTCGGTGCCTGCGGCCCGCACGTTGGTCAGCTTCTTGCCCTTGAGCACGTTGACGGTCAGGTCGTTGTCTCGGGCGTGGATGCCCACTACCTGGCCTTCATAGACCCCGTCACTGTGACCGATCATCAGGCGACCGCGATCCTGCAGGTTGAACAGCGCATAGGCCAGCGCCTTGCCGGTGTCCGAGGCGATCAGCACGCCGTTGTTGCGCTGCCCCACCATGCCCGGCTGGTACGGACCGTAGTGATCGAAGACCGAGAACAGCAGGCCACTGCCCTGCGTGGCGGTCAGGAACTCGGTGCGGAAACCGATCAGGCCGCGCGACGGAATCATGAACTCCAAGCGCACCCGGCCCTGGCCGTCGGGTTCCATGTTGCGCATTTCGCCGCGACGTTCGCCGATCTTCTCCATCACGCCGCCCTGGTGCTGCTCCTCGATATCGACAACCAGCTGCTCGTAGGGTTCCTGCTTGGCGCCGTCGACTTCGCGGACGATGACCTCGGGACGCGACACGCCCAGCTCGTAGCCTTCGCGGCGCATGTTCTCGATCAACACCGACAGGTGCAGTTCGCCGCGCCCGGATACCTTGAACTTGTCCGGTGTGTCGCCCGGCTCTACCCTCAGCGCCACGTTGTGGATGAGCTCGCGCTCCAGGCGCTCCTTGATATTGCGGGTAGTGACGAACTTGCCCTCGCGACCGGCGAAGGGCGAGTCGTTGACCTGGAAGGTCATGGAGACGGTGGGTT
>JAGXGL010000067.1 GCA_024636755.1 Guyparkeria sp. | reverse complement strand
CGTTCCGGAAGAGTGGCTCGAGATCATCAACAACTACGGCGGCGACATGGGTCAGACCTACGGCGTGCCGGTTGAAGAGATCGTCGAAGGCATCAAGCACGGTGTTCGCAAGGTCAACATCGACACCGACCTGCGCATGGCATCCACCGGTGCGGTTCGCAAGCACCTCGAAGAGAACAAGTCCAACTTCGACCCGCGCAAATTCCTCAAGGAAGCAACCGCTGGCATGCAGTCCATCTGCAAGGCGCGCTTCGAAGCATTCGGTTCGGCCGGCATGGCTTCCAAGATCCGTCCGATCTCCCTGGAAGAAATGTACAAGCGTTACGAGTCCGGTAGCCTCAAGCAAAAGATCCGCTGATCTTGGCTTGACCGGGCAGTTGCCCGGCACTGCTGGAAACGACAACCCCGCCGATTGGCGGGGTTTTTTTGTGCCTCCGGCTTGCCCCCGCCCGTAGGCGTAAGGGTGCAAATGCGTGATAATCGGCCCCATGGGAGCAAACGCGTACAAGGATGACCCCGTGCCCCGGCGGCCGGTGGATAACCGGCGACCGGGGCTGCGTGCCGTCTGGCTATTGGTGCTGGTTGGCTGGGTGGTGTTGGGCGTTCTCGGCGCGTGGGTGGTCCAGCGTGAGTTCGAAGCCGAGGTCGACGCCCATGCGGATCGACTGCAGGACACGACTGAATACGCGCTGTCGAGCCGCCAGGCCGAACTGGCGCGGATTGCCCGGATTCTTGCGTTGGATGAACGGGTGCGCGAGATCCTCTCGCAGGCACGCGCCATGGTCGAACTCGAAGGCGGCGGTGGTGGCGAGGACGGCGCGGCGAAACTGCGGCGGGAACTTGCCCGCGCGGTCACCCCGATCGCCAGCGAACTGATCCACGGTCAGGACCGCGTGATGCAGTTTCATCTTGGTCCCGAGGCGGTCAGTTTCCTGCGGGTGCACGCCCCGGATCGTTTTGGCGATGAACTGGGCTCCCTGCGCCCACTGCTTTCCCAGGTATACCGCAGTGGGCAAGGTGCGATGGGCTTCGAGGTCGGACGCGTGTTTTCGGGCTTTCGGGCGGTCGAGCCGGTCTGGGCGCCGAATCCCGGTGGATCACCCGGGGGATCGAGCCGGGTGATCGGCACCGTGGAAGTGGGCACGGGCGTCGCGCCGGTCGATAACTACCTCAACGAGAGCCTGGGCGCACGCGCCACCCTACTGTTGCCCGCCGGGATTGCCGCCGAGAACATCTGGGCGGACATGCGTGAAAAGCGTCACATCGCCCCGGTTGGCCGCGGCGACTACTACCTCGACGGGCCCGAGGTCGAGGATGTCGGGCTGGCGGCGGCGCTTCGGCACCTCGAGGGCGAACCGCCGACGCGCTGGCGTTTTTCCGCCGACGGGCGTGAGTGGCTGGCGGTCTCGCGGCCGGTGCCGATTCTCACCCAGGAAAGTCAGACGCCGGCCCAACTCGTCGCCGTCGAGCCGATCACAGACCTTTATGCGGCCATGCAGGGGCGGCTGGCGGCGCTGCTTGCCGCGGTCGTCGTCGCCTTTCTGCTGACCTCCTTGGGTCTCTGGTTGCTGTCGCGCTGGCAGCGCACCCGCTGGATGGTGGTGATCGATCGAGCCGAGGCCGAGCGCGACGCGCTGTTCGAGTTGAGTCCCCAGCCGTTGGAGCTGACCGACATGCAGGGGCGTTCGCTGCTGGTCAACGATGCCTTCCGCCACACCTTCGGCGCCGCCGAACCTGTCGACGGGCGCGGTTGGCTGGCGCGTGGGCTGGAGGGGTTGCAGCTCGAGGCATTCGAGCGCGCGATCGTGCGCGGGGAGCGCTGGAACGGGGCGCTGCGACTGCCGGCATTACAGGGCGGGTTGGGCTGGTTTCGGGTACAGGTGGTGCCGATTGCCGACGAGTCTGGTCGCCCGGCGCGCCTGTGGTGGTTCTTTCACGATGTCGATCGCGAACGGCGCGCCGCCGCCGTGGCGCAGGCCGAGCGGGATCGCCTCGATGCCTTCCTCGCGGCGAGCCCGGCGGTCATCTATACCTTCCGCGCCGATCGCCCCGACCGGCTCGACTACGTCAGCGCCAATATTCGCGAGATCCTCGGCTACACCCCGGATGCACTGATCGACGGGCCCGACTGGTGGGAGCAGACCCTGCACCCGGACGATCGCGAGCAAGCCCTGCAGGAGGGCGATTTCACGCGATGGCAAGGCGACCAAAAGCGTAGCCGCTACCGGCTATTGCGTCCGGACGGTACGCCTCTCTGGGTGACGGACCATGCCCGCCTGCTGCGCGATGCCGAGGGGCGTCCGGAGCGGATTGTCGGTGCGCTGATCGACTCGCGCGAGACGGTGGCGCTCGAAGCACGGTTGGCCGAAAGCGAGCGGTTGTATCGCTCGATCGTCGAGGGTGTCGAGGAGTCGATTTTCGTGGTGGCGGTCGGACCCGATGGCGCCTTTCGCTTTCTCACCAACAACCCGGCCCACGAACGCGCCACCGGCCTGTCGCGCGTGCAACTGGCCGGAGCCACCCCGGAGGAGATCTTGCCGCCCGAGGCCGCCGCCCACGTCAAGCGTCAGTACCGCGCCTGTCTGGAGGCGGGGCAGGCGATTCGCTATCACGAAACGCTCGATTTCCCGGCTGGTCGTGGGCATTGGCATACCACGCTCACCCCGATCCGCGACGAAAACGGGCATGTTGCCTTGATCGCCGGGGTGGCCGTGCGCCTCGAGGACGAGCGCAAAGACGAGGCCTGAGTCGATCGGGCCCTTACCTTGCAAACCTCGATGACGTCGACCATCATCCCGGCCCTTCGATATCCGAGGACCTGCGCGTGACCTTGCCTGATCCACCGTCTGCCCGCTCACAAACGACCGCCGCGCCGGTGGTCCGCGCGCGCGGCCTGGTCAAGTGCTTCGGTGCGCTGCGCGCCGTCGACGCGGTCGATTTCGATATCCCGGCCGGGCGCTGCTTCGGTTTTCTGGGCCCCAATGGGGCCGGCAAGACCACCACCCTCAAGATGCTGATGGGGCTGGCCGATTTCGATGCCGGCGAGCTCTCCGTGCTCGGACACGCCCTGCCGGCCGAGGCGCGCGCCATTCGGGCCCGCGTGGGTCTGGTGCCCCAGGGGGACAACCTCGACCCCGACTTTACGGTTCGCGAGAACCTGTTCATGTACGCCCGCTTTTTCGGCCTGTCCCGGTCGGAGGTGGCCTCACGGGTCGACGCGTTGCTCGAATTCGCCAACCTGACGCACAAGGCCGAAGCGCGGGTCGACCAGTTGAGCGGCGGCATGCAGCGTCGCCTGACCATCGCCCGGGCGCTGGTGAATGACCCCGAGGTCGTCATCCTGGATGAGCCCACCTCGGGGCTCGATCCGCAGGTGCGTCACGTCATCTGGGGGCGGTTGGCCGAATTGCGTGCCCGCGGCGTGACGTTGGTGCTGACGACCCATTACATGGAGGAGGCCGAGCGACTCTGCGACGAACTGGTGGTAATGGACCACGGTCGCATTCTCGATCAAGGCAGCCCCGGCGAGCTGATTGCTCGCCACGTCGAGCCAGACGTGATCGAGTTGCGGGGCGCGGTCAGCGATGGCGTGTTCGCCACGTTGACCTCGATGGCCCTGCGCGTCGAGCGTCACGGTACCGCCGTCTACGTCTATACCGGGGCACCGGGCCCGATACTCGATTTTCTGGGTCAGCCGGATGGCCTGACGGTGATCCACCGTCGTGCCGGTCTCGAGGATGTGTTCCTGCACCTGACCGGACGGGATTTGCGCGAATGAAGCGCTCGATCTGGCAATTGCCGCGGGCAAGGATGGCGGCGTTTTCCGTGTTCGCCCGCAATTTTCTCGTCTGGCGAAAGCTGATCGGGCCGGCGATCGTGCTCAATTTCGGTGAGCCGGTGATCTACCTGCTGGGCCTGGGTATCGGGCTGGGGGCGTTGGTGGGCGACATCGGCGGGCTACCGTATCTCGTCTTCCTCGCCTCGGGGATCGTCGCCTCCTCGGCGATGATCTCGGTCAGTTTCGAGGGCATGTACTCGGTCTACACGCGGATGGTGCCGCAGAAGACCTTCGACGCGATCATGGCCACGCCGCTGGATATCGACGACATCATCCTCGGCGAGACGCTCTGGGCGGCGTTCAAGGGGCTGTTGAGCGCGGTGGCGATCCTGATCGTCGCCGCCCTGCTGGGCGCGGTGCCGGGCGGCTGGATGGCGCTGTGGGCGCTGCCGGTGGTGTTCCTGCTCGGACTGGCCTTCGCCGGGCCGGCCATCGTGATGACGGCCATCGCCGACAACTACGATTTCTTCAACTACTACTTCGTGCTCGTGGTTACCCCGATGTTCATGCTCTCCGGGGTGTTCTTCCCGATCGAGACCCTGCCCGATTGGATGCAGACCGCCGTGCTGGTCCTGCCGCTGACACATGCGATCGAGGTCATCCGCCCCCTGATCGTCGGCGAGCCGGTCGAGCACCTGCTCGCCCACCTGGCCGTGCTGGCCGGCTTCGCCGTGGTCGCCTATTACCTGGCCGTGGCCCTGGTGCGGCGGCGGTTATGGAATTGAAGAAGGCCGAAAGCGCAGCGTGTGAAGGGGCGTAGGAGCGGCTTTAGCCGCGAACATGCCGGGATGGCAAAGAGGTCGGAAAAAGAAATTAGGAGTCAGAGGATGGCTTGATGCCGGAGGCGATGAGTCCAGCATTTCGCGCTGACAGCTCAGCTCTCCCAGCGTCGCCCGGTATCCAGCCGGATCACGGCCTGATTGATCAACGGACAAGCCATCAGGTAATCGACCGTCTGGCTGACGACGCCCGGGCCGGGCTCGAACGGCAGCAGGCGCCGCTTGAGCCGGTGGCGACGGTACTCGGCGTTGTCCTCCGGGTGGAACATCAGCAGGCCGGGGGCGATGGCGTTCACCCGCGTGTGCGGGGCGTAGCGCAGGGCCAGCGAGCGGATCGAATTCTCGATCGCCGCCTTCGAGGCGATGTAATGGATGTGGTCGGCTTCACCCTCGTCGATGTGGGCGTCGGTGAGGAAGATCGCCTGCCGGTCGGCGTGGCCGTCATCGCGCTCGCGGGCGGGCAGGGCGCGCTGCAGGTGTTCGGTCAGCTCGATCGGGCTGGTCACGTGCACGGTGTACATCGCCGTGGCCAGTTCCGGCTTCGCGGCGACGTCCTCGTCGCGGTGCCAGATCGAGGCGTTGTGCACGATCAGATCCAGGCGATCCGTTTGGTCGGCGACCTGCTGGGCGAATTCGGCGAGCCGTTCGCGCTCGAGCAGGTCGAGTGGCAGGGCGATCAGCCCTTGCTCGATCAGCGCGCGCAGGGCGTCGGTCTCGCGGCGATAGGTGCCGATGACCCGGTGGCCCGCGGCCAGCAGGTGTTCCGCGAGATGGGCGCCGACGCGGCGCGTCACCCCGGTGATCAGGATGGTCTGAGCGCGTGATGTCATGGGGTCACCGTGCCACCAGCTGCAGGAACTCGTTGCGGGTGGCCGCGCTGTCACGGAACTGCCCGGTCATCCGCGAGGTGATGGTCTCGGATTCGACCTTCTGGACGCCGCGCATCGCCATGCACATGTGCGCGGCGCGCACCTGAACGGCGACGCCGACGGCCCCGGTGGCGGTCTCCACTGCCTCGGCGATCTGCTGGGTCATGTTCTCCTGGATCTGTAGGCGGCGCGCGTAGAGATCCACGATGCGGGCGAGCTTGGACAGCCCGAGTACCTTCCCCTGCGGGATGTAGCCGATATCGACATGGCCGATGATCGGCAGCATATGGTGCTCGCAGAGGCTGTAGAACTCGATATTGCGCACCACCACCATCTCGTCGTTGTCCGACTCGAACAGGGCGTTGCCGATGGCGGATCCCAGGCGCTGATTCAGCCCTTGGTTGAGGTAGAGCAGGGCCTTGGCGACGCGCTTGGGCGTGTCGATCAGCCCCTCGCGGGCGGGGTCCTCGCCCAGTTCGGCCAGGATGGTCTTGACCGCACCGGCGATGGTCTCGATGCGCTGTTCGTCGGCGCCGACCGGTTCGGGAAAGTCGTCCTCGTGCAAGGCTGCCATGTCGGTGGTTTCTCTCGGTAAAAGGCAAAAAACGTCGGCACGAACTTTAACAGGTGCCCGCGGGCGTGTCTGACCCGGGCGGTTACCCAGCGATTGCCTGGCGATTGCCCAGCGGTTGGTTGGGCCCGCGCTTGCCGCTAAACTGTCGCGTTCTTTCCCAGCGCCGACACCGGCGCCCATGTCATGTTTCCAGCGCAAGGGGTTATCCCGTCCGTGAAGGCCGTAATCGAACAACGTCTCCAGGCCATCTGCCAGCAACTGGTCGCCGAGGGTGATCTGTCTGCCGAGGTGCCGGTCAAGCCGGTGCTAACGGTGCCGAAAGATCCGGCCCATGGCGATTTCGCCAGCAACCTGGCGATGCAGCTGGCCAAGCCGATGAAACGCCCGCCCCGGGCGATCGCCGAGCGTATCGTCGAGGCCTTCGCCGATCAGACGGGGGTCGAACGGGTCGAGATCGCGGGTCCGGGCTTCATGAACTTCTTCGTCGAGGCGGGCGCCGCCTTCGCCCTGATCGACCGCATTCTCGAGGAGGGCGAGCGCTTCGGTGGCTCGAACGCCGCCGGGGGGCAGCGCGTGCAGGTGGAGTTCGTCTCGGCCAACCCGACCGGCCCGCTGCACGTCGGTCACGGCCGGGGCGCGGCCTACGGTTCGGTGGTGGCGAACCTGCTCGAGGCGGTCGGGGCCGATGTCCAGCGCGAGTACTACGTCAACGATGCCGGCCGGCAGATGCACATCCTCGCGGTCAGCGTCTGGCTGCGTTACCTGGAAGGACAGGGCGAGAGCATCACGTTCCCCTCCAACGGCTATCGCTCCGAGGGCTACATCCTCGAGATCGCGACCGCGCTGGCCGACGAGCACGGCCGGCGACTGGTGGTGGGCTCGGACAAGGTGTTCGCCGATCTACCGGAGGATGCGCCGGACGGCGACAAGGAGCGTCACATCGATGCGCTGATCGGGCGTATGCGCGAGTTGCTCGGCGAGACCGACTATCAGCTGGTGTTCCGTGCCGCGCTCGATTCGATCCTGTCGGATATCCGCGCCGACCTGGCGGAATTCGGTGTGACCTACGACCACTGGTATTCGGAACAGAGCCTTGCCGATCGCGGCCTGGTCGAGCGCGGCATCGAGCGGCTGGAGGCGCAGGGGCATCTCTACGAGCGCGACGGCGCGCTGTGGTTCCGCTCGACCGACTTCGGTGACGACAAGGATCGCGTGGTACGTCGCGACAACGGCCAGACCACCTACTTTGCCTCCGACATCGCCTATCACCTCGACAAGTTCGACCGCGGCTTCGACCAGGTGGTCGACATCTGGGGCGCCGATCACCACGGTTACGTGCCCCGCGTGCGCGCCGCGCTGACCGCGCTGGGCAAGTCGGCCGACCAGCTGACCGTTTCCTTGGTGCAGTTCGCCATCCTCTATCGGGGTGGTGAGCGCGTGCCGATGTCGACCCGCTCGGGCAGCTTCGTCACCCTGCGCGAGCTGCGCCAGGAAGTGGGCAACGATGCCGCGCGCTTCTTCTACGTCATGCGGGCGGCCAATCAGCATCTCGATTTCGACCTGGATCTGGCCAAGAGCCAGAGCAACGAGAATCCGCTCTACTACATCCAGTACGCCCACGCCCGCGTGGCCTCGGTGTGGCGCCAGTTGCCGCTGCGCGGCTTTACCCATGACCCGCAGACCGGTCGCGAGGCGTACGCGCGACTGACCGAGCCGCACGAGCAGGCCCTGTTCAAGCGCCTGTCGCAGTATCCGGCACTGGTCGAGCGGGCCGCCCTGTCGCACGAGCCGCACCAGCTGGTGCACTACCTGCGCGATCTCGCCCAGGATTTCCACAGCTACTACAACGCGCACGCCTTCCTGCTGGGTGACGATGCACCGTTGCGCAACGCCCGGCTCAATCTGGTGCTGGCGACCCGGCAGGTGCTGGCCAACGGCCTGGCGCTGCTGGGCGTCAATGCCCCGGACGAGATGTAACCGTCACCATGGCCAGCAAGGGGTACAAAAAGGTGAATCGACCTCGATCGTCGGCAGGCAATCGTGGCGCCAAATGGGCGCTGCTGATCGCTCTGGCCCTGCTGGTCGGGATGGTGGTGCTGCTTGCCCGGCTGACGGCAGAAAAGAACAGCCAGCCATCCGCTCCATCGAGTGGGCAGACCGAGGCCCGCGGCGTGGAAAAGCCGCCGGAGAAGCAACCGGTCTCACCCGAGTTCCAGTTCTACACCCTGTTGCCCAAGGAGGGCAATCAGCCGCCTCGCCCCGTCGCACAAGAGGATGAGGTCCCGGACGAGGCGCCCGCCGAGCAGCCTGAGTTGAAATCGGAGGCGCGCTACGTGCTCCAGGCCGGTTCGTTCAGCAAGGCGCGCGATGCCGAGGCGCGCAAGGCGGAACTCGCGCTGCTTGGGGTGGAAAGTCGCATCAATGCAGTCGACGTGAGCGGGCAGCGCTACCACCGTGTGATGCTCGGCCCCCTGCCGGGCAAGGAAATCACCGCTCTGCGCCGTCAACTCGATCAAGCGGGCATCGAGACGACCGAGCCTCGCCGCAGCGACGGCTGATCGTTACCGGGCGGCTATTGCCCGGGCGCTATACTCGGAATACAGTGAGCCATATGCAGGGCTGTCGTGATACGGGAGCCTGCCGACAGCAAAGGCCAATTCCGAGGATGGCACATGGGCGGTGGCGATACCGCGGAGGAGATGGAAGCGGAGGCCAGCGTCAGGCGGGCGGGCCGCGTATCGCCCTCGGCGTCGATGTTGCTGCTGATCATGGTCGCCTTCCTGCTGTTCGTCCCGGTCGCGCAGGCCGAGCGAGATATCCTTTCCCAGACCCATTGGGCCACCACGCCCGAGCGCCTCTCGCCGGCCGAGGCCACGGCCCTCGATTTTCGTGCCGCCGAGACGGATTCCCTGAACCTCGGACCGCATCAGGGGCGAGTCTGGTTGCGCTTCACGCTGGATGGTGACGCGCTCGACGAGTCACGCTGGCTGTCGGTTCGCTGGCCGTATTTCCTTGATCTGCGGGTGTTTCTGCGCGATCCGGATGTCGCCGAGAGCGACTGGCTGGAGGTGCGAAAGGCCACCGAGATGGTGGGGTTGCTGGATATGCCAAGCCACCCGGGGCGGTTGTTGCCGCG
>JAGXGL010000066.1 GCA_024636755.1 Guyparkeria sp. | reverse complement strand
TTTGTGCCATATCCAGCGAGGTCCGCATGAAAGCCGAAGCATTCCACCAACTTCTCTCCGATCCGATTCGGTTGCGCGCCTTGATGTTGCTCGCCACCCACCGTTCCTTGTGCGTGTGTGAAATCCAGGAGGCCATCGACGTGGCACAGCCGAAGATTTCCCGACACCTCCGCCGCCTGCGCGAGGGCGGGGTGATCGTGGGTGAGCGCAAAGCACAATGGGTTCACTACCGATTGGCCGATGAGTTGCCCGAGTGGTGCCAGGCGGTGATCGACCACACGCATCAGGCGGTGAAAGGCGATCCCGCGTTCGTCGAGGATGAGCAGCGCTTGAAGGCTATGGGCGGACGGCCGGCACCGATGTGCGGTTCATGATGACGGCGATGCCGATCGGGCGCGGGGTGGCGGAAGAGAACGGGCATGTTTGATTGGTTCGCCTCGTTGATCGTCTACCAAACGCTTGGTCTGAGCGAGGACAGCGCTTGGGGATCGGCGCTGCATTTCTTCGTCATGGACACGACGCTGATCTTCTTTCTGTTGGTGGTCGTGATCTACGTCATGGGGCTGTTGCGGGCACTCATGAGCCCCGAGCGGGTCCGGGCATACGTCCGGGGAAAGCCGCCCTGGCTGGCACGCACGCTGGCGATCACCCTCGGTGGCGTGACGCCTTTCTGCTCCTGCTCGTCCGTGCCCCTGTTCATCGGTTTCGTCGAGGCGGGGGTGCCGCTGGGCGTGACGTTCTCGTTCCTGATCGCCAGTCCCATGATCAACGAGATCGCGGTGGTGCTGCTGGCCGGCATTCTGGGCTGGGAGATGGCGCTGATGTACGTCGCCGCCGGGGTGGTGGTCGCCTGGGTCGGTGGGATCGTCATGCAGGCCTTCCGTCCCGAGCGTTGGGTCGAGGACTACGTCTGGAAAATCCAGATGGGTGAGAGCCAGCCCGCGCCGGTCGACAAGAGCTGGCGGGGACGCAATCGCTTTGCCATTGCCGAAGTCAAGGAGATCGTCGGCCGGATCTGGAAATGGGTCGTGATCGGCATTGCCGTCGGAGCGGCTTTCCATGGTTTCGTGCCGGGCGACTGGGTCACCACCTACCTGGGTGAGCAAGGCAACTGGTGGGCCGTTCCCGGTGCGGTGCTGATCGGCATTCCCCTGTATGCCAATGCCACCGGCATCATTCCCGTGGCCGAGGCGATGCTGGGCAAGGGGGCCGCCGTCGGCACCACGTTGGCCTTCATGATGAGCGTCGCGGCGCTCTCGCTGCCGGAACTACTCATCCTGCGCAAGGTCATCCGCTGGCCGGGCCTGGCGTTGTTCGCGGGCGTCCTCGCGGTCGCCTTCGTGCTGGTCGGCTGGTCATTCAACCTGCTTACCTAATCATCGTACCCAGGAGGCATGTCCCATGAGCGAATCCCCGTCACTCAATCCCGCCATTCTGGAAATGGTCTCGCTGGGCGCGGCGATCGCGGCGCGCTGCCCCTCGAAAACCCAGGAAATGCTCACCCGCCTGACCGAGCGTGTCGTTTCCGACAACCAACTGCAGGAAGTGGTGGCCGCATCCCGGCAAGTGGTCGAGGAAACGCAGTCGCGGGCCAACCAGGTCATCGATGCCGTGATGGCCGGTGAGCCGCTCGAGAACTGCATGCAACGAATGACGCACGACTAGCGCGGGTCATGCGGTTCGTCAGATGGCGACAGCGGCTGTTGCGGCACCCCCGCAGACAAGCCAACCCAGCGCTTCTGCTAAGCCGGATTCATGAAATTTCCGGGATAAGGAGACAAAGAGATGAAGAAAGTTCAGGTGCTCGGCACCGGTTGCGCGAAATGCAAAAGCACGGTTGAGCTGCTCAATGACGTGGCCGAGAGTGAAGGCGTTTCGGTCGACGTGCAGAAGGGCGAGGACATCGCCGAGATCATGTCGATGGGTGTGATGTCCACGCCCGGCGTGGTTATCGACGGCACGCTGGTGCACAGCGGCTCGATGCCCGCTCGGGCACAGGTTGTCGAGTGGCTCAAGGACTAGGCGCCCCGTTTCAGACAACCGCTGCCAGGCCTCTTATCTGGAAGCCTGATGCGGATTTGGCAGTGTTTTGTCCGCCAGAGGCGCTGTGCCGAATGTGCCCAATCGGCCTTGGGGGCTAGGTGAGTGAGCTTGACGGGGGCGTCGGCGCATTTCTTCGATCGCCAACAAGGAGTGGGAATGATCAGGAGGGCGCCATGGACAAGCACGTCGTGATCGGTATCGACTGTTCCGTGGTGATCGATGGCTTGGTGGGCCTGGCGGAAAACCTGCGCGGTGATCCGGCGAGGGAATTCACCCGCGAGCTCCGGAGGAGATATGTGCATGTGTGAAGGCCTGGAGCGTCATCAGTCCTGGATTTACCTGGCCTTCATCCTCGCGGGGGTGGGGGTCGGCTTGGTTCGGCCGGACCTCACGGCGGCGCTCGACCGCCTGCTATGGCCTCTGCTTGGTATATTGCTGTACGTCACGTTCACCCAAGTGCCGTTAACGCATGTCCGGGAGGGGATGCGCGACTGGCGCTTTCTTTCGGCGCTTCTGGTCGGGAATTTTGTGGTGATCCCCCTGTTGCTGGCCGTGTTGGTCGCCTGGCTGCCGCTGGCCCCGGCGATCATGGTCGGGGTGCTGCTGGTTTTGCTTGTGCCCTGTACCGACTGGTTCATCAGTTTTGCCCACCTGGGCAAGGGCGATGCTGGCCGCGCCATCGCGGCCGCGCCGTTGCTCCTGTTCGCGCAACTGGTCACGCTGCCACTGTATCTCTGGTTTTTTCTCGGTCAGGAGTGGCTCGAAGCCGCCCTCAGCACCCACCTGCTGGTGGCCTTCGTGGGTCTGATCCTGACGCCTCTGTTCCTTGCCTGGCTGACCGAGCGGGTCGCCGAGAACCAACCCCGCGTGCAGTCGCTGGTCCGGGGAATGGGGGCGCTGCCGGTCCCACTGCTGGCCGTGGTCGTGTTCGTCATCGCCGCATCGCAGGTGAATTCCGTGGCGGGCCTGCTCGACGTGTTGTGGCAGGTGCTGTTGATATTCGTCGGTTACCTGGTGGTGGCCGCGTTTCTCGGCAAGATCATGGGGCGCCTGTTTCGTCTCGATGCACCCAGTGCGAGGACATTGACGTTCAGTTTCGGTACCCGCAATTCGTTCGTGGTCCTGCCGATTGCGCTGGCACTGCCCGAGGTGTGGCAGGCCGCTGTCGTCGTGATCGTGTTCCAGTCGCTGGTCGAATTGTTCGGCATGGCGGCCTACCTCTCCTGGGTGCCGCGCTGGTTGATTCCCGCAAGCGATGAGCCCATCAGCCGCACGCCCCGATGAGCTCCCTCCGTGCCCTCGGACTGAGTCGGTAAACCGTTCGGCAAAGCGAAGACATCCGGCCGTGCCCGCTTTTCTTACCCTTTACGGAGCTACAGCCGGGGTAGAACCCTTGTGACACGGACAGCTGTGACACGGACAGCTAAGGGGGTAATTGCCCGCGGTGGTATGCCGCAATCCGCGTGGCATGATAGGCTTTGCGCTGCCTCTTTGGGATGGATCGTCAAGCCCGGAGCGAGGCCAGCGCCGAGCCTTCCGGGCGACGGAACCTTTGTTGGCCAGACCGGTCCAATCCTACCTGTTAAGGGGCAAAGCATTATCCGGGACACTCGGGCATTGCCCCGGGGCTTGAAAACCGCAGTGTTCGTCCCAACACTTGTAGATAACCGGGGGTGATACGGCTTCGACGTGGGTCGCGAAACTCAAGGTGCATGCCGAGGTGTAGTCTCCTCGTAAAACAACTGCAAAACTATAGTTGCCAACGACGACAACTACGCACTAGCCGCTTAAAACCCGGTAGGGTGCCGTCTGGCCGGAGCCGTGCTTGTGCGTCCGGAAACCAGGCGTCGACTCTCACAAGCTCGTGGTGAAGCGTGTCCGCCGTGGATCCACTAAAACTCTAGCCGGACTCGCCGAGTATCTTCCCTGCCTGTCGGGTAGTACTCGGTTAAAGCAATAGACAGGACAAGCATGTAGTACCGAGAGCGTAGGGCTTGCGGACGCGGGTTCGACTCCCGCCACCTCCACCAAACCTGCCAAAAGGGCCAGCCAGCAATGGTTGGCCCTTTTTCATGCCTCCGCTTCTTGATTTCAACTCGGTCCTGGTCCGTTCCGGCCCCGCAGGTCAGGATAAGTTGCCCTGAACCTGCCATGCTCTAAGCATGGGGTGTAACCAATTGTTTTTCCGTGTTTTCGAGGCTGCCATGCTCAGGCTGATGCTGCTGTCGTCGCTGCTCTTGCTGGCCGCCACCGTGCAGGCACGCGAGGTGACGGTCGGACTCTACGAGAATGACCCCCAGGTGTTCCGTGATGCCGAGGGGCATGCATCGGGCATCTTCGTCGAATTGATCGAGCTGATTGCGGCGGAGGAAGGCTGGCGCCTGTCGTTTCAGGAGTGCGCCTGGGCCGACTGCCTGGAACAAACCGCGCGGGGAGAGATCGACCTGATGCCCGACGTGGCGATAAGCGATCGACACGAGGCTCGACTCGACTTTCACACCGTGCCTGCCCTGCGCAGCTGGTGGCAGGTCTACCGCCGGCCAGATCTGGAGGTGAATTCGATCTTCGACCTGGCCGGACGGCGCATTGTTTTTCTGGAAGGCTCGACCCAGCGGGAGCGGATCGCCGCCCTGCTCGACGAGTTCGGCATCGACTACGAGCCGGTGCTGGTTGAGAATTTTCACGCCGCCTTCGAGACCGTATCTGCCGGGCGGACCGACGTGGCCGTCGTCAATCACCTGTTCGGCAGTCGGTATCACACCGACTTTGGCCTCGAACGCACACCGGTGGTCATGGAACCGTCCCGGCTGTTCTTTGCGACCGGGGAGGGGCGCAACCCCGAGCTGCTGGACGCGATCGATCGCCATCTCACCCAGTGGCAGGACGATCATGACTCGGTCTATTTCGACATCATCGAGCGTTGGCTGGGAGAACGTCCGCGGGAGTTCGTACCCGGTTGGGTGGGCTGGCTGGTCTCGATCGGAGGGCTGCTGATGCTGGCGGCCCTGGTTGTGGCATTCCGCCTGCGACGGGTCTCGGCGAGCCATGGCCGGCATCTCACCGAAACCCGCCGCGCGCTGGAAACGGCCTACGAAGTGATCGAGGCCAGTCCGGTTGTGCTGTTTCGTTGGCAACCGGCCCCCGGTTGGCCGGTCGACTTCGTCTCCGGCAATGTCGCCCGCTGGGGCTACACGCCCGAGGAGTTCCTGAGTGGCGAGCGCCGTTTCGCGGACATCATCCACCCAGACGATCTTGAACGCGTGAAGATCGAGGTCGAGGAGCGACTGGGCGCCGGGGCGATGGCCTACCGCCAGGAATATCGCATCCTGCATGCCGACGGCAGCCCGCGTTGGGTGGGCGACCTCACCCGGGTGTTCCGTGATGACAACGGGAACGTGGATCGACTCGAGGGCGTGGTCACCGACATCACCGAGCAGCGCGAGGGCGATCGTCGCCAGCGCGAGGCGGCCACGGTGCTGGAAAACACGATCGAGGGCGTGATCATCACCGATGTCAGCGAGCGGATCGTGATGGTCAATCGGGCGTTCCAGGCATTGACCGGTTACACCGAGGACGAGGTGTTGGGCCGACCGGTGACCCTGCTGGATGCCGACCCCGCGGCGAGCCCCTGGCGGGCGATTCGCGAGGAGGTGGCAGTGTGTGGACACTGGCAGGGCGAGTTGACCAGCCGCCGCAAGAACGGTGAGATCTTCCCCGAGTTGCGCGCCATCAGCCGGATAGTCGGGCGGACTGGTGAGGGTGATCACGTGGTGCACCTGTTCACGGACATGTCGCGGCTGCGGGCCAGCGAGGCAAGGCTGGATTTCCTCGCCCGCCATGATGCGCTCACCGACCTGCCCAACCGGGCGTCGCTGCTGTCGCATCTGCGCGAGCGGGTGGCCTCGGCCGACGTAGACGCGCTGGCGCTGTTGCTGATTGATCTCGATCACTTTCGTGGCGTCAACGACAGCTATGGCCACCACATGGGTGACACCCTGTTGCGTCAGGCGGCCGAACGCCTCGAGTCGCTGCTCGAGGGACGCTGCCTGGCGCGCCTGGGCGGCGACGAGTTCGCGGTGCTGGCGGAAAACGTCAACCGAACCGAACTCGCGAGCCTGGCCGAGATGATCATCGCGGCGCTCAGCCGACCGTGGCGACTGGACAACGGCACCGAGGTGCGGCTCGGTGCGAGTGTCGGCATCACCTGTTATCCGGAGTTCGGCAGTAGCCCCGAGGCATTGCTGCAACAGGCCGGTGCGGCGGTCTATCGCGCCAAGGCCGAAGGCCGCGGCAGTGTCCGGTTCTTCGATGACAGTCTGACGGCCAGTGCTCGCCAGCGCGTCGAGATGGAAACGCGGCTGCGTCGCGCAATCGAGGCGGGCGAATTCGAGTTGTACTACCAGCCCCAGGTCGACGTCGCCAGCGGCCAAATCATCGGTGCCGAGGCGCTGGTGCGTTGGCGTGACGGCGACCGGGGTCTGGTGCCGCCCGATGCCTTCATTCGGGTGGCCGAGCAGACCGGGATCATCGTGGCCCTGGGCGAGTGGGTCCTGCGCGAGACGTGCCGCCAGGGGCGCGAGTGGCGCGACGCCGGATTGCCGGTACCCAGGCTGGCGGTGAATCTCTCCGCCCGCCAACTGCATGACGAGTCGCTGGTCGAGCGGGTCCGGACCGTGCTCGAGGAGACCGGTTATCCGCCCGATCAGCTCGAGCTCGAGCTGACCGAAAGCTCGCTGATGCATCAGCACGAGCGGTCCGTCCGGGTGCTGCGTGCCCTGCGCGGACTGGGGCTGCATCTGGCCATCGACGACTTCGGCACCGGGTATTCCTCGCTGGCCTACCTGCGGCAGTTCCCGATCGATGTGCTCAAGATCGACAAGCGCTTCGTCGATGATCTGGCCGAAAATAATGATGACCGCGAGATCGCCGCGGCCATCCTCGCCATGGGCCATGCCCTGCGCCTGTCGGTGATCGCCGAGGGGGTCGAGACCGAGGCGCAACTGGCCTTCCTCAGTGCCAATGACTGTGACAGCTATCAAGGCTATCTCTTCAGCCCGCCCCTGCCGCCCGCCGCCTTTGCCCGCCTGTTGTCCGAGTAACGCTGCTACCCTCAACGCAATGGCCCCCTTCGGTGAAGGCCGGCGGGGCACAGCCGCGTGACCACGGAGGAACGATCATGACAAAAACCGGTGGACTGCTGGCCGATGCGCTGGTGCACCTCAAGCCGTTGATGGACGATGACCGCATCTCGGAAGACGCCCGGCGACGCCTGTCGCAACCCAACCGGGTGGTCGAGGTGGAGATTCCGTTGCGCATGGACGATGGCTCGCTCGAGGTCTTCACCGGCTGGCGTTCGCTGTACGACAACACCCGTGGGCCCGGCAAGGGCGGCATCCGCTTCCATCCCAAGGTCACCGGTGACGAGGTCGCGGCGCTGAGCTTCTGGATGGCGGTCAAGTGCGCCGTGGTCGATCTGCCGTTCGGCGGGGCGAAAGGGGGGGTGTGCGTCGATCCCAAGCGGCTCTCGCGCCTCGAGCTCGAGCGCCTGTCGCGCGGGTACATCCGGGCGTTGCTCGACGTGATCGGCCCGGACCGGGACATCCCGGCACCGGACGTCAACACCAACGAGACCATCATGGGCTGGATGGCCGACGAGTACCGCCAGGCCGCCGGCCGGCATCAGCGTGGGGTGATCACTGGCAAGCCGCCGGGCCATGGCGGCTCGTTGGGACGCACGGCGGCCACCGGTCGTGGGGCGTTGCAGGTGCTCAATATCTGGGAGCGCCGCCGGGGCCGTGCCGACCAGCGCCCGCGCGTCGCCGTGCAGGGCTTCGGCAACGCCGGCTTTCACTTTGCCCGCCTGGCGCATGATGCCGGCTACCGGGTGGTCGCCATCGCCGATTCGCGCGGGGCGATCTACCGCGAGGAGGGTCTCGATCCGCTGCCGATCTGGGAGCGCAAGCACGAATCCTCCGAGCTCTCGGGACAGGTCTACTGCGAGGCGTCTGTTTGTGCGGAGGTCGAGGTGGAGAAGCTCACCAACGAGGAACTGCTCGCACTCGATGTCGACGTGCTCGTGCTTGCGGCCCTGGAGAACGCCATCACCGAGAAGAACGTCGACGCGATTCGCGCGCCGACGATCCTCGAGATTGCCAACGGGCCGATCAACAACGCCGCCGATCAGCAGTTGACCAAGCAGGGTGTGACCATCATCCCCGACGTGCTCGCCAACAGCGGCGGGGTGATCGTCAGCCACCTCGAGTGGGTGCAGAACCGCATGGGTGATTACTGGACCGAGGACGAGATTGAACGACGGCTTTCCGAGCGTCTCGGCGACCAGGCGCATCTGGTCTTCGAGCGGTCGGTCACCGAAGACGAGTCCTTGCGCTCGGCCGCCTATCGCCAGGGCATCGAGCGCATCGCCATCGCCATGGACGGGCTGGGCACCGAGCGGTATTTCTGCGGCGATACCGGGCCCTGAATCACGCGGCCCCGACTGGGGGCGGGGTGGCCGGAGAATGGGTTGGAACGCGGGCGGTTCGCCGCGACTCGGCGACCGGTTCCGGTACAATGCGCCCATGTCCAATGATCCGATTCTCGACCCCCTCAACGCCGCCCAACGCGAGGCGGTGACCAGCCCGTCACTGGCCACCCTGGTGCTTGCCGGCGCCGGCTCGGGCAAGACGCGCGTGCTCACCCATCGCATGGCCTGGCTGGTCTCCGAGCAGGGCGTCTCCCCCTATTCGCTGTTGGCCGTGACCTTTACCAACAAGGCCGCCGGCGAGATGCGCGGCCGGCTGGGATCGCTGCTCGACGGCCAGGAGCTCGGCCCGCGCGGCGTCGACGGCATGTGGGTGGGGACATTCCATGGCCTGTCCCACCGCCTGCTGCGTCAGCACGCCCGCGAGGCGGGCCTGCCGGACGGCTTTCAGATCATCGACTCGGACGACCAGTTGCGGCTGATCAAGCGCCTGATCCGCGAGGCGGAGCTCGACGAGAACCGCTTTCCACCGCGGCTGGTCGCCTCGATGATCAACGGCTTCAAGGAAGAGGGCTTGCGTGCCCGTCACGTCGTGCCGGGCGACGACCCCATCCGCGACCAGGTGATCGTGATCTACAAGGCCTACGAGCGTGTCTGCGAACGCAGCGGCCTGGTCGATTTCACCGAGCTGCTGCTGCGGGCGACCGAACTGCTGCGCGGCAACGATGCCCTGCGGGCGCACTACCAGCGGCGCTTTCGGCAGGTGCTGATCGACGAGTTCCAGGACACCAACGCCCTGCAGTACGCCTGGGCGCGGCTGCTGGTGGGCGAGGACAACGGCATCTTCGCCGTCGGCGACGACGACCAGTCGATCTACGGCTGGCGCGGCGCGAAGGTCGAGCACATCCAGCACTTCTCGCGCGACTTTCCCAACACCCACCTGGTGCGCCTGGAACAGAACTACCGCTCGACACGCACCATCCTCGAGGCGGCCAACAGCGTCATCGCGAGGAACGCCGGAAGACTGGGCAAGAACCTCTGGACCGAGGGCGATCACGGCGCGCCGATCCGTTTCTACCGCGCCTTCAACGACCAGGACGAGGCCAATTTCGTGGTCGAGCAGATTGCCACGGCCGTGCGCGAGGGCCGCAACCGCGCCGACTGTGCGGTGCTCTATCGCTCCAACGCCCAGTCGCGCCTGCTCGAGGAGGCGCTGATCCGCGAGGGCATGCCCTATCGCATCTATGGCGGTCTGCGCTTTTTCGAACGCGCCGAGATCCGCGATTCGCTTGCCTATCTCAAGCTGGTGGCCAACCGCCACGACGACACCTCCTTCGACCGGATCGTCAATCGCCCGACGCGCGGCATCGGCGACAAGACGTTGAACGAAATCCGCCAGGCGGCCCGTGACCAGGGCGCCTCGCTTTGGGATGCCGCGCTGATCCTGCTGGCGGAGAACCAGCTTTCTCCTCGCGCGGCCGGCGCCCTGCGCCAGTTCATGACCCTGATCGAGGCGATCGACCAGCAGACCCTCAACGACGAGCTGGGCGAGCGGATCGAGAAGACCATCGACCAGAGTGGTCTGCGCGCGCTGTTCGAGAAGGACCGTGACCGCGAGCGCGGCGAGGCGAAGATCGAGAACCTCGACGAGCTGGTCAACGCCGGGCGTGGCTTTGTCATGGACCGCGATACGGCCGAGGAGATGGGCGAGCTCGAGGCCTTCCTCGCCCACGCCAGCCTCGAGGCCGGCGAGGCGCAGGGCGCGGCCTGGGAGGACTGCGTGCAGATGATGACGCTGCACTCGGCCAAGGGCCTCGAGTTCCCGCAGGTGTTTATGGTCGGGGTCGAGGAAGGGTTGTTCCCGCACCAGATGTCGATCGACGAGCCGGGGCGCCTCGAGGAGGAGCGTCGGCTCTGCTACGTCGGTATCACCCGCGCCGAGCAGCAGCTGACCATCACCTGTGCCGAGGCGCGTCGCCTGCACGGCAAGCAGATCTTCCCCATGCCGTCGCGCTTTCTCGGCGAGCTGCCGCCGGACCTGGTCGAGGAGGTCCGGCCGCGGGCGACCCGCGCGGCGCAGGCCTTTGGTGCCCGACGGCCTGAGGGCGAGCCAGGCCCGCGCACCCACAAGCAGAACGAGACCGGCTTCGAGATCGGCCAGAACGTGCGCCATGCCAAGTTCGGCGAGGGCACCATCCTCGACTGCGAGGGCACTGGTGCCTCGGCGCGGGTGCAGGTCAACTTCGGCCAGCATGGCGCGAAATGGCTGATCCTGTCGTATGCGAATCTCCAGCCGGCCTGAGGGCCGGCTGAGAGGTCAGAGGTGAGGGATCAGAACCCAGGTGGTGGTTCTGATATCTTTTCCCTGATTTCTGACATCTGATTTTCTGAATTCTTCCCGAAGGAGTCCTGCCATGAAACGGCGCGAGTTTCTCACCTGGGCCGGCGCTGCCGGCATTGCGGCCACCGCCCTGTCGGGCTGCAACAGCGAGACCGGCGATCAGCCGGCGGCCACGGCGGCGAACGGCCCGACCGCGGCCGACCCGATCCGTTGGAAGATGGTCACCACCTGGCCGAAGAACTTCCCGGGGCTGGGCACCGGCGCGAACAACATCGCCAAGTACATCGCTGAGATGTCGGGTGGTCGGCTGGTGGTCGACGTCTATGGCGCCGGCGAGATCGTCCCGGCACTGGAGGTGTTCGATGCGGTCAAGGCAGGCACCGCCGAGATGGGCCACGGCGCGGCCTACTACTGGCAGGGCAAGATGCCGGCGGCGGCCTTCTTCGCCGCGTTCCCGTTCGGTCTGACCGCCGACGAGATGAACGGCTGGCTCTACCACGGCGAGGGTATCGAGCTGTGGGAAGAACTCTACGCCCCGCACGGCATCATCCCGCGTCCGGGTGGCAACACCGGCCCGCAGATGGGGGGCTGGTTCCGCAAGCCAATCGACTCGGTCGAGGACTTCAAGGGGCTGAAGATGCGCTTGCCGGGTATCGGCGGCGAGGTGCTGCGCCGGCTGGACGTCTCGGTAGTGAATACACCGGGTGGCGAGCTGTTCCAGGCGTTGAACGACGGCACCATCGATGCGGCCGAGTGGGTCGGCCCGTTCAACGATCTCGCCTTTGGTTTCCACCGCGCGGCCAAGTACTACTACGCCCCGGGCTGGCAGGAGCCGTCGGCGACCATGGAGGCCCTGATCAACCAGGAGGCCTTCGAGGCATTGCCGGACGATCTGCAGGCGATTGTCGACGGGGCGATCAAGAGCGCGGCGCTCGATATGCTTTCCGAGTTCACCGCCCGCAACAACCGGGCGCTCAAGACGCTCACCGAGGAGCACGGCGTCGAGTTGCGCTACTTCAGTGACGAGATCATGGCGGCGCTGTTCGAAAAGTCCAACGAGGTGCTCGCCGAGATCACCGAGGAGGACGCCTTCGCCAAGCGCGTGTTCGAGTCGTTGACCGACTACCGCCGTGACGTGGCCGGCTGGACCGAGGGGTCGGAGTACGCCTTCCTCACGGCACGCCAGCGCTTTCTGGACTAGTCGCCGGCCGAGCGAATGGTCCAGACC
>JAGXGL010000065.1 GCA_024636755.1 Guyparkeria sp. | reverse complement strand
CGGTTGCGCCACCTGGCCAAGCAGGGCCACCGGGGTGCACTACGGGCATCAAAGCTGCTCGAGCAACCCGACCGGCTGATCGGCCTGATCCTGCTGGGCAACAACTTCGTCAACATCCTGGCCTCGTCCATCGCCACGGTGATCGGCCTGCGGTTGTTCGGTGATTCCGGGATCGCCATTGCCACCGGGGCGATGACCTTCCTGTTGCTGATCTTCGGCGAGGTCGCACCCAAGACCGCCGCTGCGGTCTTTCCGGAGCGATTCGCCTTCCCGGCCTCGTTCGTCTACACGTTCCTGATCCGCCCGCTGCGGCCGGTGATCTGGCTGATCAACTGGATGGCCAACAGCCTGCTGTCGATCTTCGGCCTGCACCCGAGCGGCGCCGGATCAAACGCCCTGACACGCGCCGAGCTGCACACGATCGTGCGCGAATCCGGGCAGCGCCTGCCGGATTTGGACCAGACCATGCTGCTCTCGGTCCTCGAACTGGGCCAGGCCAGCGTCGAGGACATCATGATCCCGCGCGCCGAGATCGTCGGCATCGACATCACCCAGGACTGGGATCACATCCTCGACCAGTTGATTCACGCGCAGTACTCGCGCCTGCCCGTGTTCGAGGGGTCGGTCGAACACACCATCGGCATCATCAACGTCCGGCGACTGATCGGGCCGCTGATCGATCAGAGCCTGACGCTCTCGCGTCTCAAGCGCCGGCTGGCCGAACCCTACTATGTCCCCGAGGGCACGCCACTAACGACCCAGCTCCTGAACTTCCAGCGTCAGGAGCGTCGCTCGGCGTTGGTGGTCGACGAGTACGGCGACATCCAGGGCCTGGTCACGCTCGAGGACATCCTCGAAGAGATCGTGGGCGAGTTCACCACCTCGCCCGACTCGGATCACGAAGGGATCACCCTGCAGGACGATGGCCGCTATATCGTGCGCGGCAACCTGCCGATCCGCGAGATCAACCGCGAGCTCGAGGTCGATCTGCCTACCGACGAGGCCAGCACGCTCAACGGCCTGGTGATCGAGCAGCTCGAATCCCTGCCGACCGTGGGTGCCGCCGTCGAGTTACCCGACGCCCATATCGAGGTACGCACGGTCAGAAAGCGCGCGGTCGATACCGCCCTGATCACTACCTTCAAACGCGACGACAGCGGGATCTAAGGCCCCATGGCGAAGAAGAGCCAGACCGCCTTCGTCTGCCGCGAGTGTGGCGCCGACCACCCCAAGTGGGCCGGTCGCTGCACCGATTGCGGCGCGTGGAACAGCCTCGCCGAAATGCGCCTGCCGGGCGGCAAGTCGCCCACACGCGAGGTGGCCGGCTACGCCGGCGAGGCCGCGCGCATCACCGCCATCGGTGAGGTCGAGGTCTCCGAGACCCCGCGCGAGTCCAGCGGCCTGGGCGAGCTCGACCGGGTTCTGGGTGGCGGATTGGTCCCCGGCTCGGTGGTGCTGCTCGGTGGCGATCCGGGCATCGGCAAGTCCACCCTGCTGCTGCAGACGGTCCTGGGCCTGCAGGATCGCCTCGAGTGCCTGTACGTCACCGGCGAGGAATCCCTGCAGCAGGTCGCCCTGCGCGCTCGCCGGCTGGGTACCGACCTCGCCGGGCGGGCCGGCGAGCTGACGCTGTTGAGCGAGACCCGCATCGAGTCGATCCTTGCGGCCTGCTCGAAATCGCTGCCCGGGCTGATGGTGGTCGACTCCATCCAGACGCTCTACACCGAGGAGCTCTCCGCCGCCCCGGGCTCGGTCTCGCAACTGCGCGAGGCCACCGCCCAGCTGGTGCGCTTCGCCAAGCGACATGACGTGATCGTGCTGATCGTGGGCCACGTCACCAAGGAAGGGGCGCTCGCCGGCCCCCGCGTGCTCGAGCACATGGTCGACACGGTGCTCTACTTCGAGGGCGATCCGGGCGCGCGCTTTCGCGTCATCCGCGCGGTCAAGAACCGCTTCGGCGCGGCCAACGAGGTGGGCGTGTTCGGCATGACCGACCATGGCCTCAAACCGGTCTCGAACCCGTCGGCGATCTTCCTCTCCCGCCACGAGAAGCCCGTGCCGGGCAGCGTGGTGATGGTCACTCGCGAAGGCACCCGCCCGATGCTGGTCGAGGTCCAGGCGCTGGTGGCCGATCACCCCGGCGGCGGCTCGCGCCGGCTTACCGTCGGTCTCGACCAGAACCGGTTGGCGATGCTGCTCGCCGTACTGCATCGCCACGGCCAGGTCGCGCTGTTCGACCAGGACGTGTTTCTCAACGTGGTCGGTGGCGTGCGCGTCAACGAGACCGCCTCCGATCTGGCCAGCCTGATCGCGATGTTGTCGAGCTTTCGCGACCGCCCGCTGCCGCAGGGGCTGGTGATCTTCGGCGAGGTCGGGCTGGCCGGTGAGATCCGCCCGGTCCCGGGCGGCCCGGAGCGACTGACCGAGGCGGCCAAGCACGGCTTTACCCGCGCGATCGTGCCGCGCGGCAACAAGCCGTCCAAACCAATCGACGGCCTGGAAGTCATCGCCGTGGCGCATCTCGACCAGGCCATCGAGGCGGTCGACACCTTCTGAATCCGCACCGATCCGATCGACCGCTTTGGTTACTTCCCCTCGCTCCCGCAGGGACACGCTCGATTCGTGCAGAGGTTCCCTACGACGATATAATCGAGCCCAGCTATCCGAGAGGCTTCCCATGGATTCTTCCCCCGCATCCAAGACCATCCGTTCGCAAACCGTCGAGAACGGCGATCCGTCCGCGATCACGCGCTACGAGCAGGCCCTGACCGAGCTTGAGCAGATCGTGGCTCGCCTGGAGACCGGCGAGCAGAACCTCGAGCAGTCGCTCAAGGACTACGAACGCGGCGTCGAACTCGAACGCCAGTGCCAGCGGGCCCTCGACGAGGCCGAGCGGCGGGTGGCGGCAATCAACGACCCGGAAGCGGATGAGTCCGGACGCGACGAGCGCTCGTCCTGACGCCCGTGACCCACGCCCCGCACAGCAGCACCCTGGCCGCCCCGGATGGTTTCGACACCTGGCTGACCGCCTTTCGCGACCAGGTGGAGGTGCGCCTGACGTCCGCGCTTGACCGCCAACTCGCCGACACCCCGCCTCGACTGGCCGGCGCCCTGCGGCACGCCAGCCTCGACGGCGGCAAGCGCTTTCGCCCGGCCCTGGTCTTTCTCGGCAGCCTGATTGGCCGCCCGTGGCCCGAGACGGACGAGGCGCGATTCGACGGCCTGTGGCCGGCCGCCATCGCCGTCGAACTCGTGCATGTCTACTCGCTGGTCCACGATGACCTGCCGAGCATGGATGACGACGACCTGCGCCGCGGGCGCCCCACCCTGCACCGCGCCTTCGACGAGGCCACCGCGATCCTCGCCGGGGACGCCCTGCAGAGCCTAGCCTTCACGACACTGGCCGAGGCGCAAGCCGACCCCGCGACCCGACTCGACTGGACCCGCCGCCTCGCCGCGGCGATCGGCCCGGCGGGCATGGTCGGCGGCCAGGCGATCGACCTGGACCTTGCCGGGCAGGCGGGTGACGACGATGCCCCGGATCTGGCCCAACTGGCCGACCTGCACGATCGCAAGACCGGCGCACTGATCCGCGCCTCGCTGGGTTTAGGCGCCCGCTGGGCGGGCCTGCCGGAACGCCAACTCCGGCTGGTCGACGACTTCGGGCGCCTGCTGGGCCGGGCCTTCCAGATCCAGGACGACATCCTTGATGTCACCGGTTCGGCCGAAGACCTGGGCAAGACCCCGGGCAAGGATGCCGCGGCGGACAAGTGCTCCTACGTCACCGTCGCGGGACTCGACGGCGCACGTCGCGAGCTCGACGACACCGTGCGCCACGCCCACGCCGTGCTGTGGGAACTGGCCACCCTCGGAGCCGACGGCCAGGCGTTGAGCGCCTGCCTCGATTTCGTCACCCGGCGGCGCTACTGATGCCGCTCTCCCCCCGCCAGACACACCTGCTCGACCTGATCGAACGGCCAGCCGACCTTCGGGCGCTCTCCCGCGGCTCGCTCGCGGCGCTCGCCGAGGAGATGCGCCATGCGCTGCTCGAGCAGGTCGAGGCGACCGGTGGGCACCTGGCCGCCAACCTCGGTGTGGTCGAACTCACGCTGGCCCTCCACCGGGTCTTCGACACACCCTACGACCGGCTGGTCTGGGATGTCGGCCACCAGACCTACCTGCACAAGATGCTCACCGGTCGCCGCGCCTGGATGAGCCAATTGCGCCAGCACGGCGGCCCTGCCGGCTTCACCCGGCGGGCGGAAAGCGAATACGACCCCTTTGGTGCGGGCCATTCCAGCACCTCGATCAGCGCGGCGCTCGGCATGGCGCTGGCCGCCGAACGCAAGGGCGAGGACCGCCAGGCAGTCGCGATCATCGGCGATGGCGCCATGACGGCCGGGCAGGCCTTCGAGGCGCTCAATCACGCCGGCGACCGGCAGGCCAATCTGCTGGTCATCCTCAACGACAACGAGATGAGCATCTCGGCGAATGTCGGCGCGCTGAACCAGCACCTGACCCGGCTGCGCAGCAATCCGGTCATCGAGCGATTCCGCCATTCCGGCGAGGAAATACTCGCGCAGGCCGGCCCGTTGGGCGAATTGCTGGAATCGACCCGCGCCGGGCTGCGGGACGGCATGCACCACCTGCTGGGCACCTCGAGCCTGTTCGAGGAACTGGGCTTTCGCTACTTCGGCCCGATCGACGGTCACGATCTCGACACCCTGCTCGATACCCTCACCAATCTGCGCGAACAGCGCGGGCCGCGCCTGCTGCACGTGGTCACCCAGAAGGGTCGCGGCCTGGCGCCGGCCGAGCGCGACCCGGTCGGTTTTCACGGCGTGGGACGCAATGGCGTGAGCCGGGCGATGTCACCCTCGACCGAAAAGCCAAAAAAGCCGGTCGCCCCGTCAACCTGGACCGAGCTCGCCGCCGCACGACTCGAACACCACGCCGAATACGACCAGCGCGTGGTCGCGATCACCCCCGCCATGATCGAGGGCTCCGGTCTCAAGGGGTTTGCCGCCCGCTTCCCGGAACGCCTGTACGACGTCGGCATCGCCGAACAACACGCCGTCACACTGGCCGGCGGGCTGGCCACCGAGGGTTTGCGCCCGGTGGTCGCCATCTACTCGACCTTCCTGCAACGCGCCTGGGACCAGGTGATCCACGATATCGCCCTGCAGGACCTGCCCGTCACCTTCCTGGTAGATCGCGCCGGCCTGGTGGGACCGGACGGCCCCACCCACGCGGGCAGCTTCGATCTGTCCCTGGGGATGAGCGTGCCGAATCTCGCCGTCGCCGTCCCGGCCCATGCGCGCGATCTGGCTGCGGCCATCGACTGGGCCTTGGCGCACGACGGTCCTTGCCTGATTCGCTACCCGCGGGATCAGTGCCCGGATGACCTTGGCGGCCAGCCATTGGGCGAAGCCGCCACGACGCCGCACCTCTTGCATCGCGGCACAGCGGACGCGCCTCGGCGGGTGTTGTTGATCGGCATCGGCGCGATGGTCGAACGATTGGTCCCGATCAGCGAGACCCTGGATGCCACGCTGGTCAACCTGCGCTGGGCCCGCCCGCTGGCGACCGAACGCCTTGCCGCGCTGGCCGCGGAGCATGACGCCGTAGTCACTGTCGAGGAAGGCAGCCGCATCGGTGGGGTGGGCAGCGAGTTGCTGCTGGCGCTGGCCGAGCACGGCGTGAATCGCCCCGGTCTGCGTTTGGGGCTAGAAGACCGTTTCATCGAGCATGGCACCCGCGAGGAGTGTCTCGCCGACACCGGGCTTGATTCTCGTTCGATCGCCACTAATATCGCCGCATTTCTGGACAAGGTGAGCGCCACATGAGCAACCCGTCTTCCCTGCCGTCAGGGGGCAGTTACACCCTGACCACCGAGGTGGAATTCGCCGCCGCCCACCGGTTGCACGGCTATGACGGCAACTGCTCCCAGCTGCACGGTCACAACTGGCGGGTGGTGATCGAGGTCACCGGTCAGCGGCTCGACCGCGTCGGCATGGTGGTGGATTTCAAGGCCATCCGGACTCGCGCACGCGAGATCGCCAAGGAGCTCGATCACGCCTACCTCAACGAGGTGCCGCCCTTCGACACGGTCAATCCCACCGCCGAACATCTGGCCGCCTACTTCCACCAGGCCCTGGCCACGACCTTCGACACCGACACTTACGGGGTCTCGGCCGTCACGGTCTGGGAAAACGCGCGCTCGGCGGTCACCTTCCGTCCCTGAGCCGCCCCGGCGAAGCGCGCAACGGCGTGCTAGAGTCAGGCCCCGAAACGGCACCGCCCACCCACTCACACAGCGTTTGAACTGCCCATGAACAGCCACGACATGCCCGATGTCCAGTCCAGCCACGATGCACGCGATATCGCGATCGACCAGGTGGGCATCAAGGCGATTCGTCATCCCATGACGTTCCTCGACCTCGGACAGGAACACGCGACCGTCGCCGAGTGCCAACTGACCGTCGGGCTGCCGGCCGACAAGAAGGGCACCCACATGTCGCGCTTCGTGGCGCTGCTCAACGAGGGGCCGCTGCGGCTCTCCGTGGACAACCTGGCCGAATGGACCGAGGCGATGATCGATCGACTGGAGGCACTCTCCGGCGAGGCGCACTTCTCGTTCCCCTACTTCATCGCCAAGGATGCCCCCGTCAGTGGCCAGGGCGCGATGATGGACTACGACGTCACCCTGATCGGGCGCGTCGAGCACGGCCGGGCACACATCGGCCTGAAGCTCGTGATCCCCGTTACCAGCCTGTGCCCCTGCTCGAAGGAGATCTCGGCCTACGGCGCGCACAACCAGCGCTCTCACATCACGGTCGAGACGGAAATCAGCGATCCGGCGCTCTCGTTGCGCGATCTCATCACCGCGGTCGAGGCCGAGGGCTCCTGCCCCTTGTGGGGGCTGCTCAAGCGTCCGGACGAGAAGTACATCACCGAGTACGCCTTCGACAACCCGAAGTTCGTCGAGGACATGGTGCGCGACGTCGCCAACGCCCTGGAAGGCTATCCGGGTCTCAACGGATTTTCGATCAGCGTCGAGAACTTCGAGTCGATCCACAACCACTCGGCCTGGGCCGTGATCCATCGCCCCGGGCGATGAACCAGCCATAACCCGGCACTGACCCGACGGCTCGCACCGCGAACCGTCTCGGCAACCGAAAAAAGCCCCGTCTCGACGAGACGGGGCTTTCTTGTGGGTCGCGGCCGGGCCCTCGACGGGCCCGCCGGGGTTACTCGAGTTCCGCGTTGATCTTGGAGAGGATCACGGCCCGATCCTGCGGCAGGGTGCCGCCGGCCACGTTGATGCGCTCGATGCGCACGTCGGTGCCGCCGTCACGCCGCGGCTCGACCTTGAGGGTCAGGTGCAGGGTCATGTCGGCGTCCTTGTCGATGGTCACGCCGCGCATCACGATGCCCTCGTAGAGGCCCTGCGGGTAGCTATGCTTGACCTCGATCTCGCCCTCGTCCTGATCGCGCGAGACCGGGTCGAAACCGAGGCGATCCAGCGCCAGGCCAACGCGGTTCCAGGCACGCGGAAAGGATTGGCTGACCTCGATGTAGCGATCCTCGGGCTCGTCGCCGGTGATCACCTTGGAGCGGGCAGAGAACGTCTGTCCGACCAGGGCACGGGATTCCTCGGCATCGTTGCCCGAGAGATACGCCGCCAGCCGCGACATGGTCTCGGCGGTCATGGCCGAGGAATCGACCGGGTTGCTGTACTCGAAGGTGGTGCTTTCGTCACCCGGCACCAGCGGCTCGTCGCCGGTCAGCTCGCGTTTCTGCCCGGTGACGAACACCAGGGTCTCGTTCTCGCCCTCACCCCGCTCGATGCGCAGGCGCACCTTCTCGATGGAATCCGGCTTGAACAGCGTGTCCCGGGCGATCTTGAGGAAGCTCATGATGTTGAAACCGCCCCCATCGTTGCTGGCCACGCCGGTCCAGTCCGTCTCGATCAGGCCGACGCCCGGCTCCAGCCGACGGATGGAATAGCCCTCGTCGCGCAGAAAGCCCTGCAACTTCGGCCAGACGGAGTCGGGATTGGTGCCCACGACCAGGTAGCGGCTACCCGGCTCGCCGGCCACCCGGATGTCGGTGCCCGTGGCCAGCACGCCACCGTCCTGGTTGCGCGACATCTGCTCGGCCCGGGCCGAGGCGATCTCCGGCAGGGCGACCGAACCGCCGGCGGCCGGGGCGGAAAACGCCGGCGGCACTTCCAGTTGCGCGGCGCGGTCGGCCTCGCGGTCATCGTCGCCGCCGATGAACGGAATGCTGGAGCAACCGCTGATCAGGCCCGTGGCCGCTAGTGCGGCAAAGGTCAACATCCGGGAGGGGGTGGGGTATCGCATGCCTGTTCGGTTCCAGTGTCTTGTTTGAGTGTCGGGTGTTTTCAGAGTGAGAGCGATTCGGGTGAATCGGACGAGAGGCAGCCGGCCTCGTTGAGCGCCTGCTCAAGCCCCGCATGGCAGTAGCCATCCAGCGGCGTCAGTGGCAAACGCAATGTCGGTCCGATCAGGCCCATGCGGTGCAAGGCCCATTTGACCGGAATCGGATTGGTCTGACAAAAGAGTTCGCGATGCAGTGGTGCCAGACGGGTGTCGAGCGATTCGGTCGCCTCGTCGTCACCGGCGAGCGCCGCCTCGGCCATTTGCGCCATCAGCGTCGGCGCGACGTTGGCAGTCACCGAGATGCTGCCTTGGCCACCCGCGAGCATACAGGCCGCCCCCAGATTGTCCTCGCCACTGTAGACGGCGAAGTCGGCCGGCCGGCGCTGGATAATGTCTCGCATGCGCTCGATCGAGCCGGTGGCCTCCTTGATGCCGACGATGTTCCGGTGCTCGGCCAGCGACAAGGTCGTGTCCGGTGCCATGTCCACCGCCGTCCGGCCGGGAACGTTGTAGAGAATCATCGGCAGGTCGACCACATCGGCGATCGCCCGGAAGTGCTGCTTGAGGCCTTCCTGGGTGGGCTTGTTGTAGTACGGGGTGACGGAGAGATGCGCATCCGCACCCGCGGATCGAGCCCCCCTAGCCAGGGCGAGCGCCTCGCGGGTGGAGTTCGCGCCGGTACCGGCAATCACCCGGATGCGGCCGGCGGCCAGATCCACGACGGCCCTGATCACGGCGATATGCTCTTCGTAGTCGAGGGTCGCTGACTCGCCCGTGGTGCCGACCGCAACGATCGCGTGCGTGCCGGCGGCGATGTGCCACTCGATCAGGCGTTTGAGACCGACATAATCCACTGCGCCGTCTTCATGCAATGGGGTGACCAGGGCCACCATGCTGCCGGTAATCGTATTCGCCGCCATGTCGCCTCGCGTGTTTGTGTCGCCTACGGATCGGTAGATCGCGGCTGTCGCGCCCGTTGACAACCATGCGGGAGGTCTTCGAATGGGCGGAGCCAAACTCGCATAGTACCGGCAGTTATCCGCCAGTGACAAGCCGTAGCCATCGCGGCTCAACACCCCGTCGTCACAGCCCGCACGGGTCTTTGGACGGCTGCTATATTGATCTCAGGAGCCAACCGCCGGATACCCGCTTTCATCACATCGTCACAGCCGAGGAGTTCCATCGAACCCAATGAGTACCCAGAGCCGCGCCACGCCCTCCCCCGAACCCCGTCAGGGCCAACCAGCACCGGACTTCACCGGCCAGACCACCGACGGCGAAACGCTGGGGTTAGCGGACTTTCGTGGCACCCCGCTGGTCCTCTACTTCTACCCGCGTGACAACACCCCCGGCTGCACCACCGAGGCACGCGATTTCCAGGCGGCCCTGCCCGCCTTCACGGCTGCTGGCGCCCGGGTCGTGGGCGTGTCGAACGATGATGCGACCAGCCATCGCAAGTTCTGCGACAAGCAGGGCATCGACTTTCCATTGATCGCCGACACGAACCGCTCGGTCAGCCAGGCCTTCAACGTCCTGCGCATGAAGAACATGTTCGGCAAACGCTTCGAAGGTATCGAGCGCAGCACCTTTCTCATCGACGCCGACGGCGTGATCCAGCAGGCCTGGCGCAAGGTCAAGGTACCGGGTCACGTCGAGGCGGTACTGCAGGCCGTTAGGGAAGGCCTGCATGAATAGCCAACGCCTCTGCGAGTCGCCAGGCGTCCAGATGCTAGGCGCGGTGCGCCGCCCAATGGCCGTCGCCATTGGCAAGCGCTGCAACACCGCCGATGGGCGCCTGGCGGCTCGCCCTGCGGGGCTTGCCGGCTTGCCCGTCCTCGGTGTTGCCGATTCTCGACGGGCAACGAGCCCGCCTTCGAATCGGCGCCTTGATGGCGAACAAGCCGGTAAGCCAGAGGCATTGGGTATTCGT
>JAGXGL010000064.1 GCA_024636755.1 Guyparkeria sp. | reverse complement strand
TCGGCATGCCCGCCGGGCTGCAACCAGCAGTCGAGCTTCTTGTGGTGCATCAGGAGCACCGCGGTACGCGAGGGGTTGACCACCCAGGTGGACGCCGAGACGTGTGCGGGCAGGTGCTCGCGGTAGAAGGTATCGGGGTGCGTGGCAACGAACTGCCGCGCGCGCTGGACGAAAGCGGCCTCGTCAAGGTAGCGCGTCTCGTAGCGGGCGAGTTGGTCTAGCAGATCATTGCGATGCATGGCTCAAGGCACCCCGAAAAACTACTGCGCCGTCCGATTGCTGCGTCACGTGCTCGTTCACTCCTCGCCTATCAAGATGATATGTCTCGTCGCTCACTGCGCGGCTCCTTGCACTCGAACGTGCTCATCACGTTTTTCGAGGCGCCTTGATTAGGATTAGGTGAACGCGGGGTTCTTGATCGCGGCGATGGCCGCCCGGGCGGCCTCGTCGACATTGCCCTCGGTGCCGGCGATCGTCAGGCGACCGTACTTGCCCACCGCGCGCACGTCGATCAGCGAAATGTTGGCTGCCTTTTCCGCCTGGTTGGCGGCGTAGACGACATAACCGGCCGGCTCGACCTCGAGGATGAACATGCTCTGGTCGGGCAGGATCATGTTGCCGCGGCGGTTCTGACGGTTGATCAGGACCGTGTGGTCCGGTGTCATGCCACGAATGATCTCCTGCCAGGCAATCTCGCAGGGTTGGCGTTCGGTCTGTTCGCGGCCGAGGTACTCCAAGATGGTATTGCCGGCCTGGACGACGTCGCTCTGCACGCGATGGTGGATGACCATCGAGCCGAATGCCCGCTCGACCACCTGCTGCGCCAGGCGCACGCTGGAGGCCTTGAGCGCGATGTCGGTCAACCGGTGGACGGCCATGCCCGGCGAGACCTCGACCCACAGGCAGGCATCGCCCGGAATGGGCAAAAAGCCCTGGGACGCCGTCGCCATGTACTCCGCCACCTGGGGCTGGAGCGAGTCGATAAAGACGTATGTCCGGAGTTCGATCATCGAGCGGGGACCTTGGCGTAAGCCAGTTCACGTATCAGGAAAGGTCGAGTGCCGGCGAGTCTACCATCAGCGCGAACGGTGAGGCATTTCGATCCCTTATGGGTGCCATACGTTAGACAACGTCCGCGTGGATGCGATGCCGCTCACTGGGGCCCCTGAGATATGCCTTAATCCGGGCAGCTGCTGTGTTGCCGGCCTTGGAAAAACGATCCGTTCGGCAGCGGACGAGTCCCTCGCGTCTGCCTCGTTCAAGGTGCGCAGAGCGCTATCGTATTCGTGCAGACTTGGCCACGCACAATCCCACGTGCGGGTGGCGCGCAGAATGTAGACTTGACCTTCACGCTTGGGTATACGTGCTCGATAAGCAGTTGACTGCGTCCCACAGGCGAGGGCCTCGATCGATGACCAACAATCTCGCTGATTTCCTGCCGTACACGGATTTCCACACTGCCTGTCAGGCGGTGCTGGCGCATTTGAGCGAACGCACGGGGCTCGGGTTGTGGATGATGACCCGCACTGAGGGTGAGGACTGGATCGTGCTCCAGGCCGAGGGAGATCGGTATACGGTCGCCGGCGGAGATGTGCTGCACTGGACAGACTCATTCTGTTCGCTGATGGTTGTGGGCAAGGGGCCGCAGGTCGCGCCACAGGCTGACGAGGTGCCGGCCTACCGTGAGGCGCCAATCGGCCTGCAGGTGCCGATCGGGGCATACGTCGGCGTGCCGGTCCTCCGTGATGATGGGGAGTTGTTCGGCACCCTCTGCGCGATCGACCCTGACGGCCCAGCCGGAGGCACTCACTGACGAATTGCCGCTGGTCCGGCTGCTCGCCCGGTTGCTGGGCAGCATCCTCGAGTCCGAATTGCGTGGCGTGGATTTGGCGCGCGCGCTTCAGGACGTTCGGGAGGAAGCAAGTCGTGACCCGCTCACCGGCCTGCTCAATCGTCGGGGCTGGAAAGAACGGGTCGAAATCGAGGAGCATCGTGCGCGGCGCTATGGCAGCCCGGCGACCGTGTTCATCATTGATTTGGATCGTCTCAAGGAGACCAACGACGGTCAGGGACATGAGGCCGGTGACCATCTGCTGGTGCGAGCCGGACAGGCGCTGCGCGCAGCCATGCGCGATACCGATGCCGTGGCGCGCAATGGCGGAGACGAATTTGCCGTGCTCTGCGTGGAGAGTGGCGCGGATGGCGGTCAACGCATCGAGAATAAGATTCGCCGGGCACTGGCCGAGGCCGGAGTCGAGGCATCGGTGGGCTGGTCGGCACGCGATCCGCGTCAGGATATCGACTCGGCCATTGTGAAAGCCGACCGCCACATGCTCGAAGAGAAACTGGCCGGGCGGGGAGACGCGGGAAGCAATTGATGACGTGGTTCGGACGATCAAGTCGCTGGCTGCTGGCCGGTGTTTTGCTGGCACTGGCCGGTTGCGGCGAGCCGGCGCTCGAACCGCTGCCGCGCGATGCCACCATCCTGGCGTTCGGCGACAGCCTGACCGAGGGCGTGGGGGCACCCGAGGGCGCAGCCTATCCCGAGCAGCTTGCCCGGCTGACGGGGTGGACGGTGGTCAACGCCGGCGTGGCCGGTGAGACCACGGCCGAGGGGCTCCGGCGCCTGCCCGAGGCACTCAAGGCCCATGCCCCGGCACTGATGATCCTGCTGATGGGTGGAAACGACGTGCTGCGCAATCACGATCTGGCCGTGGCCAAGCGCAATCTTGGCGACATGATCGAGCAGGCCCAGGCAAGCGGCGTGGCGGTGGTGCTGGTCGGCGTGCCGGAGAAGTCGTTGTTCTCGCAGTCCGCGCCCCTTTACGAGCAACTGGCCGAGGAGCACGGCGTGGTGCTGGTCGATGACCTGGTCGCCGGTCTGTTGCGTCGCCCGGGGTACAAGGCCGACGCCGTGCACCTTAACGCCGAGGGCTATCGCGCCATGGCCGAGCGGCTTGCCGAGGTGCTGCGCGACGAGGGAGCGTTGTAGCGCAGGTGGACAACACCCGCCCGGCGCGGCACGATCGACCTCGTGGTTTACGGTTGTGACACTGACGATAAGGCAAGGAAAAACGCATGAATATCCAAATTGAGCTCGTTCCCTTGATCTCGCTGGCCGCAGGCATCGCGATCCTGGTGGTTCCCAAGCTGCTCAACTACATCGTGGCGATCTATCTGATCGTTCTCGGTGTGCTGGGGCTACTGGGCTACGGTTTCTGATAATCGCCAAGGTGGCGGGACCATTTCTGAACTCCACGGAGGCACGACATGTACGACGGGAGTTATGGCTGGATGCCGCATGGCGGCATGTACGGACTGGGCTGGGTACTGATGGTGCTCTTCTGGGTGCTGCTGATCGTCGGTATCGTCGCGTTGATCAAATGGCTGCTCTCTTCCGGCCAGCAACGGCCATCCGAGCCGCGTGAGGGTCGGCGCACGGCACTGGACGTGCTCAAGGAACGTTATGCGCGCGGTGAAATCGACCACGAGGAGTTCGAGGAGCGCCGACGACGGTTGGACGATTGATTTGATGACACGGGGTTCCCGTGTCGTCGGCAGCGACAAAAAAGGAAGGCCGCCCATTGCTTGGGCGGCCTTTTAGCGTGGTGCCGAGTCGAGGGCGGTGAGATCAGTCCTGACCCAAGGCCTCGCGCATTCGCTTGTGCATCTCGATGCGTTCTTCGGTCATCTCCTGCTGGAGCTCGTTGAGCTCGCGGGACTTTTCCTTGATCTCGTCGTAGTCGGGTTCGTCGGCGAGTTGCAGACGTTGGAGCTCGCGCTGACGATCCTGCATTTTCTGCATGCGCTCCCAGTTTTCTTTCTGGTGTTCCTGCTGAAGCTCGCGTACCCGATCGCGCTGCTTCTCGGAAAGTGGCTCGCCGCCCCAGCCCGGTCCAGAGCCGTTCATCATCGGGCCGTAGCCACCACCAGAGCCCATCATGCCCTGACCCATCATTCCGGGACCGTAACCGGGGCCCATCATGCCTTGGCCGTAGCCGTAACCCGGCTGCATCATGCCGGGGCCGTAGCCACCACCGGGCGCGCACGGGGCACCCCCGGCCATCCCGTAGCCCTGACCATAGCCGGAGCCGTTCATCATGCCCTGGCCGTCCATGCCGCGTCGCTCCTTGTCGTCCCCGGCCAGTGCCATTGGGGCGGCGGTCAGCATGGTTGCGGCAAGGCCGCAGGCGGTGAGTTCCCGTAACAATCGTTTCTTGATCATGGCGCTTCTCCTCCTTAGGTATGGGTTGAAGGCTTGGGGCCGGGGAAGCACGCGGGTCAGCCAGTCGCCCGGAGAAACACTGGTCTCCGGGTTGGAGTGACACGCGGACTCCCTTCACGCCCCGATCGAGGAACGCCGAGCAGGCATTTGCAAAACCCGCTCAGTCGACTCCCCGTGTTGCTGATCATCCGGTATCACGGATGTCCCCGGAACGCGGCCGGGCCCATGGTCCTCGGCACCCGCTACGGCATCACCGTGAGGCGTCGAGGTGATTGTGGCGCGGCGGACCGGCGTTCCGATTCAAACATAGCACAGCAAATCAGTGCGTTATCGTTCGCAACCTACTGTTTGGGCGTGAAAAGGAAAGCATTCAGGGCAGCGTTCCTCTGCGGAATGGCTATAGTCATGTCAGGCCCGACAAGTGGGTCCCCACGCAGGGTGTCATGGGAGGGTGTCATGCGGTTTGCCGATCGACGCGAGGCCGGCCGTCAGTTGGCCGAGGCACTGGAACGCTTTCGGGGCCAACCCGGTGTGGTCTATGCGCTGCCACGGGGTGGCGTGCCCTTGGGCGCGGAAGTGGCGCGTTACCTGGGCATGCCACTAGACGTGTTGGTCCCGCGCAAGATCGGTCACCCGATGCAGCCGGAATACGCCATCTGTGCCGTGCCCGAGCAGGGCGAGCGGGTCTGCAACCCACGCGAGGAGGCCGCCGTCGACCCCCAGTGGCTGATGGACGCCGAGTCGCGCGAGCGTGTCGAGGCATCCCGGCGTCGAACCCTTTATGGGCGCGCCGCCGCGCCGTCGGTAGCCGGCAAGCTCGCGATCATCGTCGATGACGGGATTGCCACCGGGCTGACCATGCGCGCGGCCATTCGCGATGCCGGCGCTCGTGAGCCGGCCCGGGTGGTGGTCGCCATCCCGGTGGTGCCGGCCTCGACCGCCGCGCACCTGGAAACGGAGGCCGACGAACTGGTGGCCCTGGAGATCACCGACCAGTACTTGGGAGCCGTCGGCGCTTACTACGATAGCTTCCCGCAGGTGACCGACCACCAGGTCATCGCCATGCTCCAGCAGGCCACCGACCGGGAGGTGCGCAGTGAACGCTGAGCAGCAGAACGTCGAGATGCAGTTGGGCGAGGCGGTGCACGAGGGCATCCTCGGCTTGCCCGCTCAGCCGAAAGGGCTGGTGTTGTTTGCCCATGGCAGTGGCAGCAGCCGCCACAGCTCGCGCAATCAGTTCGTTGCGCGCCAACTGCACGAGGTGGGACTGGCGACGCTTTTGTTCGACCTGTTGAGCGAGTCGGAGGATGCGGTCTACGAGAATCGATTTGATATCGACCGGCTGGCCGATCGACTGGTACAGGCCTCCGCCTGGGTGGCCGAGCAGCCCGAACTGGCGGATCTGCCGCAAGGGTATTTCGGCGCCAGCACCGGCGCGGCGGCGGCGCTCAAGGCCGCCGCGCAGCTCCCCGAGACCATCCGGGCGGTGGTCTCGCGAGGCGGTCGCCCCGACCTGGCGGGCGAGGCATTGCCGCAGGTAGTCGCACCCACTTTGCTGATTGTCGGTGGGGCAGATGCGCAGGTCATCGAACTCAACTGCCTTGCTCGCGAGCGCCTGCAGGCCACCACCGAACTGGCCGTCGTGCCGGGGGCCACGCACCTGTTCGAGGAACCGGGCACCCTGTTCCAGGCCGCGCGGCTGGCCGCCGAGTGGTTCACCCGCTGGCTGATCCCGACCTAGGTGACCCATGGGACGGGAGGCACTCGATACCGCCATCGCCCGACAGGTATGGGTGAGCCGTTACCGGTACGCCGACGAGCCGGGCATCGAGGCCACGTGGCAGCGCGTGGCGCGGGCACTGGCGACGGTCGAAGCCGAACCGGCGGTCTGGGAGCGGCGGTTTGCCGATCTGCTGGCTGACTTTCGCTTCCTCCCGGGAGGTCGCATCCTGGCTGGGGCCGGCACCAATCGCCATGTAACGCTGTTCAACTGCTTTGTCATGGGCACGATCGAGGACTCCATGGATGGGATCTTCGAGGCGCTCAAGGAAGGCGCGATCACCATGCAGCAAGGCGGCGGCGTCGGCTACGACTTCTCCACGTTGCGCCCGGCCGGCTCGGCAGCTCGACACGCCGGCACGATCGCCTCGGGGCCGGTCTCGTTCATGCGCATCTGGGACAGCATGTGCGCCACCATTCTCTCCACCGGCGCCCGACGCGGGGCGATGATGGCCACCCTGCGGGTCGATCACCCGGATATCGAGTCGTTTGTCAACGCCAAGCATCGCTCCGGGGAACTCACGCATTTCAATTGCTCGGTGTTGGTGACCGATGCCTTCATGGCCGCGGTACACGCCGATGCGGATTGGCCGCTGGTCTTCCCGGCCGCCGCGCTGGAGGGCATGAGCGGGGAGGGCACCGGCGAAACGGTTCGGCGTGATTGGCCCGGGTTCGACGAGCCGGTGGCCTGCCGGGTGATCCGGCGTGTGCGTGCCCGCGAGCTCTGGGAGCACATCATGCGGGCGAGCTATGATCACGCCGAGCCGGGGGTGCTGTTCATCGCCCGGATCAACCAGTGGAACAACCTCGGCGATCGTGAACGCATCTCGGCCACCAACCCCTGCGGCGAAATCCCGCTGCCGCCCTACGGGGCCTGTGATCTCGGCTCGATCAACCTGACGCGCTTCGTGATCGATGCGTTCACGTCGCGGGCGACGCTGGATCAGCACGGGCTGGAGGCGACCGCTCGCCTGGCGGTGCGCTTCCTCGATAACGTGATTGACGCCTCGTCATTCCCATTGCCCGCGCAGTCCGAGCAGGCGCGCGGCAGCCGGCGGATCGGCCTGGGCGTCACCGGACTGGCCGATGCGCTGATCATGCTGGGGCTGCATTACGACAGCCCCGAGGCGCGCGAACAGGCCGGCGCGGTCATGCAGGCGATCACGCACGAGGCCTATCGCGCCTCGATCGAACTGGCAAGGGAGAAACGGCCGTTTCCATTCTTCGAGGTTGCCCACTTCCTTGACCGGCCGTTTGTCCGGTCGCTGCCGGGCGACATCCGCGCCGGGATCGCCCGCGATGGCATTCGCAACAGCCATCTGACCGCGATCGCGCCCACCGGCACCATCAGCCTGCTGGCGGGAAACGTATCGTCTGGAATCGAGCCGATCTTTCGTCGCGAACTGTGTCGCTCGGTGCTCACCGGTGACGGTACGCGTGAGTCGTTTCGCCTTGAAGACCGGGCCTGGCATGAATGGCACACCGGGCATCCGCACGGCGAGGCACCGGACACCTTCGTCGAAGCCGAAACCTTGCTGCCCGAGGCGCATCTGGCCATGCAGGCCGCGTTGCAGCCATATGTCGACAGCGCGATTTCCAAGACCATCAACGTGCCGGAATCGATGCCGTTCACCGACTTCGAGGCCATCTATCAGCGCGCCTTCGAACTGGGGCTGAAAGGTTGCACCACCTACCGCCCCAACCCGATCACCGGCGCGATCCTGCAGGATGTGGCCACGGCCACCCCCTGCTGCGACATGGAGCGCGAGGTCGACTGAGCACCACGTTTGTCTCCAGAAAGCCATGTGCTGACCGGAGATTTTTCGCCGAGCGGTGTCGTAAATCGCGTACCGGGCACCAATAAAAACCCACCGGATTTACGCCGACGGAGGCTTCCCATGACCATAAACCTAGAGATTATCCCGCTGATCTCACTTGGCGCCGGATTGCCGTCCTGATCATCCCCAAGCTCCTCAACTACATCGTGGCCATCTACCTAATCGTGCTGGGCGTGCTCGGCTTGTTGGGTCAGGGTTTCTGAATCCGACCCGGCGTTCCCGGGGAGGGCCGGGGGTGCCGGAGAGGGCGAATAGGGTGTGTCCGGGACATGCAACCGTACAAGCGGATGTCAACCGTGGAGTTTCTTCGTGATCTCGGCAACGTGCCGACCCTGATAGCGGGCGATGGTCAGCTCCATCTCGCTGGGCTGGCGGCTGCCATCGCCTCTTGCCAGGGTGCCGGCCCCGTAGGGGCCGCCACCGCGTGGCTCGGAGATGTCGAACATCTCGGGGATGCCGTAAGGAGTGCCGACGATCACCATCCCTAAGTGCGCCAGGGTGTTCCAGGTGGAGGTGATGGTGGTTTCGTTGCCCGCACCGGTGCCGGTGGAGGTGAACACGCTGCCGACCTTGCCGATCAGCTTGCCTTCGGCCCAGAGGCTGCCGGTCTGGTCGAGGAAGTTGCGCATCTGCGCGGCCATGTTGCCGAAGCGTGTGGGGGTGCCGATGATCACGGCGTCGTAGTCACCCAGTTCTTTCGGGTCGGCGACGGACGCGGGCTGGTCGAGCTTGGCGCCGGCCTTCTTTGCTGTCTCCTCGTCCATCAGCTCCGGCACGCGCTTGATCGTCACCTCGGTACCGTCGACTTCCCGCGCGCCCTCCGCGACGGCTTGCGCCATCGTTTCGATGTGGCCGTACATGGAGTAATAGAGAACGAGAACTTTGCTCATGCGTTTACCTCGATGTGGTGGTTGATGCGTGGTCAGTGATGGATTTAATGGTTGGCCGATGGTCTGTTGCGGATGCCGGCAAGGGTAGACCACGACGCGAATCGTTTGAGAAATCTGGGGAGGCTGTCGGCGCGATTCCCATGCTAATCAAGGGGTTATTTATTCATCATGGCATGCTAATGTTTTGCGCCAAATAGAATGTAAATAAGGGGAACAGGGATGAGTTTCTACCGATCTAAGCACGTTTTTCGTGCGCTGGCCTGGGGCATGGTCTCCATGGGTATCCTCATGGGGGCGATCTTCCCGTTGGTGGGCGTGCAGATGGGTATCTCGGCGGATCTGGCGCTCTCACCGGCCTTCATCGGTACAACGCTGGCTGCGGGCCTGATCGTCGGTGGGCTGAACTTCGCGCTGGCCAGTCGCATCGTCCGCCCGCGGCTACGTCGACTGACCAGTCGGATGCGCCAGGTGCGCGCGGCGATGGACCAGGCCACCTATTCCGGGGACTGGTCGCAATGTGATCCGGCCGTCTGTCAGCTCAAGGAGCAGGCGGAAGACGAGCTCGGCGATGTGGCCGACAGCTACAACGCGCTTTTGCAGGCGTTGCATGCGGCCCACCTCGTCGAAGAGCGCATTCAGAACTTCAACAACACCCTTTCCAGCCAGCTCGATCTGCATGATCTGAGCGAGCAGGCCCTGGCGCTGTTGATCGAGCACTCGGTGGCCGATGGCGGCGCGATCATCTTGGAAAAGCAGGGCGAGTGGACGATTCCCGCCTCCATGGGATTGATCGAGCCCGAGGCGATCCTCAAGAGCTCCGCGCTGCAGGCGGCCCACGAGCAGGCCGTGGTGCGACGCTACGACCTGCCCGACGAGGTCAAGGTTGATGCGGTGCTCTCGCATTTCACCCCCAGCGACGTGCTGCTGTTGCCGATCAAGCACCATGGGCTGCTGCTGGGCTGGGTGGTGCTGGCCGCGGCCTCCCCCTTTAGCGACAACACCACCCGCCTGCTGCCGCTGATGATCCAGGGACTGGGTATGGCGTTGAACAACGCCTTGTTGCACGACGACCTGCAACGGGTCGCGGCGCTGGACCCGTTGACCGGTCTTTACAACCGTCGTTTCGGCATGAAGCGACTCGATGAGGAGCTGGCCCGGATCCAGCGCAACCAGACGCCGATGTCATTGATCATCGTCGATCTGGATCACTTCAAGCGCCTCAACGACACCTACGGGCACCTGGCCGGCGACAAGGTGCTGGTGCGCGCGGCCAGCGTCATCCGCGACATGCTGCGCAAGGGCGACGTGGTGATGCGTTACGGTGGCGAGGAGTTCATCGCCATTCTGCCCGGTTCGGATATCAAGGATGGGCAGGAAGTGGCCGAGCGGATTCGCTTTGCCCTGGCCCAGAGCCAGGTGGAGTTTGCCGGGCATACCCTGTCTGTGACCGCCAGCCTCGGGGTTGCCTGCACCGCCAACGATCGTCTGACCAGCGCCGAGCCGCTGATGAAGCTGGCCGACTCGCGCTTGTATGCCGCCAAGTCGGGCGGGCGCGATCGCGTGATCGCCGAGGGGGCCGGCGAGGCGTTAGCCAGTTAAGCCGATTCGAGTCCTCGCCCGTTGGTGCGACGCATCATCCCCAGGGGTGGTGCCCAGGGGTGGTGCCCAGGGGCGGTGCTTTTTCTTGGTGGCGCTGTTTGTTTGATGCGATTCCTAGTCGAAGGAACCTCCTTGATTCCGTCGTCTAACCTTGACTGACGCGCAGTCGAGGAGGTTAGGCGTGGCGCTCTATATCGGCACATCCGGTTGGCATTACCCCCATTGGCGGGAGGCGTTCTACCCGTCCCGGGGTGCCTGCTGCCGACTGGTTGTCGTTCTACGCCCGGCACTTTTCCAGCGTCGAGGTCAACGCGACCTTCTACCGTCTGCCCAGCCCGGAGACGCTGGATGCCTGGCGGTCTGCTGTGCCGCCGGATTTCCGCTTCGCGGTAAAGGCCAGCCGCTACATTACCCACCTGAAAAAGCTCAAGGACCCGCGATCCAGCATTGCCACGTTCTTCGAGCGCATCGATCGGCTCGGCGACCGATTGGGACCGATCCTGTTTCAGTTGCCACCACGCTGGCGCGTCAATGTCGAGCGTTTGGCCCTCTTTCTCGATGCGTTGCCTGCCGGGCATCGCTATGCCTTCGAGTTTCGTGATCGCAGTTGGTGGGATCCGGCGGTGACCGATCTGTTGGCCGCGCACGGGGCCGCCTTCTGCGTCTTCGACCTCGACGGGCAGACCAGCCCCTTCCTTGAGACCGCGGATTTCGTCTACCTGCGCTGGCACGGGGCGGATGGACCGTATCGGGGTGGATACAGCGACGCGCAGTTGGGGGCGTTGACTCGGCGTTTCCGGAAGTGGCTGGACGAGGGTCGGGATGTTTATGCCTACTTCGACAACGATGCCGAGGCGCAGGCACCGCGGGATGCGGACCGACTGCAAGCGTTGTTGGCCTCCAGCTAACCGGCCAGCAGGCCAGGCGTTGGTGGCCGGGGCATAAGCCAGAACCCCTTGAAATCAAAAGATTGAATCTGCAAAGCGCGCCCTTCTTTTCGTTGGACAACTTGTCTTCAGCGGTCTATAAGGATTAATTACGGAGTCCAGGAGAGGGGCGACATAATGAGTCTGGTAAACGATCTGATGGGCCAACCCGGGGTCGTGGCGGCGGGCGACTTCGCCTACCGGGGGGATCAGTACTATCACCACAAGGGCGATTTGTCTGCAGCCGACACCCGACTGATCTCGTCGCTGTGTCGGTCAAACGCCGCGGCGATGCGGATGGAGGGTGACATGCTGGCGATGTTCTCCCGCGTGTGCCAGCCGGGTGCCGGCGGTTGCGGCTTCGTACCCACCAAAGGCTGGGTGATGCATGGCAAGTCGCGCAGTGTCTGTGTGATCTCCAACGTCTACTGCGTGATCGACAACGAGCGGGGATCCTTGGGGAATGTGCTCGGCATGATGCGCAACCGTTTAGCCGACGCACCCGATTCCCTGAACTGACGCCCGCGGGCGATCCGTCCCAAACAGGAGGAATGACCATGTCCGATCTCAAGACACTCAGTTCGATGCCCGGCACCGTGGCGGCGTTCCAGTTCGATGAGGAAGGTCGACTCGAGGACGCCGTGATCACCGACGACGTGGTGATCGATCGCGATACGCTCGACCTGCTCGGTCATCTGTGTGTAGCAAACATGGCAATCGGCGCCATGCAGGCGCGTGGCTGGGAAGGGATGAGTGACGTCAAGGGCTTCTATCCCATCCAGGGCTTCACCTTTGTCGGGCTTGACTGGTCGGCGGTCTCTCGCGGCCGGCAGGGCGTGGTGTTGTCCAACGACCAGGCCGACTTCGACGCCGCCTACAAGGCCCTGGCGGGTTGAGGAGGATGTCATGCTCAAGCAATTGCTCGATCTTAAAGGCGTCGAGGCCGTCGCCCACTTCCGCGAGGAGTCCGGCGAGCCGTGGCAGGTGCACGGTGAGCTCTCGGACACCGACGCCCGTCGACTGACGCGCCTAGCGCTGGATTTCAAACGCATGACCCAGGGGCACGCCGACCAGTTGGCCCTGTTCGTCCACCAGCCCGGCTGGACACCGGCCAACGGCTGGATCGTGCATGGCGATCAGCGCACGGTATGCGGAATGTCGAGCATGGTGGCGGTGGTCGACAATGCCGAAGCCAATCTGACCGAGGTGATGAAGGCGCTGGCTCAGGAATCGTTTTATACCTGACCGGCACAAGTCAACTGTCTCGACAATGAAAAACCCCGCGAATCGAGCGATCCGCGGGGTTCGTTTTGTGTGGGCAGGCGCTGGCCTCGATCAGCCGTTCTGACGAATCCCGGCGATCAGCCAGTTGGCGTCCGCCTCGTCGAGATTCCGGCTGACCAGCCAGGTCTCGTCGAGTGCCTCGGCATTCGCCTCACGGTCCTCGCGAACGTGGCCGGTGAAACGCACGGCGGCGATCAGGTCACGGCCTTCCTCGCCAAGGTCTTCCAGCGATACCTCGAGGTCGAGCACCTCGGTGACGTTCTCGGCGTCCCCCAGGGCGGCGCGTTCGCGCACCAGTTCGCGGAACAACTCGGGGGTGACGAACTCGCGGATATCCTCCATGCGGTTGGCATCCCAGGCGAGTTGCAGGTTGGTGAAATGAGTACGTGCCGCGCCTAGGAAGCGTGTCTCGTCAAACCAGCTGGGTGGCTGGTAACCGGACGTGCCGCCAAAGCCGAACTCATCCATCAGCGAGCCGGGGCGTACGCCCGCCTTGCCGTTGTTCGGGCCATCGAGCGTCTCGTTCGACGCCCGGGCCTGATGGGTCGGTTGCTCGACCATCGGCTCCGGACGGGACGCGCCCGCATAGGCCGGCCGGGTCCCCATGGCACCGCCGCGCAAGTGACGGATCAGGAGAAACGCCCCGACGGCCAGCAGCAGGATCACGAGGAAGTCCATCGGTTGGAATCCCTCGAAGGCACCGCCCATGAACATCCACGCCAGCAGGCCGCCGGCGGCCAGCCCGGCGAACATGCCGCCCAGTCCGGCGCCCGGGCTGCGAGTGGCCTTCTGGTCGGTGGTGGACTGCCGCTGGTTGGTAGTCTGCGAGCTCTTCTGACCCTGAAAGCCGAAGCTCTTGCCGCCACCGAAGCGCTTGGCCTCGGCGGGCGTGCTGAGCATCACGGTCAGCAGCGCGCTGATAGCCAGCAGCACCAGGGATCGGGCGAGTGATTGGCGGGACGTCATGGGGTCTCCTGCAGTCGGGATCATGCCGATGAATCGCGCATCTCTCACGGCGAATCGGCGGCCGGAAATCCTACCACGCCACCCGGGCCACAGAAGCGGTTTCGGTCCTGTTCTGAACGGATCAAGGCGTGATCCGCGGCATCCGGATCACCCAGGCATGGATGCAGGTGATCGACTCGGCGAGCAGCAGACCCAGCATGCCGGCCGCATCGTCCGCGACGACGAGCGCCGATGCCCCAGTCTGCAACAGGATCCAAACAGGGAGTGGGTCGACGGTGTGTCCATGCCGGCGATGTCTGGCACCAGCGGCGGGTCGCCACGTTGTTGCCGGGCGACCAGCGAGGGCGGTGACCTGAAAGTCTTCGGGTGTGTTGCCTAGACTCGGGGTTGGCGATTCAGGTCACCCAATCTCAAGAGGACACAGTTCATGTCGATGCTCAAACGACTTTTCACCCCACTTTTCCTCGGCCTTGCCCTGATCGGATCCGGCAATGCCATCGCCGCTCCTGACAAGGGCAACACCTTGTTCTACAACCTGACGACAGACGAAGTCTGGCCGGCCGGCATGGCCGCGGCGCAGGCGTACAACGCCGCCAAACGGGGCCACGACGTGATCGTGTACCTCAACGTGCGCGGTGTGTATCTCGCCGCCAAGGATCGCAAGCAGGACACCCTGGGGGCGACCGGTCGGACCGCCCAGGAGACCCTGCTGATGGCAATCGAGAACGGCGCCCGCGTGTTGGTTTGCCCGATGTGCATGAAGCAAGGTGGCCTTTCTCCCGACGACCTGATCGACGGGGTAGAGCTCGGCAAGCCAGACAAACTGTTCAATTTGCTCTCCCGGGACGGCCTCGTCGCGTTGAGCTACTGAACTGTATTGCCTGCCGGATGTGACCGGGCGGCCGACCCTCGTTGGGTGGCCGCCTTGTTTGGCCTATTCCCAGTTCAGCGAGCATCCCCGGCGCGGGCAGGGTAACTCGTGGTAAGCCAGGCTTGGCGCTGCGCATCCCCGGGATGGCGATGCTCTATCCGACGCTGGGCGCGGCGGTGGCTGATCCCTGCGAGCCGGTCGAGCGAGCCGGCGTTCTCGGTGTCTAGCGCTCTGGTGTGAGTTCGGCTCGGCCGTCGGTGCGCTGGGGGCCATGCTGATCGGCGGCATCGAGGCCGGTTTCTGGTTCGGCGGCCTTGCCATGCGGCGCTGCGGGCTTTGGTGCGGGGACTGGAATCGAGCAACGAGACGAAGTGATGGTCGATCAGGGCCATTTGGGGCCATTCAGGGCATTCGGGGACTTTTCTGGCACTTTGCTTGCAGCCGGAATGGCTACATGCCTCGGACGCCTTTCCCGCCGCGATGCATTGTCAACGTTTGACCGGGCAACCACGACAGCCGTAGCCGTTCTGGACAAAGAAGGGGCCATGCGGTCGCCTGATCGATACCCCCGTCGCCCCCATTGACCACGACAAACAGGAGCCCCCAAAGCGTTTCTGGCAACCATCGGGCGCCAATTTCAATCCATCCGTTTGCCAGCTGGCGCTCAACTGACTCCAACGCCGCCTAGAGGGGTTAACAGCATCTTCCCGGCGGTGCGGTTCACAAGTCCGCCGATCTGAGGCTACCTTCTTAGGAAGGCTGTGAGCACGGCTCAGAATAGAGGAGCAACCATGGCAGATGGAAACAGACCTGACGTGGCCAGGGATGACCCCGCCCGTCAGTTACAGATATACCGGGCGATGTTCGAGCAGTGCTGCGATGCCATCGTGCTTCAAGACCATGCAGGCTTCCTGTCTTGCAATCCCGACACTTTGCTGTTGTTTCGGGTGCCCGACACGGCCACCTTCGCGACCCTCCAGCCCGCCGACCTTTCGCCCCCGAACCAGGCCGATGGTCGGCCCAGTTCGGAGGCGGCGGCCGCCCGTTTGGAAGAAGCGATGAGCCAGGGGACGGCTTGTTTCGAATGGTGCTCTCGCACATGGGACGGAGTCGATTTCTCCGTCGAGGTCTCGTTGAGCCGGGTTGATCTGGAAGAGGGCCCGTTGGTGCAGGCGGTAGTGCGCGACATCAGCGACCGCAAAGAGGGCGAGGCCGCCCTGCGCAGCCGTGAACAGGAACTCGCCGAGGCGCAGCGGATCGCCCATCTGGGCAGTTGGATCTCCGACTTCCGTACCGACGAAATCCGGTGGTCCGACGAGGTCTACCGCATCTTGGGCCTGAACCGGGAAGAGTGGGGTGCTAGCCACGAGTTATTCATGGCCGCGGTGCATCCCAGCGATCGGGAGAAGGTGCAGGCGGCCCTCGAAACCTCGTTTCAAGGCGAGCGCTACGAGCTAGACCATCGAATAATCTGCCCCGACGGTGAGGTCCGCACTGTGCATGAGCGCGGCTACACGGAGCTCAATGCCGACGGCAAGCCGCAACGCCTGTTCGGTACCATGCAGGACATCACCGAACAGCGCCGGCTGGAAGATAGTCTGCGGCGCCTGGCAGCGATTCTGGACAGCACGCCGGACATCGTCGCCATGCACGACGGTGACGGCACCATGCTTTATTTGAATGCCACCGGCAGGCGCTTTGCGGGACTGCCCGAGCGCTCCAGTCAGGATCTCTGGCAGCCGAAGACAGGTTGGGATCGGTCCGACCTGCCGCCCGAGACGGAAAGCTTGGAGGGTGCGTTGCGGTGGGCGCATCCGCCCTGGGTGGCGGAAAAGATTTTAAACGAAGGGTTGCCCATCGCCTGGGAAGAGGGCTCTTGGCGCGGGGAAACGGTGGCGCTGGATGGTGAGGGGAAGGAGGTCCCTGTTTCACAAGTCCTTATTGTCCACCGGGACGACGCCGGCGAGATGGATCAGGTTTCCACCATCCTCGGCGATATCTCCGCGCGCCGTGATCTAGAGGATCAGCTTCGACGCGAGACGGCCCTTTCGGAGTCGATTCTGGCCAGTCTGCCGGGCATCTTCTACGTGCTCGACGGACAGGGTCATTTGATCCAATGGAATGATCGGATGGAAGCGGTGACTGGCCTGAGCTACGAGGAGATTGACGGCCTCGACGCCTTGGCGCTCGTCCCGCCGGAAGAGAGAAGGCGTGTCGCCAAGGCCATCGCGAAAACGTTCTCGGAGGGCAGCGCGGTGGTCGAAAGCAAGCTGCTCACCGTGGAGGGCGACGCCCCTTATCTGTTCAACGGCTTGCGGGTCGAGCTCAATGGTCAGTTTTCCCTGCTGGGTGTCGGGCTGGACATTGCCAAGCAAAAGAAGCTGGAACGCTCGCTGGAGCGAGAAGCCACCACCGACTCGCTCACCGGTATCTCCAACCGGCAACGCTTCGATACGGAGATGGAGCATGCGCTGGCTCGCCACGCACGCTATGGCACTCAAACCGCTCTGGCGATGATCGACCTGGACCATTTCAAGCGGGTCAACGATACCTACGGCCACGACGTGGGCGACCAGACGCTGGTGGACCTAACCAAGCGACTCGCCGAGGAAATCCGGGAGCCCGATTTTCTGGCCCGTTGGGGCGGCGAGGAATTCGTGGTTCTCCTTCCGGAAACCGGCCCCTCCGAGGCCTTCCGAATGGCGGAACGACTGCGTCGACGTATCGAGGTCGAGCCCTTTCCCGGAGTGGGGGCCTTGACCATTAGCCTGGGCATCACCAACTTCCAGAGCGGGGACACGCCCAATACGTTGCTCAAGCGTGTCGACACCGCTCTTTACGAGGCCAAGCGGGCCGGTCGCAACCGGGTGGTGGTGAATGGCGAGGATTCGGGCGCCTAGCGCCGGGCGTATCTCGAGATGTTCCCTGGAGCAGGCTGCGAACCAGTCGGGGCGTCTGTGAACCTCAAAGGGAAATTAATGGCGGAGTAGAACCCAAGCGTCTTCGAGATACTGGACGCCTTGATCCGCCGACACCTGCGGCAGATTATGGTGGTGACAGTGGAAACGCCCGCGGCTATCGGGGTACCGAGTCGTTCTTGCTGAAGATCCGCCTGCCTTTAATTTACGGCAACGTCATTTCATGCGCTTTTTACCTGCTAGGCAGGCTCTGCTGGTGCGGGGGCACGGATGATGGGTATATCGATCTGGGCAATGAGATCGGCCATCGGCAGTCCGAGGAGGGACGCACCCCGGTCGTCTATCACCAGGGCACCGGCTGGCGGAGCCTTCAGTGTGCGGTGCAGGGCCTCGATGCTGTGGGCCGAAAGCCGTTCGACCGTTACCTGGGGGGCTTCCTGTTGCTGCCATGACGCGAGGGCTGGCAAGGAGGCTGGATCGACGTCGGGCAGAAGCAGCAGCCGGACGTTTCGGTCGGTTGCAAGAGCGAGTAGGCGGGCGGTCTCGATCCCCGGGCCACAGTCCCCGGAATCGTGGACCAGCGCAACGATGGCGCCCTGTGTGGCGAAAGCATCCTCCTGCCAAAGCAACAGTCGACTACGGGTGGTCTCCACGATTTGCCGCGCGGTGGAGCCCAGTCGGCCCCCACGTGACGCCGACCAGCCGGCTTTGCCCAGCACGACCCATTCGGCGCCGAGCGCAGCCTGCCGGATATTGTCGATCACCGGCCCGCTCACCACGTCCAATCGCCACCCCAGCCGATCCTGCCGATCCTGCCGGTCGAGCGATGCCATGAGCATCTCGATCTGGCGGCGTTGTTGCGCGAGGCGGATGAGCAGGATCTCGCGGTCGAACGGACGGGATTCACCCGACAGGGCACTGATCTCGCGGGTGAACGGGTGGCCGGCCGAGGCATGCAGGTCCTGCTCCTCGATGAACAGGGCGACGAGTTCGCAGTGCTGATGTCGTGCCAGTCGGGCGGCACTGGCCAGAGCCGACCGACTGGTCGGTGAGGCGTCGATGAGCAGCAGGACGTGCGGCTCGGTCATCCCGGTCCGGGCCCGTCTCGCTCCAGCCCGTGGTGATCGCGGTCGCGACTGTGTCGCGTCGCCCGCTCGAAACGAGCCAGCCGATCGGCGACCCGGCGGTTGAGGCTGTCTGCGGGGAACACGCCGTTGGCATCCGGCTCGCCCGGCTCGAGACCGGTGAGTAGGGCCAGCGCCTGTTCGACGTGGCTGATCGCGTGAATCTGGAAGCGCCCGGCGGCGACCGCGCTGCGCACCTCTTGGCTGAGCATCAGGTGCGGCAGGTTGCTGGCCGGGATCAGCACACCGTGGGTGCCATCCAGTCCCCGGTCGTGGCAAATGCGGAAAAAGCCCTCGATCTTCTCGTTGACCCCGCCGATCGCCTGCACCTCGCCCAGCTGGTTGATCGAGCCGGTCACCGCCAGTGACTGACGGATCGGTGCCTTGGCAATCGCCGAGACCAGGGCAGCCACCTCGGCGACCGAGGCGGAGTCGCCATCGATCGAGCCGTACATCTGCTCGAAGGCCAGGCTGGCGGACAATGACAGCTCACCCTCGGGTGCGTAACGGCTGGCGAGATAGCGCGACAGGATCATCACCGCCTTGGTGTGGATGTTCCCGCCCAGCTTGGCCTCGCGTTCGATGTCGACCACCTGGCCGCGGCCCGGGCGGGCGGTGGCCGTGATGCGCGTGGGCAGCCCGAAGCGGAACCCGCCCAGCTCGCTGACGGCCAGGCCGTTGATCGCACCGATGCGTTCGCCCTGGGTCGGGACGTTCAAGGTCTCGCGCAGGATCGCTTCAACGGCACGTTCGCGCAGCCGTTCGGCGCGTTGCTCCTGGCGCCGGATGGCTGCCTCGACGTGGTGGGCGGCGATGTGATCGGCATGGCTCGATCCGGCGAGGTAGTTCGCCTCGGCGAGCAGGTCGGCCAGTGGGCGTGTCCCGGCGGTGAGTTTCTCGCGATCGTCCGCCAGGCGGCTGGCGTGCTCGATACTGCGGGCCACGGCGCCTCGGTCGAGTGGCAGCAGCCCGTCACGTCGGGCAATGGCAGCCAGCGTGCGCGCGTAGTCGAGCTCGTTCTCCGCTTGGCGGGGTAGCGTGTCCTCGAAGTCCGCCTGCACCTTGAACAGCTTGGCAAAGTCGGGATCGTATTCGGCCAGCAGGTAGTAGAGCAGGCGGTCGCCGACCAGCACCACCTTGACCTCCAGCGGGATCGGATCGGGCTCGAGCGTGATGGTGGTGAATACGGCGTAGAGCTGTTCGAGCGATTCGATGCGCACCTGCTTGCCGTAGATGGCCCGCTTGAGAGTTTCCCAGGCGAACGGCTGCATCAGGATTTGCCGGGCGTGCAGGAGCAGGTAGCCGCCGTTGGCGCGGTGCAGGGCGCCGGCGCGGATCAGGCGGAAGTCGGTTAGCAGGGCGCCTTCCCGGAAGTGGTGCTCGATGCGCCCGATCAGCCGCGCGTGGGTGGGTAGGTCCTCGTAGATCACCGGCGCGCCGTGAAGCTCGGCGTTATCGACGATGAGATTGATCTGGTACTGGTTGAGGATCTCCTCGGGGACAGTGCTGCTGTCATCTTCAAGATCGTTGACGTGCGAGATGATGTCATCGCGAATGCCATGGAGAAACCGGGTCACGTCGAGCAGGTGCGCCCAGCGCTCCTCGAGCGCCTGCAGCTGCTGGCCCACGGCCACGCGCAGCATCTCCTCGTTGAGCGCCTGCAAGCGTTCGCCTGCCTCCTTCTGCCACTTCGGGACCTGATGGAGAGCCTCTTTAAGCTTTTCCTCGAGTTCGTCGATGGCCGCCTGCCAGGTTTTCTGCTCTTCTTCCGGCAACTGGCTGAACTCTTCCGGCTCGAGGACCTTGCCGTCGCGGTACGGGCCCAGCGTGAAGCCGTTTGGCGTGCTCACCATCGCCACGTGCCGGTCTTCGGCCTCCTTGCTGATGGCGGCAATCGCCTCGTGCTGACGGCGTTTGTAGGTCTCGCGCAGCTCCTGGATGCGATTGTGGTACTCGTCGCTCTCGAACACCGCCGGAATCGCGGTGCGAAATTCATCGATCAGGTTGCCGAGATCCGTCTGCAGATCGCGGCCGGCGCGCGCGGGCAGTTTCAGCAGCCGGGGCTTGTCGGGGTCGTCGAAGTTGAAGACGTAGGCCCAGCTGGGCGGTGGGGCGTCGCGACGGGCGCGCCGCTCGAGGAAATCACGCACCACGGCGTACTTGCCGCTACCCACGGCACCGAGGGCGTAGAGGTTGAAGCCGCCGTCGCCGATTTCGGTACCGAACGACAAGGCCTCCAGCGCTCGTTCCTGGCCCGGCGGCGCGGCCGGCGGGTCGAGCTCGGCGGTCGTCTCGAACGGCAACGAGCTTGCCGGGCAGGGGCGGTAGAGTTGATCGGCTTCCAGCCGGGTAGGCGCATCGGCCATGAGTGCCTCTTGAATCCGTGGGGATATGACATGCCTGTTGGAATCGAGACTAGCACGCGCCGCGGCTACAAAAAGCCCCAATCGGGCGTCACATGCGGGCTGGGCTGGTATTCCGGCAGGAAAAGCGGGTAGGGTTTGACGCTAGAGCCGCGCCGCTACGAATCCGGCGGCACGAACCACCGAAGGAGTGAGCAGACACGATGGACGCAGTGACCGACTTTCTTGGCAGTATCAGTGGATTCGTCTGGGGGCCGGTGATGCTGGTCCTGCTGCTCGGCACGGGGGTGTATCTCACCGCCGGGCTGCGTGGCATGCCGATTCGCCGGATTGGCTACGGCTTCCGGCAACTGCTCGCGGGTCGGCGTGCCGGCAAGGACGACCGCGGGGACATCACGCCCTTCCAGGCCCTCGCCACGGCACTGTCCGCGACCATCGGCACGGGCAACATTGCCGGGGTGGCGACTGCGATTGCCCTGGGCGGGCCCGGTGCAATCTTCTGGATGTGGCTGACCGCGCTGGTGGGCATGGCGACCAAGTATGCCGAGGCCGTGCTGGCGGTGCGCTACCGCGAGGTGGACGAGCGCGGCCGTTACGTCGGCGGGCCGATGTACTACATCAAGAACGGCATGGGCGCGAAGTGGAAATGGCTGGGCGCGGCCTTCGCCCTGTTCGCCATGATCGCCGCCTTCGGCATTGGCAACACCGTGCAGGCCAATTCTGTGGCCGACGTGCTCGAATCGAACCTGTCCATTCCCGACTGGGCCACCGGTCTCGTGTTGGCCGCACTGGTGTTCGTGGTGATCATCGGCGGCATCCGCCGTATCGCGCACCTGGCCGAATACCTGGTGCCGTCGATGGCGATCCTCTACGTCGCCTTCGCGCTGGTCATCATCCTGATGAACATCACGGACGTGCCGGCGGCACTGGCGCAGATCGTCAGTGATGCGTTCACCGGCACGGCGGCGACCGGCGGGTTTGCCGGGGCGGCCGTCTGGGCGGCGATCCGCTTCGGGGTCGCGCGCGGCATCTTCTCCAACGAGGCGGGGCTGGGTTCGGCACCGATCGCCCACGCCGCGGCGCAGACCAACGACCCGGTTCGCCAGGGCACCATCGCGATGCTCGGCACCTTCATCGACACCATCGTCATCTGCACCATGACCGCGCTGGTGATCGTGCTTTCCGGCGTCTGGGAGACGGGCGAGAGCGGCGCGGCGCTGACCTCGGCAGCCTTCGCCGCGAGCCTGGGTGGCGGCAACTGGGTGGTGACCTTCGGCCTGGTGCTGTTCGCCTTCACCACCATCGTGGCCTGGAGCTACTACGGCGAGCGCAGCGCCGAGTACCTGTTCGGCGTGAAGGTGATCAAGCCGTACCGCTACGTCTGGGTGGGGGCCTTGTTCCTCGGCGCGATCGCCAACCTGGAACTGATCTGGCTGGTGGCCGACATCCTCAATGCCCTGATGGCGATTCCCAACCTGATCGCCCTGATCGCCCTGTCCGGCACCGTGTTCGCCATTACGCGCGAATATTTCGCCCGGCCCGAGAACCAGGAGGGAGGGCGATGAAGTCACGTTGGATTAATGCCGGTGGGGCACTGCAGGCCGCGGCGTTCGGCGTGACGCTCGCGCTCCTGGGGGGCTGTGCGCTAATCGGCAACGGACCAACCGGCGACCAGCGCACCGTGATCGTCTACCCCGGAGGTGACACCTCGCTCGACCCGGTGATCGTGCCGGCAAGTCACCTGCCACCGGCCGGGAAGTGCCGGATCTGGCACCTCGCTCTCGACCCCGAGGACCAGCCGGAGCCGCGCAACTGCCGGGAACGGGGGCATGACGTCCCGGAAGGAGCCGTGCTCGTGCGCGGTTGAACCGGACTTCTCTCGCTGCCCGTGCGTCGGTAAACGGGGTAGGGGCTTTGGGTTCGCTTGTCGGTGGTTTAATTAGGGTTCATCGCACTTTGCCGTGAGAGGCATGCCGAATATTGGGGAAGAAGTACTCGGTGTGCCTGCTAGCCGTAGGCCATCCGGTTGATGACCTCGATCACGCAGTCTCGGAATGGTGCACTGTGAAGGCCCAGCTCGGGTTCTACCCCGTTTTCGCGGACGGTTGGGTTAAGGGTAATGCGTTGTCGTTGGCCCGGATTCGTCGGCGGACTCTCGGGTTGTGGAACCGCTCGATGTAATCGAACACATCCTGGCGGGCTTCGGCGATCGTTGCGTTTCGATGAATCAACGAATCGCTGAGCCGTCATGCATCAAAGGCCGGTTCGCAAGAAGCCGGCTCTGCCTTTGCATCCGATTTTTCACAATGCCGGCGTCCAGTTTTTAAGCAGCGCCAAGGCGTCCTCGGACGGCAGGGGGCGACTGAATAAGTAGCCCTGAATCACATCACACCCAGACTCCTGCAACAGGGCGCGCTGGACTTCGTGTTCCACTCCTTCCGCAACGACCTGCAACCCGAGGCCATGGGCGATGCGGATGATGCCATCGACCAGATGGGCGGATCGTGAATCGTGAGTCAGGTCGTCGATGAAACTCTTGTCGATCTTGAGGCTATCGAGCGGCAAGTTCTTGATATGGCTCAGCGACGAATAGCCGGTCCCGAAGTCGTCCAAGGCAATGTGGATGCCGTGACTGCGAAACACGCGCATGATCTGGATCGACTTGTCGACGTTGGTCAGGATGCTCTCCTCGGTGAGTTCCAAAGTCAGGCGCTCTGGGGCCAATCGATGCTCCTCGAGGGTGTGTAGCACACGGCCGACAAACCCGTCTTCAAGGAACTGATCGGGGGGAATGTTGATGGCGACCCGCAGGGATGTATCACCGACTCGTAAAGGCCATTGACGCAATTCGCTGGCGACCGTTTTGAGCGACCACTCCGTCAGCATCTTTGACAACCGGGCATTTTTTCCGGCTATGGGCACAAATTCCGCCGGGCTCACGTCACCCAGTTCCGCATTCTGCCAGCGCGCCAGCGCCTCGAAACCCACGATGCGACTGCCATCGACGGCCACCAGAGGCTGATAATATTTGGTCATTTCATGATTGAGGAGTGCAGATTCCAGATGCTGCTCGATCGTGTCTCGGCGCAGCGCCCTTTCCGCCACTTCGTGACTGAAAACATATAGGCCGGCATGGGATCTCGGCCCCTCCAAGGCAGCGCTGGCATTTTCCAACAGATCCTCAGGAGTCACACCATCCACGGGAGACAAGCTGATACCCACATCAATATCGGGCCACATTGTCGTGCCCTCTACTTCAATGGGTCGGGTCAATTTATTGGCAATGGGAGTGACCACGTCGAAGACGTCACCCAACGAGGGCAACGCTATCACGGCACCAAAGCAAGCTTGGCTCAAGTGACCGACAGTCAGCGTTTTGATGTCCGTGGCGATCAGGTGCTCAGCCAAGCGGCACAGCATGGCATCCCGGGCAGGTCGGCCATGGACGCGGCTGATCTCGTTGAGCTTATTCAGGCGCATGTACAAGACGGCCAGGTGATTCCCCTTGTCTTCCGACATGCGTATCAGGTGTTTTAGGGTACTGGCGAAAAGCGTCTGATCGGGAAGGTTGGTAAGCGTATTGCGATGTCTGGTCCGTTTAGCGTCGTCACGGGCATCGTTCAAGGCATGGTCGTGGATGATCAAATCCTCCACGACATGACCGAAGGTCACCAGCCAAGTGCGCTGTAGCCGGGAGAGATAACGAGACTCGGTGTCCATCATAAACAGGGTGCCGAGCGGCTGGCCCGTGGGCCCCCGCAGGACGGTGCCCATGTAGAAACGAATGAAAGGGGACGCCACCACCAACGGATGGTCGCGGAAGAAGTCGTCTTCCAGGGTATCGGGAACTTCGAGGATGTTCTTTTCGAGGGCATGGACGCAAAAGGACGCTTCGAGAGGCGTTTCCCCCACTTCCATGCCAACGGACGACTTGATCCAAAGGCGATCCTCGTCAACCAAGGACACCGCGACCATGGGGACCTTGAATATCTCTGCCACGAGACGTGTGTGCCGATCGAAATACTTATCCGCTGGGGTGTCCAGGATACCGAGAGCGTGAAGTTCGGCTAGTCGCTCCTTCTCGTCAAAAGAAGGGACGTTGTGCTGGGATGCCTCAGGGGATCTGGTGTCTTCGGTCATGGAATTCCCTTTTGGGTGCGCACCACTCCCTAGGTGCTACCGTGTTGTTTTGAAAAGGGCATTGTTTGGCAGATGCCAAGTGAACCACTTCACTCCTTAATAATATGCCAAGAGTAGGAGGCTACCCTCAGATCGGCCACTGAAAAGCGGGTTTTGCCCTGAGGTAGAACCCGGTTCACGCTGAAGTGCGAAGAATCTTACATTAGTCAATGAAACGACTCGCTGGCCGGTCAGTTCACGCCCTCCAGCCGCCGGATCCGTTCCTCGAGTGGCGGGTGGGTGTCGAACAGGCGCGCGCCGCCGGCGCGGAACAGGAAGGCGTGGTTCATCTCCGCGGCGGCATCGGACTCCACCCGGGA
>JAGXGL010000063.1 GCA_024636755.1 Guyparkeria sp. | reverse complement strand
TGGCCAACCCCGGCGCGCTCGTGCCGGGGACGATCGGTTCGATCGCCCTGATCCTGGCCTTCTTCGCCCTGCAGGTCATGCCGCTGAACTACGCCGGCCTGGCGTTGATCCTGCTCGGCATCATCTTCATGATCGCCGAGGCGTTCGTGCCCAGTTTCGGCGCGCTCGGCATCGGCGGTCTCGCCGCCTTCACCGCAGGATCCATCATGCTCTGGGACGACCCCAACCTGAACGTGGCATTGCCCCTGATCATCGGCGTCGCGATCGCCATCGCGGGCTTCTCGATTTGGGTGCTGGGGCGCTTCCTCGACGTGCGCCGCAAAAAGCCGGCCACCGGGTACGAGGAGATGATCGGCATGCAGGGCGTCGCCCAGGAAGATTTCGAGACGACGGGGCGGGTATTCGTTCACAGCGAGTTGTGGACCGCCGACAGCCGCGACCCGATACGAGCCGGTCAGGACGTGCGGGTCGTCGCGATTGACGGACTGCGCCTGACCGTCGAACCAATCGAGTAGACCATTGCAAGGGCCGTCGGGCCCATGGAGGGAAGGCAGATGCTGGGCAATTTCGGATATCTGATCGTGCCGCTGATTGTGCTGGTTGCGATCATCGCCATGTCGTTGCGCGTGCTGCGCGAGTACGAGCGTGGCGTGGTGTTCTTCCTGGGTCGGTTCCAGCGCGTGAAAGGCCCCGGCCTGATCATCGTCATCCCGGTGATCCAGCAGATGGTCAAGGTCGACCTGCGGATCATCACGCTGGACGTGCCCAGCCAGGACGTGATCTCCCAGGACAACGTGACCGTGCGCGTCAACGCGGTGCTCTATTTCCGCGTCGTCGACCCCGAGCGCGCCGTGATCCAGGTGGAGAATTACAATCAGGCCACCAGCCAGTTGGCCCAGACCACCTTGCGGTCCGTGCTCGGCAAGCATGATCTCGACGAGATGCTCTCCGAGCGCGACAAGCTCAACAACGACATCCAGGGCATTCTCGACGCGCAGACCGATGCCTGGGGCATCAAGGTCGCTAATGTCGAGATCAAGCACGTCGATCTCGATGAGTCCATGATTCGTGCGATCGCCCGCCAGGCGGAGGCCGAGCGCGAACGTCGTGCCAAGGTCATCCACGCCGAGGGTGAACTGCAGGCGGCCGAGAAGCTCGTCCAGGCCGCCGACATGATGAAGGACAGCCCCGCCGCATTGCAGCTGCGCTACCTGCAGACGATGGCGGACATGGCGACCAACGGCAAGACCAGCTCGGTGTTCTTCCCGTTACCGATCGAGCTGACCAACGCCTTCCAGGAATTCACCGGCCATTTCGCGCAGAAACGACCCGACGCCTGAGCGTCACCTCGCGTCGATTCGCCGGTGTTTCTGGATCATCCGCCCGACTCTCCCCCTGGGTAGTCGGGCTTTTTACTGGGTGGCTAACGTCAGCGATTTTCCGCCAACGCCTCGGCCCGGGCGAGGATGTCGCGATAGCGGCTCCCCAGACGGGTGAGGGCGCCCATCCACAGCAGGCAGATGGCGACGACCACCCAGGCGAGTTGTGTGGCCTCCACGGGCCATGGCAGCCACTGGGTCAGCAGCAGGATCAGCAGCGAGCCGACCACCTTGAACAGGCGGTAGCCGAACATGTCGATCCAGGCCTTGGCGCGGAACATCAGCAATGGCTCGATGGGCACGTACAGGAGTTCCTTGGAGGCGCGGTTGATCGAGTAGGACAGGCCGCGGTCGGCGATCTTGAGAAACGCGCCGGCTTGCAGGGTGGCCTGCGAGAGGTACACGAAGCTGCCGGCCATTACCGCGATCGGTTGGGCGAACAGGCCGCCGATCGCCCCCAGCCAACGGTGCACCAATGGGGTGATCAGCAGGTTGATGCCGATCGCCACGGCACTGAGTACGCCGAAAAACGCGCCCAGGTACGCGGTTCGCGCGTCACGATCGGTGACGGTCGCCTCGACCACCTTCATGAACTGGTACTCGATGATCGGCTCGGCGATCTGTGCCAGCAGCAGGATCCCCGCGATCAGCAACAGGTAGGGGTGATGCAGGATCGCCCGCCAGTCGCCGGTCGACTGCGCGGCGTGAGTACCCACACCGGGCTTTTCCCGGTACAGGCCGGTGCGGCCCATCAGCAGGGTCAGGCCGGCGATCAGGCCGATGATGGCCGCGGCAATCGGCAACAGGTCCATGGTTTCCAGGCCGGCCTGGCGTATCCACGCACTGGAGGCCACGCCACCCACGACCCCGCCCACCAGCCCGCCGGTGGCGATAAACCCGTACCAGCGTTTGCCCTCGCGGGTGGAGAAGATCGTGTTGGTCAGGCTCCAGAACTGTTCGACCAGGATCACGCTGACCATGTCGACGAACACGTAGAAGGCGAACGCGGCGGCGAAACCCGTGCCGTCGAGGAAGGGGTAGAAGCCCAGAAGCACCACGATCACGATCGTGCAGGTGCCGAGGACCACATGAATCCGGGAATAGCGTGCGATCAGGCGGTGGTAGATGCCGATGGTCAGGGCCAGGGCGGTCGCCGTGGCGATCCAGACGTAGGGCAGGGCATCGGCACCCAGCGCGGTCAGGAACAGCGAACGGCTAGCCGGCTTGAGGTGATAGACCGCGGCGATGATCAGGAAGAAGTTCGTGAACAACAGCACCCGCCGCAGCAGCCACGGGTGGCGTGAAGCGCCGCCGGGTGGTTCAGGGTTTTCGGGTCCGGGGCCCCCTGATCCGGGTTGGTTTGATCGTGTGCTCAGATCCACCGTGCTTCCTTCTACGGGATTATGTATATGACTTTACGGCATTAACGGGGTATCGTTCCGGGTCAATTTTGTTTTCCATCCGGGCGTGCCGGATCAGGAGGTAGCCATGTGGCGACGTTTGGCGTTGGTTTTTCTGTTCTGGTCGGTCGGAGCGGGTCTCGTACAGGCGGCCCTGCCGGCAGATGCCGTCGCGCTGCGTGACGCCACGGATCCAGCCCTGCAGGCGCAGCTGGAAGAACGTCTCGACGCCCTACAACTGGGGCAATCGGTCGAGGCCGGCCAGTTGTCGGTGGCGTTGGTTGACGTCACCGACCCGGACCAGCCCCGGCTGGCCGAGGTCAATGGCGATGCCATGCTTTACGCAGCCAGCCTGCCCAAGATCGCGATCCTGCTCGCCGCCTTCCAGCGGGTCGATGAGGGAGCGCTGACACTCGATGACGAGACGCGCGACCTGATGACCCGCATGATCCGCAACTCGTCGAACTCCGCGGCCACCGCCATGATCGGCAAGGTGGGTCGAGACTACATCAACGAGCTGTTGCGTTCGCCGCGCTATCGTCTCTACGACGAGTCACTCAACGGTGGCCTGTGGGTTGGCAAGGAATACGGCCGCGGATCCGCCTATCAGCGCGATCCGTTACATCATCTGTCCCACGGGGCGACGGCCTTCCAGGTCGCCCGGTTCTACTACCTGCTCGAGAAGGGCCAACTGGTCTCGCCGCAATCCTCCCGCGAGATGAAGCGAATCCTCGGTGAACCCGCCATCTCGCACAAGTTCGTCGGCGGTCTGCTCGCCGAGGTGCCCCAGGCACAGATCTACCGCAAGTCCGGTTCCTGGCGCGACTGGCATGCCGATAGCGCCATCGTCGAGCACGACGGTCGCACCTACATCGCCGTGGGTCTGGCGCAGAATCCCAGCGGCGGCGAGTGGCTCAAGCGGCTGATTGTCGAGCTCGACGAGTTGATCATGGACACGCCGATTCGCACGGCCGGACTGGGATCGGTCTCGGCACGCTGATCGATCAGTCCTGCCCGGCCTCCATCAGGCGATGCAGGCGGGTAGCGAAACTCTGGTGCGCCACCGCCGAGTTCTTGTTGAGCACGTTGGAGGTCATCGTCACCAGGTAGACCCGTTCCGGGTCGCCGGCCGGATGCTCGACGATCGCGACCGAGTGCATGTAGTTGTAGACATTACCGCGGTACTTGCCGCAATCCGGGTTTGCGTCCCGGTCGCACTTGTAGAGTGAGCCGGACTTGAAGAACACGGCCGCATCAGCGAGTGCCGGCGAGGAGGCGTAGCGGATGCGCCGCTGAGTCATGTAAAGCAATCGTTTCAATTCCCGGCTTGACCATTCGTCGACCAGTTCCCCCTTCTCCATCTTGACCAGCAGATGCATCAACTCCCGGGTGGTGCCCAGGCTGTTGGTGCCCGAGACCCGTGCCTTGCCACCGCTGGTGAAAAATGCCCCCTGGCGTAATTGCTCGGTATCCAGGCCGTTGCGGGCGATCGGCTCGACCAGGGCCTCGAGCAGGATCTCGCGCCGCTCGGCGGGTGGCCGATCGAACAGTTCCGCCTCCCGCTCCGGCGGCACCGGGTAGTCCTCGCCGAAGTGGTGCAGCAGCATCAACTGCTTCATCACCGCGCTCGCCGCGGCGTTCGAACTCGCCGACATGGCCCAGTCGAGGTAGGTCCAGAGATTGGCGGTGTCGCCGACGCGCAGCGGGCGGCGCCTGAAACGGCGGTTCTCGCCGTCCCAGAACGGCACCGTGTGACTGTCCCACTGGATGAATTCATCCGCGGTGACCTGCGTCTCGCGCAGCAGTCGCTGTCGGGCCTCGATGTCGTCGGGATGGAGGTCGGCGATCGCCTGTAGCAGCGCGGTCGCCAGCATGATCTTGCCGATACTGCCGGGCGTGCGGCGGTTCAGGCCGTTGTGCTCGGCGTAGCGTGGATGCTCCGCGTCGCTGATGTCGAGCACGCTGACGCTGTAGCGGGAGGCCTCGGGGCCCAGCAGGCCGACGACGCGACGCGTCAGGGCGGCATCGGACTCAGGTAACTCGAAGCCCGGCCGGTCGGTCAGTCGCAGGCGGATCTGTTCGCGGTCGAGCAGGGCCCCCGGCGGCACCCGGTTGCCGGCGATCTCCCCCTGGTTGGCCAGGCGGTAGCCCTCCAGACGTTCGATGCCGGTCTCCTCGGCGGCATCGAGTGGATAGGCGGGCAGGGTGGTGGGCAGCAGCAAGCCGACCAGACCGGCCATTGCCAATGTTGCTACCGGGGGCAACGTCGGACGGAGATAGGGTTGTCGCGTAATGGGGCTCATGTGTCGAGCATAGGTCAGTCGGAGGCGAAACGGCATCTCGCCCGGCTATCGACGGGGTGGACCGGAGAGGTCGACCGCCCCGGCGTCGCTTCTACGCAGCGGGCGGTCGAGCGTGATGAGGTACTCGTCGGCACGGGCCCGCCGATTCTCCACCAGCGGGCGTATCTGGAACAGGGCCAGTCGATCGTCGACAAAGCCGAATTCGATATCGGCCACCGGACGGTTCCCCTCGTCGTCGACCGGCAGCAGACCCCTTGTTTCGACGTCGTCGGCCAGGGCGCGCAGCCGATCGATATCCGTCTGCGAGAGCAGGGTCGCCGGCCCCTCGGCGGCAACCCGTTGGATGCCACCCGCCGGTCGCGCGGCCAGCCGGGTGGGTGCCGTGGCCTGGTTGAGCAGCCGCACGGCACCGCTTTCCCGGTGCACACGCAACTCCTCGGCCGCCTGCCCGTCGACCGCGCCGCCGAGTCCCTCGCTGGCCGCGATGCTCAGCCATTGCCGGTCGCCGGTGTCGAGATCGGAGGTGACCAGTACGCCGGACCTGTCCACCGGCACGGTGGCTTGCAGCAATACGGCCGGGTAGACGTGCGCCGGCGCGTCCATATAAGCCTGACGCCAGGCATACGCACGCTCGGTGAATGGCGAGGCCCAGACCTCGCGGATCGCATCGATGATGGCCTCGAACCCGACCACGTTGGCCACGGTGCGATTCAGGCCGGCACCGGTGAACCCCGGCAGGTCCTCGACGTTGGTGTCGCTGCGCACGAACACGCCCGCGGTATCGGCCGAGCCGAAGGTCTCGGTCAGGCGGCCGCGCAATCGCCCGCGAAAACCAGCGGGCAACTCGGCCGTCGCGATCCAGTCCCGCATGCGGGCCAGGGTCTCGGCAGTGGCCGCGTTGCGGGCCTGGGCATCCTCGATCTGGCGCAGGCGCTCGTACTGCTGTTGGAGCCACTCGAAGGCCGTCGGGCCACCGGGCCGCATGGGTCGCTCGATCAATTCACGGAACACCCCGAACGGGATCGTCAGCCCGGCACTCACCTGCTCGGGGTAGTGATGCGCGAGCTCACCGAGATTGGCCGCCTTGGGCCCGATCTGTCGTCCGGAGTCGTCGGCCCGCAACCCGTGGAGTGCGCGCAGGTCGGTCTCGTTCAGATCGAGCTTGTTCCAGTCCGGCTCGATCCGCTGGTCGGACTCATGCTCACGCCGGCCAAGTACCGCTTGCCACTCGGGCCCGTCGGCGGCCAGCTCAACACGTCCGCCGGGGCTGGCCGCGAGCACGACCGGTTCGCCGACATGCCCCTGAATACGATCGATCAGCTTCTCATCGACCACCACGTTGGGAATGCCCAGATTGCGGGCCAGCAGTTGCACGTGCGAAAGCGAATTGCCCGCCCCCAGTGTCAGGATGCCGGCCACCGGTGGCAGCGAGGCGGTGGTCTCGGGCAGCAGATAGATGTCCTCGGGGTCGAACGGCTTGCCGTCGGCCGGTGCCGTGCGTAGCACACCACGACGCAGGCCGGGATTGAGGGCGCGCAGGCCGGTGGCAAGGGGGTCACCGAACAGAATGTGCCGCGTATCGGTCAGGCGCCCGGCGTCATCGCGCAGGCCGTCGAGCAGGCGGCTGAAGAACAGCAACGGGCTGTCGCGCAGGCGGTCGGGGATAAAGTGCCTGGCCAGCGGGGTGAGTTCCGCCCAGCGATCGATGGCGCGGTCGAAATGAAACCCGAGCGCTCGCTGCGCCCAGCCGGGTGTGCGGGCCAGGTAGGCCAGCTCGGCGGCATAGCGCGGCGCGGGTACGGCCGGGGTGTCAAGCAACCCGTCGATGGCCGCCGAGAGGTGTTGCCACTGTCGGGCGGACAGCAGGCCGGTGCCGTACAAGCTTTCGCCCAGGGCACGTAACCAGGTCAATTGTTCGTGGCGGGTGGCCGGATCAGTGTCGTTGCGCTCGAACAGGTGGCTGGCGACTGCGAAGGCCTCCTGCTCCAACGCCAGGCTGGCTTGCAGCAGGTGTAGCTTCTGTTCCGGCGAACTGGCGGGCGCCTCGATGCGCTGGCGGACTTGGTGCGCGAGTTGCCCGGTGGTGGTCAGTCGAGCCGTGAGCGTCTCGCTCTGCTCGAGGCGGTCGGCTGCCTCGAGCAGCGAATCGCGCAGGGCGTTGTCGGAACTGCGGGCGCCCAGCGCTCGCAGGCGGTCCACGGCGGCCTGGGGGGCGTAAAGGGCGTCGAGTGCCCGGCCCAGTGTCGCCAATGGACCGTCCAGGGCCGGATCGTCGTTGTGTCGGGCGTACTCGGTCACCCGCTGAATGTCGCCGGCGTCCGGCATGCCGTGCAGCTTGATCCGCAGGTCCTGGAAGGCCGGGTCGGCCTCGGCGATCTCGATGGCGAGATCGCGGGCCCGACTCGCCGCCGGGTGGTCACCATCGACCGGCAACAGGCGGGTCGCCTCGCGCAGCAGCAGGAAGCGGTTTGGGTCGCGCCACCAGGGATCCCCGGCCAGGTCGAGCAACAGGGCGCGCGCCTGGTGGATCTCGTCCTCGACCTGGATCGCCCCGCGGTAGTAACGGGCACGACGGAAGACCCAGCCATCATCGGCGCGGACCAGGAAGCGCTCGATCAGGATATGGCGCAACGCCTCGTGTTGGCCATCAGACCCGAGGTAATCGCTCGGCTCGAGTTCCGCGAGCAGCGTGGCCAGCGGATACCCCTGGGCACGGATGGTCTGTGTGCGCTCGTTCCATTCACCGTGCTGGATGCCGCCGCCGTGATCGCCACAGGCATACGGTTTCGGTGGCAGGACGGTCCCATCCTCGCAAAACCAGCGAATCCGCTCGAACGGCCCGCGTGGCGCGGTTTTCATTGCCTCGATCCACTCGCGCATCTGTTCGGTGGTGGGCGTTGAGGCATCATCGGCCATGGCCGGCTTGCCCAGCGTAGGCATGCCGAGCAGCAAAAACGCCACGACAATCAGCGCGGCGCGGCGCAAGACAGTCGCGTTGCAAGGCTGGGGAGTGGATGTGCCTAACATGGCTGGAATAGGCTCCTCCGTGACCGATTGATGCAAAGGGTGTCCATGTGAGTCTAGCCCGGGTGCCGGTCCTTGACGTCAGGGATTGAGGAACCAGCCGTCGTGCCACGGTGTTTAATCCGGTAGGATTCGAGCCGTTTTGCTCCAGGGGCCGTTACGACCCCGAATGATCTCCCACCTTCCCTGACCCGACGAGTTGTCCTGCCCCATGACCAGCCGCGAGATACTGACCAGTGATGCCATCAAGTTCGCCCGCGACTGGCTCGAGGAAAACAAGGTCGAGATCGAGCCGTTGAAGTCGGCGCTTGCCGCGCAGATGAAGCACTGGGACCACGCGCACGGCGTGCCGAAACGCCAGCGTGAGGCGGTGATCGAGACGGCCGCCTCCCGTGCGGTTCGCCAGCACATCGAAAAGCTCAAATCGCGGATCGCCTGGTGGCAGCGGACCTGATTCGAATCGCCGCCCGACCGGATACAGGAAAGGCCCGACTCAAGTCGGGCCTTTCGCGTTCTTATACGAGTGAGGGGGCTTCTTAGAAGACCTCGTCGAGCAACCTGGTGAAGGCGGTCCACGATTGCTTGTCGGCGCGCTCCTGGTAGGCCCCGGTGCCGAACACCGTGAAGGCGTGCGGTGCACCCGAATAGACCTCGATCGTGTAGGTCGCGCCCACGTCCTCGAGTTCGCCTGACAGCGTGGCGACGTCGTTCATCGAGATCATCGAGTCGGCCCCGCCATGCGCGATCAGTAGAGGCGCGTCGGGGGCGGACCAGCTTTGACCCTCGGGCGTGCCCAGTCCACCGTGGAAGGTGGCATAGCCCAGGGCCTGGTCGACCAGCCCGTTGCGAGCGGCCTCCAGTACCACCGCGCCGCCGAAGCAGTACCCCATGATGACGGTCTTCTCGGCCACGCCTTGCTCGCGGGCGAACTCCAGGCCACCGAGCGTGAGCGCCTGCATGCGCTCGCGATCCTTGTAGAGACGCTCGGTCTCCGCCTTCTTGGCGCCGGTCTCCTGCGGCCGGTTGCCATCGCCGTACAGGTCGACGGCAAACGCGTCGAAGCCCATCGCCGCGATCATGTCGGCGCGCTTGCGCTCATAGTCGTCGATGCCGTCCCAGTCGTGGATGACCAGCACCGTGCCGCGTGAGTCGCCGTCGGCCGACGAGAGGTAGCCCTCGAAGGCCTCGCCGTCGATCTGGTAGCCGATGTCTTCGCCGCCGGGCTCCCAGTTGCCGCCGTGGCTGTCGGCGAGAATGGGTGCCTGGAAGGTCAGCCCGGCGACGATCATCGCCGTGGACAGGGCGGTTCTCGGCGTGCGCATCGTGGTGGTTGTTCCGGTATGCATGGTCACTGGCTCCTCCCGCTGAAAGAAATCTGCCCAGAAATGTCCCCAGGATATTTCCCCGGGATATCTCCCCGGGAAATCTTTCAGGACATCTCCCCGGGAGTATAGGCAGGCAAATCAGGATGCGTGTGCTCAATCCTCGGGCAGCAGACCCTGTGCGCGAGCCATGGCGTAGGCCGTTTTTGGCCCGGTCCAGAGCGAGGGCAGCAGTATCAACGACACCGGGATGGCGGTGATGACGATGAACTGCTGCAGGACGCTGATCTGGCCGGAGCCCATGTAGAGGAGCACCGCCGCCATGACCGCCATGATGCCGCCCCAGAAGGCGCGGACCAGCGGATGCGGTGCATCGTGGCCCGACCCGACCATGGCGATGGAATAGCTCATGGAATCCCCGGTGGTGGCGACAAAAATCAGGGTGAGCAGCATGATCGCCGCGGCCATCCAGGTGCCGCCCGGCAGGGCCTGGGCGACGGTGAGCGTCGCCACGTCGAACTGGAAGTTGTTCAGTGGTTCGGTCAGGTCGAAGACGCCGTTGAGCTGGTAGTAGATGCCCGAGCCACCCAGCAGGGTGAACCAGATGGTGGTCGCGATCGGCGCCATCACGGCCACCGCCAGGATCATCTGGCGGATGGTGCGCCCACGCGAGATCCGCGCGACGAACACCGCCATCAGCGGCGCGTAGCCGATGAACCAGGCGAAGAAGAACACCGTCCACCATTGCATCCACCAGTCTGGTGCCGTCTCGGCGGTCATGGTGGCCATGGTAAAGAATGACGAGAGGTAGGTGCCCATACCTTGCAGGTAGGCGTTGGCCAGGAACTGCGTCGGGCCGAAGACGAAGATCACCGCGCCGATCGCGATCGCGAGCAGCACGTTGAAACGGCTGAGCCACTGGATGCCGCGGTGCACGCCGGTGACGGCCGAGGTGATGTAGATGGCGCCCAGGAAGACGAGGATGCCCAGCTGGGTGGCGAAGGTTTCCGGCAGGCCGAACAGCTCGGAGAGGCCGAAGCTCAACTGGGTGGCGAGAAACCCGATCGGCCCGACCGTGCCGGCGACCACCGCGATGACGCAGAAGGCGTCGACCACGCCGCCGAACCAGCCGCGCATGATGCGCTCACCGAACACCGGGTAGAGCAGCGTGCGCGGGCGCAATGGCTGGCCCTTGACGTAGTGGGCGTAGGCAAGCACCACGGCCGTCAGCGACCCCAGCACCGCCCAGGCGAGAAAGCCCCAATGCATGAACGATTGCGCCAGCGCGCCGGCGATGGCTTCAACGGTCCCGGCCTCGGTGTCGAAGGCCGGCGGGGTGACCAGAAAGTGGTAGACCGGCTCGCCGGCCGCGAAAAACACGCCACCGCCGGCCAGCAGGGTGCACATAATGATCGAGAGCCACTTGAAGGTGCTCATCTCGGGCGTCTCGAGATCGCCGACCCGCGCCTTCGCCGCCGGCGACAGGGCGACGCCGATGCCGATGAAGAAGGTCAGCAGCAGAAAGATCTGAAAATAGGAGCCCAGCACGCGCGCGGTCCAGGCAAAGCCGGAGCCGATGCCGTCGGCCACTCGGTCCATGTCCCAGAGGGACAGCCCGATGAAGGCGAGCACGAACCCGATGGTCAGGATCAGGACCAGCGGGTCACCGAAGCGGGCAAGGCCGGTCTCGGTGGATTGACGGGAAGGCGAAGGCTGGCTCATGGGGAGGTCCTTCGTGGTAACGGACTCCCCTCTCGATGGGTCGTCCGTGACCAGGTGAATTCAGGCGAACTTCGCGAACGATAGCATGCGTGTGCGCCGACGCCTTGGCTGCGGACGGTAAGGACGGCTTGCCGAATCCGAGACGCCCAGGGCAGCGTTGGGCGTCAATCGCCGGTTCCCTGTCGGCCGTCGTGATTGAACTGGGCCAGCAGGGTTTGCAGGTCGGCTGCCATCGTCGAAAGTGCCTGGCCGAGGGTGGCGATATCGCGGCTGTTCTCGTTGGTTTCTTCGGTTTCGCCGGAGATGGAGGTGATGTTCCGGCTCATTTCCTCGGCGACCGCGCTCTGTTCCTCGGTGGCGGTGGCGATCTGGGTGCTCATCTGGCTGATCTCGTCGACGGCCTCGGTGATCGAGTCGAGCGCTCGGTCGGTGGCGCCGGCCTGCTGTTCGACGTCATCCATGCGGCCGCGGCCCTGCTCGACGCTTTCCACCGCCGACCGAATACCCTGGCGCAGCGTTTCGATCATGTCGCGGATCTCGCCAGCCGAGTCCTGCGTCTTGCTGGCGAGCGAGCGGACCTCCTCGGCGACGACGGCGAAGCCCCGACCGTGTTCCCCGGCCCGGGCAGCCTCGATGGCCGCATTCAGGGCGAGCAGGTTGGTCTGATCGGCAATGCCGCCAATCACCTGGATGATGCTGTCGATCCGGTCCCCGTGGGCCCGCAGCGATTCGATTGATCCAGCTGTCTGTTCGAATTGACTGGAAAGTTCCCCGACGGCCACGTGGGTGCGGCGCACCTGCTCCTTGCCGCCGTGGGCTTCGCGATCGGCACGGTCGACGGTTTCGGCCGTCCGGGCGGCACTGTGAGCCACCTCCTCGACCGTCTGCGCCATCTCGTTCATGGCCGTGGCGACCTGTTCGACCTCGCGGGTCTGCTGCTCCATGCGCTGGGAGGTTGCGGCCCCGGCGGCGGAAAGCTGGTCGGCCGACGCGGTAAGCGACAATGCCGACTCGTTGAACTGGCCGAATACTGTGCTCAGGCGGGCCTGCAACAACTTGGCCGACTGGTTGAGCTGGCCGATCTCGTTCTCGCCATTGACGTGAATGGGCTGGCGGAGCTTGCCACCGGCGATCCGGCGCAACACGTCGCCGGTTTGCTCGAGCGGGCGGAATACCGCTCGCCAGAGCAGCCAAGCCAACGCCACGGTCAGCAGGATGCCGAACCATTCCAAGCCCAGGCTGCCGCTCGCGGCAAGCCAGCTTGGATCGACGATGTCCAGCAACTGGATCACGCCCAGCACGGCCAGGCCCGTGAGCGAGACTCGCGCCAGGCTCAGGTCGGCCAGTCGCTTTTTCGTGGGCAGCTGCTCGACCTTTTTGTCGTTCATCCACCGGTAGAGGCCCTCGGCCTTGGCAATCGCCTCCTGGCTGGGCTTGGTGCGAATCGATTGGTAGCCAATGATCTCGTCGCCGGCATAGACCGGGGTGACGTAGGCATCCACCCAGTAGTGGTCACCGTTCTTGCAGCGGTTCTTGACCAGTTGATGCCAGACGTGACCCGCCTTGATGGTTTGCCACAGGTTCTTGAAGGCGGCCGGCGGCATGTCCGGGTGGCGGATGAGGTTGTGCGGTTTGCCGATCAACTCGTCCCATTCATAGCCGCTGACCTTGATGAAGTCCTGGTTGACGTAGGTGATCTGCCCCTTGAGGTCCGTGGTGGAGATCAGCTGCATGTCCGCGGGATAATCGACGTTCTTTTGCGTGACCGGAAAATTGACCTTCATGGTGATTCTCGCGCTCCGTCCTGGGCTGGTCGGTCAAGGTAGGCCGGCGCCGATCCTGCGGATAGTGTTCGGAGCAACCGGTCAAACCCGATCGAAACCCTTGGTTTTGTGGGGTTTTTGTCGTCGGCATCGAAGCTAAATCACCTCGTTGGCATATGCCAATAAGCGAATTTTTCGACACTCTGCTTCTTGCTAATACGCGATTGGCCGAGGGGTGCCGATTGCCGGCCGGATTTCCCCAGGCGCCGGGGCGTTTTGACGGCGACGCGGATTGACAGGATGGGCCCCGCTCCTTACTGTTTGTACCCTTTGCCTGCGCCCGGCCTACCTGCCGATCCGGCGTCGTTCTGTCCACCCCTCCAAGACGCATAAGAATCCAAGTGAACGAACATTTCGCCCGCATCAAGCGACTGCCGCCCTACGTCTTCAATATCATTGGTGAGCTCAAGGCGAAGGCGCGTGCCGCCGGCGAGGACATCGTCGATTTCGGCATGGGCA
>JAGXGL010000062.1 GCA_024636755.1 Guyparkeria sp. | reverse complement strand
GGGCAAGAGGACGCTGACAAGTCCATGAAAAGAATAGGGGAATTATTCAACTCAACCGCCCCTATCGTCGGCGGGGGACCTGAACGCCTTCCGCCACCCCTCGACCTGCTCACGAATGACCGCAGCCCGCTGGGTATCGATGCGCGCACCGGGTCTGGACGGCAGACCGGGCGAGGGTAGCTGGCGCACCGATCCCGTTGGCGTAGCAGGGAATCCCGGTACAAGGCGGCACACAGACAGCCCGTCTCATCTTGTTGTCTCCCGTTGTTGTCTCTCGTAGACAAAGGGAGGCACTGCGCGCCGCCCCTTGCTGACCCGCTGGACGTGGTCGGCACGACCCAACCTGAACGTCTGGCTGAACGTCTGGCCCTTCGCCGGGTCGAAACCGGCCACGGGCGTGTATACACGGGCGTGTATAAGTTCCGGCAACGCCGCCTGCGCGCCCAGTGCATTGCCCTAGCTTGCCAGCGATAACCCGGCGCGGGTCGAGCGCCGTGCACACGCGTGATCAGCGCAAGCCGATCGACGCACACGGCCCCCGTGAGAACAAGGTGACGAGCCGAGAAATGGCCGGGAAACTTTCTGTGCAAACCCTGTACATAGGTTATACACTCGTCCCGTAATCTACCCAGCCCCGGAGCTTCGAGTGACCCAGACCCTGCCGTTTACCCCGCCAACCGACCGAGCGCTCGACATTGCCGTGATCGGCTCGGGCATCGCCGGGCTGGGTACCGCCTGGCTGCTGAGCCAGCGGCATCGAGTCACGCTGTTCGAGAAGAACGACTACCTCGGAGGGCACACCCACACACATTTGGTCGAGGATGGGCGGGGCGGGGGCCTTGCGGTCGACAGCGGGTTTATCGTCTGCAATCGACCCAACTACCCGCACCTGTTCGGCCTGTTCGAATCGCTCGACATCGAGACCCAACCCACCGACATGTCGTTCGGCATCAGCATGGACGGCGGTCGGCTCGAATACAGTGGCGACAATCTCAATACCCTGTTCGCCCAACGTCGCAACTTGCTGCGGCCGAGCTTCCTGCGGATGGTGTCCGCGATCCTACGCTTCAACCGGCTGGGCAAGGCGGCCCTGGCCAATGAGTCGCTCGGCACGCGCAGCCTGGGGCAGTTCCTCGATCAGCACCGCTTCTCGCCGCGATTGGCCGAGGATTACCTGCTGCCCATGGCCGCGGCGATCTGGTCGTGCCCCACCCGCCAGATGCGCGCGTTCCCGGCGCGGGGCTTCCTGCAGTTCTTTGCCAATCACGGCCTGATGAACGTGCAGGATCGCCCGCAATGGGAAACGGTGCCGGGCGGCTCGCGACGCTACGTCGAGCGGATGCTTGCCGAGCGCCGCTTCGAGGCGCTGGCCTCACACCCCGTCAACCGGATCGAGCGCGACGAGCATGGCGTTACGCTGCCCGAATACGACCGGCGCTTCGATGCCGTGGTGATGGCCGGACACGCCGACCAGACGCTCGCCTCGCTCGACCGGCCGGACGCGGCGGAAGCCGGCGTGCTGGGCGCCTTCCGCTTTCAGGAAAATCGCGCCTATCTGCATCGCGATACCGCGTTGATGCCGCGTCAACACCAAGTCTGGTCGAGCTGGAATTACCTGGGCCGACGTGACGCCGATGGCGAACGGGCCGTGGCAGTGACCTACTGGTTGAACCGCCTGCAGCGACTGGAATCAGCGCACGATTGGCTGGTGACGCTCAACCCCTTCGAGCCGCCCCGCGAGTCGCTGGTCGAACGCGAGATCACCTATCACCACCCGGTGTTCGACGCCCGCGCCATGGCCGCCCAGGCCGAGTTGCCCGCCTTGCAGGGCCATCGCCGCACCTTCTATGCGGGCGCCTGGATGGGTTACGGGTTTCACGAGGACGGACTGGCGTCGGCCGTGGCCGTCGCCCGACAATGCGGCGTGGCCATCCCCTGGGAATCCCGAGCGGAGGCCACATGAGCTCGTCTCTCTATCAGGGCTGGGTCATGCACCAGCGATTCACGCGGGCCTGTTATCGCTTTCGCTACCGGGTGTTCACGCTGCTGGTCGATCTCGACGACCTCGAGGCCGGCTTTCCCGACCAGCGTCTGCTGTCGCACAACCGCTTCAACCTGTTCTCGGTGTACGACCGCGATCACGGCCCGCGCCGCGACATGCCGCTACGTGACTGGATCACGGCCATGGCGCACACGCAGGGCATCGACATCAAGGGCGGCAAGATCCTGGTCTCTGCCTACCCCCGCGTGCTCGGCTACCAGTTCAACCCGCTGATCGTCTGGTACTGCCACGACCGACACGGGGAGCTGATCGCGATCAACTGCGAGGTCAGCAATACCTTTGGCGGGCATCACCACTACTTCCTGCATGACCACGGCCGCCCGCTGGAAAACCCGTTCCGCACCCAGGCCGACAAGGCATTCCACGTCTCGCCGTTTCTGCCCATGAACATGCGCTATCACTTCCGCCTGTCGCGCCCCGGCGAGCGGCTGGGGGTGTCGATCCGCGAGACCGAGGTCGATCAGGATGGCGCGGAAACCCTGACGCTGGTCGCCACCCACAACGCGCAACGCCGCGAGCTGAACGACCGCCGCCTGCTGCTCGAGGCCCTGCGCATCCCGCTTCTCACGGTCAAGGTGATCGGCCTGATTCATTGGCAGGCCCTGAAAATCTGGCTCAAGGGTGGGCGTTTCCACAAGAGCCCGCCACCACCGGCATCGGAGGTCAGTTCATGCCCATCGTCCAGACACGAAAACTGAGCCCGGTTTCGGGCTCGACCGCCGATAAGCGGCCGACCGAACATGCCCTGCCATTGCGCGCGCGCTGGGTCAGCCATTTGCTCGCCGGCATGCGCATCGGTCGCGTGCGGGTGACCACCGACGACGGCGGCGTCGCCGAATTCGTTGGCGACGAACATCGCGAACTGTCGGCCAGCGTGCACCTGCATCACCCCGCCCGGCTGCTTTCCCGGATCGCCCGGCTGGGCGACATCGGCATCGCCGAAGGCTTCATCGAAGGGGACTTCACCACCGATGACCTGACCAGCCTGCTCGAGATCGGCGCGCGCAACTTCGAGGCGATCGGCCATGACCTGCGCCCGGGTTTCTGGGCCCGACTCGGCCACCGTATTCAGCATGCCCTGCGGGCCAATCACCGTGGCGGCAGCCGGCGCAACATCGCCGCACACTACGATCTCGGCAACGACTTCTACCGGCTGTGGCTCGACGAGTCGATGACCTACTCGGCGGCCCTGTTCGCCGAACCGGACGAGGCGCTGGCCACCGCCCAGCAACGCAAGTACGACCGGCTGCTCGACCGACTGGATGCCCGCCCGGGTGATCGGCTATTGGAGATCGGCTGCGGCTGGGGCGGACTCGCCGAGACCGCCGCCGGCCGTGGACTGCGCCTCGACGGACTCACACTGTCCACCGAGCAACTCGCCTACGGCCGCGATCGACTCGCCTCGGCCGGCCTCGATGATCGCGCCCATTTGCACCTGACCGACTACCGCGATCAGGGTGGGCAGTTCGATCACATCGTCTCGATCGAGATGTTCGAGGCGGTCGGCGAGCGCTACTGGCCGACGTTCTTTCAGACCGTCCATGACCGGCTCAAGCCAGGCGGCCGCGCGGCCGTCCAGGTCATCACCATCGACAAGGACGCCTTCGAGGGCTATCGCCGCGAGCCCGACTTCATCCAGCTCTACATCTTCCCCGGCGGCATGCTGCCCTCGATCGAACGCTTCCACGCGGATGCGGCGACCGCCGGGCTGACCGTGCGCGAGACCGCGCTGTTCGGCCACGACTACGCCCGCACGCTCGCCCGCTGGCGCGAACGCTTCGATGCCGTCGAGGACCAGTTGGAAGCCCTGGGCTTCGGCCACCGCTTCCGCCAGACCTGGCGCTACTACCTCGCCTATTGCGAGGCGGGCTTTCTCGCCGGACGCATCAACGTCGCCCAGGTCATTCTGGAACGACCGTGACCCCCACCTCGAGCCCAACGCCGCGACTGAGCCTGTGGCAGGTGCTCGCCTACGGTGCCCCGGGCTTGCCGCTGGCGCTGATGGGCATTCCGTTGTACGTCTACCTGCCGCCGTTCTATGCCAACGAACTGGGCCTGGGGCTGGCGGCCGTCGGCATGGCCCTGATGCTCACTCGGTTGTGGGACGTGATCACCGACCCGGTGGTCGGCTACCTCTCCGACCGCATCCCGGGCCGCCATCGACGCAAATGGTTGATGGGCGCGGGCATGCCGCTGCTGATCGCCTCGCTGTGGTTCCTGCTGCGCCCGGACGACGACGTCGGGCTCTGGTATCTCTACCTCTGGGGCCTGGCGGCGTTCCTTGGCTGGACGATGATCCAGCTGCCCTACACCAGCCTGGGCGCGGAGGCCGACCCCTCCCCGCACGGGCGCACCCGACTGGCCGCCGGGCGCGAAGGCCTGGCCCTGGTGGGCACCGTGCTCGCTGCTGCCCTGCCGATCATGCTGGGCAGCGAGGCCCCGGCGGACGTGCTCACGGCCGTGTTCTGGCTGATGGCGATCGGGCTGCCGGCCGGCTTTCTCCTCATGGCGGCGACCACCCCCGAACCGGCCGTCCATCGCCCGCTGGTCGACTGGCGTCACGGCTGGCCGCTGTTGAAACACAACCGTCGCCTGCGCGGCCTGCTGGGCGGCTATTTCCTCAACAACCTGGCCAACGGCATTCCCGCGGCGCTGTTCCTGATGTTCGTCGCCGACCGGCTGGGCGCCCAGGACTGGCTCGGCTGGCTGCTATTGCTGTATTTCGCCGCCGGCATCGCCGCCCTGCCGGCCTGGACCGCGGTGGCCCGACGGATCGGCAAGCGCCGCGCCTGGGGAGCGTCGATCCTGCTCGCCGCGGCCAGCTTTTCCTTCGCGCCGTGGCTGGGTAGCGGGGACGTGGCCTGGTTTGCCCTGATCTGCACGATCTCGGGCTTGAGTCTCGGGGCCGACATGGCCCTGCCGGCCTCGATCCAGGCCGACATTGCCGGCATCGACAGTGACGACGGCGGCGGGGATCGTGCCGGGTTGTTCTTCGGCCTGCTGGGACTGGCAACCAAACTCGCACTTGCCGTGGCCGTCGGGGTGGGTTTTGGGCTGCTGGCGCTGGCCGGCTTTGAGCCCGGCGACACCGACACCACCGCACTGGCCGTCACCTACGGCGCCCTGCCGGTCGCCTTCAAACTCGCTGCCGCCTGGCTGGTCTTCCGCCTGCTGACCGACACCGAATCCCATCTCCAAGAAACCCCTCTGCGAGGAACCACCCCATGATCCGAGGCTTTGCCGTGGCGAGTGCGCTCGCCCTCACCCTGCTACTCACAGGATGCAGCAGCATGAAACTCGAGCAATTCCAGGGCACCACGCCCGCCTTCGACCTGACCGACTATTTCGAAGGCCAGACCTGGGCCTACGGCATCTTCGAGGGCCGCGGCGGCGAGATCAAGCGCCAGTTCCGGGTCGAGATCGACGGCTACTGGGAGGGCGAGGCATTCGTGCTCGACGAGGATTTCGTCTACGAGGACGGTGAAACCGACCAGCGCACCTGGCGCATCACGCCCACCGGCGAAGGCCGTTACGTGGGCCGGGCCGGCGACATCGTCGGCACCGCCGAAGGCCGCGAGATGGGCCAGGCGCTCAACTGGCGTTACGTGCTGCGGCTGCCCTACGGCGACTCGACCATCGACGTGGCCTTCGACGACTGGATGATTCGCCAGAGCGAGAACGTGGTGATCAACCGCGCGACGGTGAAGAAGTTCGGCATCCGCGTCGGCGAGGTCACGCTGTTCTTCACCAAGACCGATCCCGATGGGGAGGCATCATGAACGCGCATTCGACCCGGATCGCGCTGGGGCTGGGGCTGGCCATGACGCTGGGCTGGGGCAGTGCGCCGGCCCTCGCCGACTCGTTCGAGACAGAGCAATCCTTAGGCGCTAGCGCACTGGTCTTACAGGGATCGGGCACCGCCAGCTACATGCTCTGGGACGTGTACGACGCGGCGCTCTACGCGCCGGCCGAGGCCAACGAAAACGCCATCGTGAACGCCGAGGTGCCCATGAGCCTGATCCTCGAGTACCACCGCGACGTCGGCGCAGGCGATATCCGCAAGGCGACCTGGGTGGCCCTGGATGAGCAGTACGCGGACGAGGAGCGCGAGGCGATCCGCCCCAAGATCGATGCGATACAAAACACCATGATCGACGTGACCGACGGCGATCGCTATCGCCTCGACTGGGACCCCGAGGCGCCCCGGCTGACCCTGAGTCTCAACGACGAGACCCGCTTCGAATCGGATGACCGCGAGCTGGCACGGGCCTATTTCGGCATTTGGCTGGCCGAGCCGCCGCTGTCGGACAAACTGCGCGCCGCCTTGCTCTCGCGACTGGACTGACCGCGACCCACGGCCGCAAGGCCGCTCAGGGGCTCAGACGGCGGCCGGCAGCGGCTGCTCGGCCATGCGCCGGGCAGGCAGGTATTCCCACCAGGCCACGGCCGGACCATCGGCGTCCATCGGGCGCAGGTAACGGGCGTGCTCGGCTTCCTTGCCGACATTGTCATAGTCCATGCCGTCCTTGTGGAAGGAGGCGAGGATGCGCTGGCGCGAGATCTCTTCCTTGCCGTTGATCAGCCCCGGGTGATTGCGCAGCACGAAATCCGGCTGGAAGAAGAAGTAGGTGTAATCAAAGCCGTACGGGTTGCGCGGGTGGTCTGCCGGGTAGCAGACGCCGAAGGCGGTGAGAAACATGGGCTCGCCGGCCCACTCGAACTTCCAGCCGGGCTTGCCGTCCACGTGTCGCAGGCAATTCGATCCGGCCGGGTCGATGCGATTGAGCCCATCGAGCAACGTCGCGGTGGTCTCGGCCAATCGCTCGATCGAGTCGCTGAACGAGGCCGGCAGACGGAAGGCCAGCCCCTTGAACCTTTCCTTGTGCGCGACCGTCATGAAGCGGAACAGGTCCTCGCCGAACTGGCGCACGTTGGCCTCGAAACCACGCGCCGGATCGTAATCGCGCGCCCCCCAGTATTTGCCCGACGGGGCGAAGATGCAGCGGGTCTTGTCGACCGCGCCCATGAACTCCAGATGCGTGGGCGAGTAGACCGGCACGTGCGCCGCCTGGCGCGCAAAACCCGCGCGAACCACCTCGGCGACCTCGGCGCGCATCACCTGCGGGTGCACCTCGGCCATGTGCTCGGGGAACTGGGCGGCGATGACCGCGAACAGGGTGTTGGTGAGGCTCTGCAGGCTCGCCAGCCCGTTGGTCGGCAGGGACTCGGCCAGCACCGGCGCCTCGTTGTAGAAACGCAGCGTGGCGGCGAGGTCGGCCAGACGCTCGGGCAACATCGCGGCCGGAAAGAGCGTGCGCCCTTCCTCGGTCTGGCAGGTCTTGAGTGCCTTGTCGGCCTGGACGTAATAGCGGTGGGCCGTTTCCAGGATCAGGAACGACAGCAGGGACAGGTCGAGGTCGTCGGCGGCCCGCGGCGTCTGCCAGTCACGTTCGGCCAGGGTGTCGGCCAGGCGGATCGCCGCCGCGTCGTCGAGCGTAACGCCCTGATCCAACGCCCAGCCGCCCACCAGCCGACGACCCAGCACAAACTGCTTCATGATGTTCATGGCACGCCCCGTTTTCTTGCTCATCTGTCACCCCGCAAGTCACTGTTATGAAACATCAAACCAGTGACTTCGGACACCCCGCCGCGCCGAGCGGAGCGCGCAATCTACCGAATAATCACCCCGGGCGCAAAGCAGGGGCCCGAAACCGACCGCCATTTCGGGGTAACCCATTGCGGAAAAACGGGTTTTACCCGACAAACCGGGTCGGAAAATCACGAGACGGAACGAAACGGGGGTGAACAACTCGAATCCGCAGGCGGGCGGCCTCTCAGCTCAATAGTTCGCGCCATTCACCCGGGGCGAGACCGTCGAGTCGGTAGGGACCGATCGCGAGCCGGATCAGGCGCAGGGTGGGAAAGCCGACGTGGGCGGTCATCCGCCGCACCTGGCGGTTGCGGCCCTCGCGCAGGGTGACCTGCACCCAGCTGGTGGGCACGCTCTTGCGATACCGCACCGGCGGCTGGCGCGGCCAGAGCCAGTCGGGCTCGGCCATCCGCTCGGCACCGGCCGGGCGGGTGGTGCCGTCCTTGAGGGTCACGCCTTCACGCAGGGCGGTGAGTGCGCCCTCGTCGATTTCGCCCTCCACCTGCGCGAGATAAACCTTGGCGAGCTTGTGGCGAGGGTCGGCCAGCCGGTTCTGCAGGCGACCGTCGTCGGTAAGCAGCAGCAGGCCCTCGCTGTCGCGGTCGAGGCGGCCGGCAGGGTAGACGCCGGGAAAGTCGATCCAGTCGGCCAGTGTGGCCGCCGGGCTGTTGGCCTCGGCCGTGAACTGGGACAGGCAATCGAACGGCTTGTTGAAGGCGAGCAGGCTCATGCCGAACGGACCAGCGGGGCGTCCCAGGCCTCCCAGCGCTCGATCTGGGCGGGGTCGGCCCCGGCCTGTTCGAGAATGCGCACCAGCGCGGGACGATCGATACCCCGCCACGGCGAGGGGGTCTCGGCCAGCGGCAGATCGCAGACGATCTCGGTGAGTTGCCGTGACAGTCGCACCTGCGTTTCGTACTCCTGCAGCAGTCGCTGGGCGCGCGGGGCCCCGCGGAATTTCATGCCGTAGACCGCCGAGAGGTTCTCGTAGATGCCATCGATACAGCCATGCTTGCGCAGCAGGCGCGCGGCGGTGCGCGGCCCGATGCCCGGCACGCCGGGAATGTTGTCGGCCACGTCGCCGGATAGCGCCAGCCAGTCGGCAATCTGCGCCGGGCGCACGCCGAAGCGGCGCTCGACGTCACCGTAGGCCATCACCGAGCCCCGCATGGGGTTGTACCAGCGATCGTCCGGGCCCAGGAGTTGGGCCAAATCCTTGTCGCCGGTGACGATGGTCACCGCCCGCTCGCGGCTGCGCAGCAGCCCGACCAGGGTGCCGATCACGTCGTCGGCCTCGAAGCCGGCATGGTCCAGCGCGCCGAAACCGGCCGC
>JAGXGL010000061.1 GCA_024636755.1 Guyparkeria sp. | reverse complement strand
GCCAGCACCAGCAGCCCCGAGGTGTCCCAGTCGAGGCGGTGGACGATGCGCGCCTCGGGGAATTCGGTCTGCACCCGCGTGATCAGGCAGTCCTGCTTGTCCGGGCCGATGCCGGGCACCGACAGCATCCGTTCGGGCTTGGCCACCACCAGGAAATCGCGGCGCTCGTCGATCAGCGCCCAGTCACCCGGTGGCTGGTTGGCGGGCAGGTTGTGGTCGATCGGGCTCAAGTCATTTGTCTCCGGCGCGACCCTTGGCCGCATGGATCAGGGCGGCGGCGATCGCCTGCTGGTGCTCGCGGTCGTTGATCGGGTGACCGAACTTGTCCACGACGAAGAAGGCATCCTCGGCGCGTTCGCCCAGGGTGGCGATGCGCGCGTGCAGCAGGATGGCGCCCATGCGCCACAGGGTGTCGGAGAGATCCGCCAGCAGGCCCGGCCGGTCCTTGGTCAGGACCTGGATCATGGTGCGCGCCCGGGCGACGTCGGCAATGAATTCCACCTCGGTATCCACGTCCAGGCTGGAGAGCTGGGCCGGGGTGCGCCGGCGGGTGACCGACAGGGCGCGCTCGGGGCGATGGATCACCCCCTCGAGCCGGTCGTGCAGCGCCTCGATCGCACCAGGATCGCTGACGGCGTGCCCTTGGCGGTCGAGGACGAAGAACTCCAGCAGGATCAGTTCGGACTCGGGCAAGGGTTCGCGGTTGCCCTCGTCGTCGACGGCGTTGAGTCCGCTTTCGACCACCAGGGGCCGCGGGATCACGGTGATGTTGGCCGACTGGACGCTCAATCCCTCCCGGTCGATGCCGGCGACCACGTGGGCGAACAGCGCCGGGTGGTTCTGGGCCAGGATCAGGATCTGGGTGGCCTGGTGCTGCGGGTCGTCGTTGATGGTCAGGGCGGGCAGGTCGGCGTCGATCGCCACCCTTGAGTGGCGCAGGATGTTGCCGATCTCGTTACGCAGGAAGTACTCCTCCGGCATGCCCGACAGCCAGGCGGCGAGCTTGGCGGCGTCCATGCCTTCGCTGGAGCCCTGGCGGTTGGCGTCGCGTCGGGTCTCGCGCACGATCTGCGCCGACGAGCGCACCCCCTCGGCAAAATGCTGGTGGGTCAGCTCGAACAGGCGCCGCAGCAGGGTGTCGCGCCAGGAGTTCCACAGCTGCGGATTGGTCGCGCGGATGTCGGCCACCGTCAGCAGGTAGAGATGGTCGAGCCGTTCGGCGCTGCCGACCTGTTCGGCGAAGCGGCGGATGACCTCTGGATCCTCGATGTCCTGGCGCTGGGCGGTGAACGAGAGCAGCAGGTGCTGCTCGACCAGCCAGCCGACGAGGTCGATGTCCTCGCGTGGCAGGCCATGGGCCTGGGCGGATTCGCGGGCATCGAAGGCGCCCAGCTCGGCGTGATCCCCGCCCCGGCCCTTGGCGATGTCATGGAATAGCCCGGCCAGGTACAGCGCCTCCGGCCGCGGGATGCGTTTGAAGGCGTCCGAGGCGATCGGGTTCTCGTCGCGGTGTTTGGGCAGGGCGGGGCGGCGCAGGTTGCGGATCACCAGCAGGGTGTGGGTGTCGACCGTGTAGGCGTGGAACAGGTCGAACTGCATCAGCCCGACGATCGGGGCGAAGCTGGGGATGTAGGCGGCGAGCACGCCGGTCAGGTTCATGTTGCGCAGGGCGAGGTAGACGCCGCGCTCGGCACGCAACAGGCGCATGAACAGCTGTTTCGCGTGACGGTTGTTGCGAAAGCCGGCATCGATCACGGACAGGTTGGCGCGCAACTGCCGGGCGGTGGCGGCCGTCATGCCCTCGAGTTCCGGGTGCTCGGCGAGCAGCAGGAACAGCTCGAGGATGGCGGTGGGCGAGCGCATGAACACCTGCGCGTCACGCGTTTCGATCAGCCGGCCGCGTCGGACGAAACGCGGATTGAGACGGTGGATTGGCTCGAGGATTTCGGGGTGCAGGCGCTCGCGCCATCGCTGGATCAGGAGCTGGTTGAGGCGTTCGACCTCGATGGTGGCGCGGAAGAAGTGCTGCATGAAACGCTCGACCGCGAGGTTGCCGTCCTGAAGCCCCTCGTAGCCAAAGGCGCCGGCCAGTGTCTTCTGATGCATCAGCAGCAGGCGCTCTTCGGCCCGCTCGGCCAGGCCGTGCAGGCCGATGCGGATGCGAAACAGCAGGGATTCGGCATGCTCGAGTGTCCGGTACTCGTCATCGCGCAGCAGCTCGCCGCGGTGCATCGCGGCGAGGCTGGGGGCGCCGTCGATGCGATTGGCCAGCCAGCGGATGGTATGCAGATCGCGCAGGCCGCCCGGTCCTTCCTTGATATGCGGTTCGATCTTGGTGCCGACGTTGTCGTGCGACTTGTAGCGAGCCTGCTGCTCGTCGATCTTGGCGGCGAAGAGCCAGGCCGGCTCGAAGGCATCGTCGTCGCGGATGGCGGCGTCCAGCCGTGTCAGCAGGCTCTCGTCGCCGGCGATCAGACGCATTTCGATCAGGCTGGTGTAGACGGTCGGATCGCTGGCCGCCTCCAGGCATTCCTCGACGCTGCGCACCGCGTAACCGATCGACAGGCCGGTGTCCCAGAGGGTGTAGAGGAACGCCTGCACCGCCTCGTCATGGGCGTGATCCGCGGTGAGCACCATGATGTCGATGTCCGAGTGGACGAACATCTCGCCGCGACCGTAGCCGCCGACCGCGACCAGGGCGCAGGGGGTGTGGGCGAGCTTGTCCTGCCACAGGGTCCGCAGGGCGCTGTCGACGCGCGCAGTGACCTCCCGGATGAAGCCCCGGGCCGTGGCCTCGTTGGCCAACGCGTCGGCCCAGTGGGCATTGAGCGTGTCCAACTGGCGGGCCAGCGGCCGGTCTGTCGGGAAGGTGGTCTGGTCGGCGAATCGGTCGTCGGGGGCCGGTTGCATGCGATCAGGCGGGCGGCTTGCTGAGGATGTCAAACCCGTTGTCGGTCACGGCGATGGTGTGCTCCCACTGCGCCGACAGCGAATGGTCCTTGGTGACCACCGTCCAGCCGTCGCCCAGCAGTTTGATCTCCTTCTTGCCGGCGTTGATCATCGGCTCGATGGTGAAGACCATGCCTTCCTTGAGACGCACGCCCTCACCCGGGTTGCCGTAGTGGACCACCTGCGGGTCTTCGTGGAAGTTGCGTCCAATACCGTGGCCGCAATACTCGCGCACCACGGAAAAGCCGCTGGACTCGGCATGCGTCTGGATGGCGTGGCCGATGTCACCGAGGGTGGCGTCGGGGCGGACCGCCTCGATGCCCTTCATCATCGCCTCATGGGTGACGTCGATCAGCCGCTGGGCGCGCACCGAGGGCTTGCCGACGGTGTACATCGCCGAGGTGTCGCCGTACCAACCATCCTTGATCACGGTGACGTCGATGTTGAGGGTGTCGCCCTCGCGCAGGGCCTTGTCGCCGGGAATGCCGTGGCAGACCTGGTGGTTGAGCGAGGTGCAGATCGAGGCCGGGAAGCCGTGATAGCCGAGCGTGGCCGGCGTGCCGCCCTGAACCTCGGTGATGTGGCGGTGGGCGATCTCGTTGAGCTCGCCGGTGGTCACGCCAGCCTTCACGTGCTCGCGCAGCAGCACCAGTATCTCGGCGGCCAGCTGGCTGGCGATGCGGATCTTCTCGATTTCCTCGGGGGTCTTGATGGAGATGTTCATGACCTGGAAACGGGCTCCCCTTGATATTACCGGATGGCCTGCGTGCCTGCCGCGACGTAAGCACGCGCGCAAAGACGGTCAGTGTAACGAAAAACGCCCCGGCTCGCGGGGCGTCGGGGTGCGTCGGTCGAGGGGCCTCAGGCCGACTCGAGCAGCCGGTCGAGGGTGCGCTCGACCCGGTCGACGTCGAATACGCCGATCTTCTGGAACTCGATGCGTCCCTGGGCATCGAGGATGAAGGTCGTCGGGGTGACCCGCACCGGCCCGAAGACTTCGGCGCCGCGACCATCCTGGTCCTGCCAGATGGTGTAGGTCATGTCGCGCTCCTCGACCATCTTGTTGATCTGATCGAGTGGGTCGTAACTCATCGCCAGCCCCACGACGTTCACGCCGCGGTCGGCATATTTGTCGTGCAGTGCCTGGATGTGCGGGATTTCCTTGACGCAGCCGGGGCAGGTGGTCGCCCAGAAGGTGATCAGGGTCGGTTTGCCCTTGATCGATGCCAGGTCCACCGGCTCGCCATTACGGTCCTGCACGGTCACGCCCTCGAGCGGCAGGCCGCTGTCCGACAGGCAGCCGCCGAGCCCCAGGGTGAGTAGCGCCCCCGCGCCCCCCAGGAGCAGGCGACGACGGGTGATGTCGTGGGCGGGCTCCACGGCGGTGTCCGTCTGGCGGTGAATATCGATACGTGGCGTCATGTCGAACCCTCAAGTGGGAAGCTCTGGTCGAATAGGAATGCGGCCTGACTGGCCCAACTGGCCCGGGCGGCATTCCTGTTCGATCAACGCGTCCTTGGGTGCTTGGCGTCCGGTGCGCGGCCAGCAAAATGGACCGGCCCGAGGCCGCAAAGTTTCCGCGGGACGGCGGCTGGCGTCAACGTTCGGTGATCGCCTGTTCCAGCATGGCAGCGGTCATCACGCCCAGGGTGCGGGCCTGCGCCGAGCCGAGCATGCGTCGCGCGACCAGTACGCCGACGTCTTCCTCGCGCATTACTCGTTGGGCCTGGGTCAGGGTGTAGCCGACCTCGACGTCAGCGGCCCGGTAGAAACCGCTGATCTCCGTTGGGTCAAAGCGGACTTCCTCGCGCACCTGGTGGGCCAATGCTTCCATGTCGATGCCGATGCCGATGCCGTTGCCGGCGTCTTCGTCGCCCGTCTCGATCGTGTCGGCGGTCTCGTGTTCGATGCCGCCCTCGGCCGTGTTGGCGGGGCGGTGGGTGGTCGCGTCCTCCGCGGCGTCCGGGTTTTCCGCCGATGCCTGGTTGGCTTGCGCGTCGGCGTCAGCCTCGCGAGCGGCCTGCTCGGCACGCGCCTGGGCATCGAACAGCGCCTGGTTGAAGATCTGGTCGAAGGCCGCCCGGGCCGGGGCATAGCGGATCACGCCGGTCGCCTGGCGGTTCTCGTCGCGGATGACCAGCCAGGCCGGCTTTTCCTCGAGCGCCTGTTCGAAGCGGGCGAGGTTGCAGGGGCAGCTCACCTCGGCGACGCGTCGCTCGATAATGCTTGAGACGCCGATGTTGTCGCCGTTGAACCACAGCGACGGTCCCGGCATCTGCTGGTCGTTGGCGCGCAGGATCGCGTCGTAGAGACCGGATTTGCCGAACACCATGCGACTGACCAGTCCCGAGACGACGATGGTGATCATGGCGGGAAGGATCGCGCCGGTGTCGCTGGTCAGCTCCAGCACCGCGGCCAGCGCGGCCAGTGGCGCCTGGAGCGTGGCGCCCATCATCGCGCCCATCCCTAGCACCGTGTAGAAGGCGACGTCGTTCAGCGGGATCTGGTCGAGCCGGTAGAGCAGGCTGCCGAGCGTGCCACCCACCACGGCGCCGGTGACCAGCACCGGGGCGATGGTACCGATCGGCAGCCCTAGCCCGACGGTGACACTGGCCAGCAGCCACTTGGTCACGGCGATGATCAGCAGCGCGCCCAGGGTCAGTTCGGCGGCGGCGACCAGGTCCGTGGTGTCGTGGCCGATGCCGAGGACTTCCGGCACCCAGAAGCCGATGATGCCGGTGGCCACGCCGGCGGCGGTGAAGCGCGCCCAGACCGGCCAGTTCCAGCTGCGGGCGATGGTGCTCTCGACGATCTGGATGTAGCCGGCGGCCATCGCGCCGATGATCAGGCCCAGCGCCAGCAGCGTGGGCACCTCCCAGAACGACATCTGGTGATGGATCTCGATGGTGAACAGCGTCTCCGGCCCGAACACGGTCGTGGCCAGGAGCGCACCCATCGAGGAGGCGAGGATCACCGGCAGGAAGCTCGCCAGCGTGTACTGCTTGATCACCACCTCGAGGGCGAAGATCACGCCGGCCAGTGGGGTATTGAAGGCCGCGGAGATCGCCGCGGCCACACCGCAGCCGGACAGGGTGCGCACGCTGTTGTTGGGCAGACCGAGGCTGTGCCCCAACAGGCTGCCGGAGAAGGCGCCCAGGTGGATGCCGGGGCCTTCTCGCCCGCCCGAGAGGCCGATCAACAGGCCCCACACACCGGCGACGAACTGCACCACGGCATTCTGCCAGGGCATGTAGCCACCAAAGCGGTGAAACCGGATGATGACGTGGCCGACGCCGACGTTGCGCATGCCGAACGGCAGCAGATGGAAGGCAAGCCCCAGCACCAGCGCGCCGAGGATCGGCAGCAGCAGTCGCCACTCGGCGGGCAGGGATTCGTAGCGCTCCGCGCCCGGCAGTCCCAGGCCGTAGACCTGCAGTCCCTCGAGTGCCAGGCGGAAGGCCACCACCAGCAGCGCGGCGAGCAACCCGGAGATCAGGCCGAGCAGGGTGACCTGCAACAGGGCATCGGGTTGTGCCAGGCGCAGTCGCAGACGCTCGATGAACCGGTTCAGCCGGCGGCCGAGCCAGTCCTGGGTGCGGGCGAGCAAAGCGGTCACGGGCCGGGCCTCCCGGGGGAAGATGAGGTCGGTGGTTGGGCGAGCGGATGGCCCGCCGCATGGTCGCTGCTAATATGCCACGATTGCCAAGCCGATTCGAACGCCTGTTGCCCCAAGGGCGGGGCCGAACCGGCCGTATCCAAGCACGAGGAGTCGAGCGAAGACATGAAGAAGATCGGAATCGTCGGTGGCACCGGGTATACCGGCGTCGAGTTGATGCGCCTGCTGGCCCACCACCCCGAGGTTGAGGTGGTGGCCATGACGTCGCGCGGCGAGGCCGGTCGGCGTGTGGATGACCTTTACCCCAGTCTGCGCGGGCATACCGACCTGGTGTTCAGCGCGCAGGGTGAGGCCGATCTGGCCGGTTGTGATCTCGTGTTCTTCGCCACGCCCAACGGTATCGCGATGCAAGAGGCGCCGGCCTTGCTCGAGCAAGGCGTGCGGGTGGTCGATCTGGCCGCCGACTACCGCATCAAGGACCTCGATGTCTGGTCGCAGTGGTACGGCATGAAGCACGCCTCGCCGGAATGGGTCGATCAGGCCGTCTACGGGCTCCCCGAGCTCTACCGCGACGAGATCCGCGGTGCGCAGCTGGTTGCCAACCCCGGTTGCCATGTCACCGCGACGACCCTCGCCGTGCTGCCGCTGATGGGGCTGGACTGGGTCGATCACGGCCAGATCGTCGCGGATACCAAGTCGGGCGCCAGCGGCGCTGGCCGCTCGGCCGCCGTGCACACGTTGATGGCCGAGGCGGGCGAGAGCGTGCGCACCTACGCCGCCGCCGGTCATCGCCACCAGCCGGAGATTCGCCAGACGCTGGCCACCATCGCCGAGCGCGAGATCGGCCTGACCTTCGTGCCGCACCTGGTGCCGATGGTCCGGGGGATCGAGTCGACCGTGTACCTGCCGTTGCGTGGCGAACCGGCCGACAACGTGCAGCGACTCTACGAGCGCTATTACGCCGAGGAACCGTTCGTCGACGTGATGCCGCCGAACAGCCACCCGGAGACCCGCAGCGTGCGCGGCAACAATATCTGCCGCATGGCCGTGCACCGGCCGCTCGACGGGCCGATGCTGGTGGTCTCCAGCGTGATCGACAACCTGGTCAAGGGCGCGGCCGGGCAGGCGGTGCAGAACATGAACCTGATGCTGGGCTGTGATGAATCGGCGGGGCTCGATCTGGTCGCGCTGTCGCCCTAGGGAACCTCTGCACGATTCGATGGCGCCTCTGGCTGGCGGGGTTGTTCGCAATCAAGGCGCCGTGCCGAAGGCGGGCTCATTGCCCGGCGAGGGGCGGCAACGCCGAGTGCGGGCAACCCCGCCAGCCCCTTCGGGCGAGCCGCCAAGGACCCATTTGCGGCGTCGCGAAGTCCGTCCCTGGACCTCGCCCTTCGGGCCGGCTTGCGCCGGCCGGATCGGCGTCGTGCCGATCCGGTTCACTCCTTGTGAAGGACCCTGCCATTCACGGCGGACTGCGCCTTGCAACTGGGCCCTTGGCGGTCCCGCAGAGGCACTATCGAATCGTGCAGAGATTCCCTAGTGCCGGCTCGCCTGCATTCGCCAATGGTCTGATAGACTGTGAGTTTGCTGCTCGGCAAGGGTGTTTTTCCGCCGAGCAGACGCGCAATCGATTGAGGTGAATGCGATGGTTGACGCAACCGACACACCGGTGGCCGAGCCGGCTACCGAGGCCACGCCGCTGGTCTTTACCGAGAACGCGGCGAACAAGGTCCAGTCACTGATCGAGGAAGAGGGCAACCCGGAGCTCAAGCTGCGCGTGTTCATCACGGGAGGTGGCTGCTCGGGCTTCCAGTACGGGTTCATGTTCGAGGAAGAGGTGCAGCCGGATGACACAGCGGTGGAACGCTCGGGGGTCACCCTGCTGGTCGACCCGATGAGCATCCAGTACCTCGAGGGCGCCGAGATCGATTACAAGGAAGATGTCTCCGGCGCACAGTTCGTGATCCGCAATCCCAATGCCGCGACCACCTGCGGCTGCGGTTCCTCTTTCTCGGTCTGATTTCGTAGAGGGCAAGACGCGGGCATTGCCCGCGTCTTGCGTTTGTCAGGGTTATTACAAGGCGTTGTCGATGGATTTCGTACCGGGTTTGCAGGGTGTGCCGGCGGCGCAGTCTGCCATTTCGTATCTGGATGGTCGGGCCGGGCTGCTGACCTACCGTGGTTATCGCATCGTGGATCTGGCGCGCCAGAGCACGTTCGAGGAAAGCGCGTGGGTGCTGATCCACGGTGATCTGCCCACGGCACTCGAGCTCGCGGAGTTCGATGCCGAGCTGCGTCGTAACCGGCGCGTGAAGTACAACGTGCGCGACATCATGAAGTTTCTGCCCATCGACGGGCACCCCATGGAGGCGCTGCAGACCTGTGTGGCCAGTCTGGGCATGTTCTACCCGGGGCAGGAGCGCATGACGGCCAACGGCGTGAATGCCGACAGCGAGTTCGTCGAACAGATGATCGTCAAGATCCTGTCGAGCATGTCCACGCTGGTGGCCATGTGGGAGCACATCCGCAAGGGTGACGACCCGGTCGCGCCGCGTGCCGACCTCTCCTACGCGGAGAATTTCCTGTACATGATGACCGAGCGCGAGCCCGATCCGATCGAGGCGCGCATCATGGACGCCTGCCTGATCCTGCATGCCGAGCACACGCTCAATGCCTCGACCTTCGCGTCACTGGTCTGCGGTTCGACGCTTGCCCCGCCGAACCTGGTGGTCGCCTCGGCCATCGGCACCCTGGCGGGGCCGCTGCACGGCGGGGCCAACCAGCGCGTGCTGGCGATGTTGGATGAGATCGGCTCGGTCGAGAACGTCACGCCCTGGTTGGAACAGCGGTTGGCCAACAAGGAGGTGATCTGGGGCTTTGGTCACCGTGAGTACAAGGTCAAGGACCCGCGCGCCGACATTCTGCAGGGGTTGCTCGAGCAACTGCGCGAGCATCGTGGTGGCCAGCTCTCGCCGCTCTACGAGATTGCCCGTGAGCTCGAGACCCAGGCGGCCGAGCACTTGGCCGGCAAGGGCGTCTACCCGAATGTCGATTTCTATTCCGGACTGCTGTACGCCGAGCTCGGCATCCCGCGCGACCAGTTCACGCCGATCTTCGCCATCTCGCGCACGGCGGGCTGGCTAGCGCACTGGAAGGAGCAGATCGCGAACAACCGCATCTATCGTCCCACCCAGGTGTACGTCGGCGAAAGCCCGCGCGACTACCGCCCGATCGGCGCCCGCTGATCGATCTCGCCTGAGGGTGGCGGTACTCGGTCGACTCAGGCCGGGTAGATGCCGCCCAGCAAGCGCGGCCCGGCGGCGCCCGTCACGCTGGGCGCATTGCCCGGCTGACCGTTGAGCAGCTGGCGGGCGAGCCACGCAAACGCGGCCCCTTCCACGCATTCCGGCGCCAGGCCGAGTGCCGCGCTGCTCTCCACCGGCGCGGCCAGCCGCTCGCCCAATCGCTCGACCAGTCGTCCGTTGTACGCCCCGCCGCCACAGAGCGTGATTGGCATGCCGGAGCGCTCGGCCTGCCAGGGTGACAGTGCCCGGGCAATGCTCTCGACCGTCAGTTCAAGCAGGGTGGCCTGAACGTCCTCGGCCGGGAGCGTCTCGATCCACTTCCCGCCCAACCGTTTAAGCCAGTCGAGATTGAAGTGTTCCGGCCCGGTGGATTTCGGCGCGGGTGCCGCGAAGAACGGCTCGGTCAGCAGTTGGTCGAGCAACGCCGGGTGCGCCGTTCCGCTGGCCGCCCATTGGCCGTCTCGGTCGAATGGCCCCTGCCGATGGTGGCTGTGCCACGCGTCCATCAGGGTGTTGGCCGGGCCGGTATCCAGGCCGACGGGGTCGCGGCCGGGTTGGAGTATCGACACATTGGCGATGCCGCCGAGGTTGATCACGATCCGGCCCTCGGGCCCGGGCGGGAACAGCGCGGCGTGCGCCGGGGGGGCCAGGGGCGCCCCTTGGCCGCCGGCGGCCAGGTCGCGCCGACGGAAGTCGGCGGCTACGGTGATGCCGGTCAGCTCGGCGATGCGGCTGGGGTCGCCCAGTTGCAGGGTGAAGGCTGCTTCCTGCCAGTCGGGACGATGACGAACCGTCTGGCCGTGCGATCCGATCGCGCGAATCGCCTGGTTCGTTAGCCCCGCCTTTTCCAATAACCGGTTCACGCCCGAGGCCGTCGTCTCGGCGAGTTGGCGATCGGCCATGCCGAACAGGTCGATGGCGTCGACCGCGGGGGGCGGCGGCGCATCGTCCGTCTCGTTTCCGTTGGTGCGAGCCAGTCGTCTCAACAGGGCGGTCAGGCCCGCGTCGAGCGGCTCTTGGCGGTGGGCAATCAAGCGGGGTTGTGGTTTGGAGAAATCGCAGAGGCACAAATCGAGTGCATCGATGCTGGTGCCCGTCATGGCCCCAATGAACAGCTCGGCGTTGTCATCGGGGTGTTTTGGGTGCGGGTCAGTCGTCACGTGATGCGCGGGAGACACGCTCGTTGCGCGCGAGATGAACCGGCTGCTCGCCTTCCACGTCGATCTCGATGCGAGCCAACTCCTCGAGCGAGCCGCGTGTCCGGGCGATGAAATCCTTGCGGTCTTTCGAGGCGATCGGGTTCGCTTCTGGCAGGTCGACCTTGAGCGGGTCGAGCGCCTTGCCGTGGACCTTGAATTCGTAGTGGAGATGCGGTCCCGTGGCGCCGCCGGTCATGCCCACAAAGCCGATGGTCGAGCCCTTGTCGATGCGTGCGCCGCGCTTGAGGTTGGCCTTGAAGCCGGACAGGTGCGCATAGAGCGTTTCGTGCTTGGCGTCGTGCCGCACCTGGATCACCTTGCCGTAGCCGTGCTTCCAGCCGACAAAAGTTACCTGGCCCGAGGCGGCGGACTTGACCGGCGTGCCGGTCGGCGCGGCGAGGTCGACGCCGTTGTGCGGGCGGACGGTGTTGTGAATCGGGTGCAATCGCTTGGGGTTGAAGTTCGAGCTGATGCGGGAGAACTCCACCGGGTAGCGCAAAAAGCCGCGCTCGAGACTGCTGCCATCGGGCTCGTAGTAGCCGCTCGTGCCGTTGGGCGAAGTGTAGCGCAAGGCCTGCGACCGCTCGCCACGATTGACGAACTCGGCGGCCACGAGTTGGCCGGTTCCGAGGCGCTCACCGTGGCGCTCGCGCACCTCGTAGATCAGGCGAAACTGGTCGCCATCCCGCACGTCGCGAAGGAAATCCACCTTCCAGCCGAACACCTCGGCCAACTGCATGATCTGTGCCGGGGGAACGCCCGTGGCAATCGCGGACTGGTAGAGCGAACCCTTGATCTTCCCACCGGCCGAGACCAAGCGGGTCTCGCTGGGTAGGTCGGTGATTTCGGCCACGAGTTGGTCGCCGTCTTTGCGGAAGATGGAAAGTTCGCTCTCGCTGCTGAGGTCGTATTTGAGTCCGGCGAACTGCTCGGCGTCGTCCATCATCAGTACGAGCTTGTCGCCCGGGCGGATGCGTTCCAGGCGGCGGGCCTCGTCACCGAGGTCGAGCACCTTGAGCACGTCGCTGTAGCCGAGACCGGCCTTCTCGAAGATGGTCGAAAGCGTGTCCCCCGAATCAACCGTGATGGTGGTTTCCTCGAGCGAGGAGGATACGCTTTCCGCCTCGCCCTCCGCCGGATCGACGCCCCCCTGGCGGCCGACCGCGGCCCGATTGGTCTCCGGTGTCTCAATGGCCTTCAGGGCTTCTTTCTGGCCGGGGATGTGAAAGTTAGGCCGGCTGCCCAGGCTCACCGATCGGGCGAAGGCCGATGATTGGTTGCCGGTGGTGGCCGACGTGTCGATCGAGACCGAGTCCGATCCCGACCCCGCGTCGCGCGCTTTATTGTCGGGGGCGTCGATGGCTTCCAGTGACAGCGGGATTTCGTTGCGGTCACTGGGCTTGGAGGCGGGGGCCGGCGTGTCGTCTTGGCTGCCTTGGTCGGGCAGGGCTTGCCAGACCACCGCACCGAGCGCGAACGCGCCGAGGCCAACCAGGAGGGCGCGCCGTATGAGGCGAGAGGGCCTGCGTCTGGGCTTGAATAGAGGGCGTTGTTGCATGGATATAAAAACCTGGCAGAAAAATATGGTGTAAACCCGGTAACATAACCGCCTTTCTGCAGCCATTCAACGTAATTTTTGGAAGGGTGAACCGTGTCTCAGGAGCAAGCGCAGATGCTGGCGGAGTTGTGTCGGGGGACCGACGAGGTGCTGGTCCGCGAGGAACTGGTCGAAAGGCTGGCCGAAGGGCGGCCGTTGCGGATCAAGGCCGGCTTTGATCCGACCGCGCCCGATCTGCACCTCGGTCACACGGTGTTGATCAACAAGCTACGCCAATTTCAGGAGCGTGGCCACGAGGTCGTCTTCCTGATCGGCGATTTCACCGGCATGATCGGCGACCCGACCGGCAAGAATGCCACGCGCCCGACCCTGACGCCCGAAGCGGTGCGCGAGAATGCGCGTAGCTATGAGCGCCAGATTTTCCGCATCCTCGATCCGGAAAAGACGCGCATCGTCTTCAATTCCGAGTGGATGGGGCAGAAGAGCGCCGCCGATCTGATCCAGCTGGCCAGTCGCTACACCGTGGCACGCATGCTGGAGCGCGACGACTTTTCCAAGCGCTACCGGGAGAACCGGTCGATCGCCGTCCACGAATTCCTGTATCCGCTGGTTCAGGGCTATGACTCGGTGGAGTTGGAGGCGGATGTCGAGTTGGGTGGCACCGATCAGAAGTTCAATCTGCTGGTGGGAAGGGAGCTGCAGAAACAATACGGTCAGAAGCCTCAGGTCGTCATGACCGTGCCGATCCTCGAGGGACTCGACGGGGTCAACAAGATGTCGAAGTCCCTAGGCAACTACATCGGTATCGAAGAGCCCGCCGACGAGCAGTTCGGCAAGTTGATGTCGATTTCCGATGATCTGATGTGGCGCTACTTCGAATTGCTCTCGTTCCGGCCCCTTGAAGAGATCGCGCGCCTGCGTGAGGAGATCGACGGCGGGCGCAACCCGCGCGACATCAAGTTCGAACTCGCCATCGAGCTCGTGGACCGGTTCCACGGCCGGGGGGCGGGTGAGAAGGCACGCGAGGCGTTCATCGCGCGTTTCCAGAAAAAGCAGCTGCCCGATGACATGCCCGAGGTGCATCTTGAGGAAGGGGTGGTCATCGTGGAGGCACTCAACCGAGCCGGATTGATCCAGTCGAACTCCGAGGGCTTTCGTCATATCAAGGCCGGCGCGGTGAAGCTTGGTGGCGAGCCGGTCAAGGATCGGGCGCTCGTTCTGCCCGTTGGCGAATCGATCATCCAGGTGGGCAAGCGGCGCCTGGCAAAAATCATCGTCGCGAAGGGTTGACGCCCTCGGCAAAGCGCGTAAGATGCGCTCCTCCTTACGGGGCACAGGCCACGCCAACGCCCCGAAAGACGGCCCCGAAGAGTGAAAGAAAAAGCACTTGACGGGCGCTGCAGCGAGTGTAGAATCCTCGCTCCTCTCGACGGAAACGCCGCCGAGAGGGTCGCCCCAAAGAGTTCAACGAAGCTCTTGACAGGCGACACGAAGGGCGTAAGATACGCGCTCTTCTCGGCGACGAGCCGACGCCAACCGGACGGGTTGGTGACGATCTTTAAGAAAGAGCAGAGATAATTTGTGTGGGT
>JAGXGL010000060.1 GCA_024636755.1 Guyparkeria sp. | reverse complement strand
GCTTCCGCGCCGGCATCGAAATTTTCGATGCGCTCTTTAATCAGACTGCTGATTTCAGACGGGTTGATCATGGAAGATCTCCTTAGCGACTCATTTGTACGGCAAGATGCTCGAGCTCTCCGCGCATCGATCCGTCGATCAGAAGGTCACCGGCACGGATAACCGCGCCACCGATGAGGTCTTCGTCGACGGTTGTTTCGAGCTCCACGGTGCGATCGAGTCGCTTGCCGAGCGCTGTTTTGATTTGGTTCGACTGCTCGTCGGTCAGGGGCTTGGCCGAGACAACGGACGCAACGATCCGACGCTCCGCTTCGGCACGCAGCTTTTCGAACTCCGCGGCGACCTCCGGGAGGATGTCGAGACGGTCGTTCTCGCCCAGCAGACGCACGAGATTGAGCGCCTGCTTGTCGACGGCGTCCTCGACCACCTTGACGAACCCGGCGACCCGGGCGTCACGGCTGCGCGAGTCGTCGCCCAGAAACGCGACCATGTCGGGGTTCTGGGCCACGGCGGCCAGTCCGGCAAGGGTCTCGGACCAGTGCTTGGCCTGCGCGGCATCCGCGCTCAGGTCTTGCACTGCCTTCGCGTACGAGATCGCGACTGTGGTGTTCTCAGACATAGGGCCTCCGCTTTCGTTTAGATCCGAGCGATCAGATCTGAGATCGCCGATGCGTGGTCCTTGTCCGTCACCTCGCGCTTGAGGATGCGCTCGGCACCCGTGGCGGCCACGTCGGCCACCTGGGTACGGAGCTCTTCCTTGGCGCGATTGACCTCGCGGTCGATCTCGGCATTGGCCTGCGCAACGACGCGCTCGGCCTCGGTCTTGGCGTTGTTACGCGCCTCTTCCAGGATCTGGTTCGAACGAGAATTCGCCTGAGCGATGATGTCGTTCGCCTTGTCCTTGGCCTCGCGCAGCAGCTCGGTCGAGCGCTCCTGGGCCAGTTTCAGCTCGTGCTTGCCACGCTCGGAAGCGGACAGGCCGTCAGCAATCTTCTTGCGGCGTGCTTCCATCAGGGCAGAAAGCGGCGCCCACAGATATTTGTTGACCAGCCAGACCATCAGCACGAAGGCGATCAGCTGAGCAAGCAGTGTGATCGAAATACTCACAATATCCCCTCGCGTAAATACGGATTGGGTTTCCGGTCAGCATGACGCGGCGGATCGAACCGCCGCGCATGCCAAATCGATGTCACGAAGGACGCGATTTAAAGGGCGCCAATCGCGGCGGTCAGGGCACCAACGAACGGGTTGGCGAACAGGAACCACATCGCGAACGCAAGGATGATGAACGGAAAGGATTCCATCAGACCGGCGAAGATGAACATGTTGGTCATCAGTTGCGGACGCATTTCCGGCTGCCGCGCGATGCCCTCGAGGGTCTTGGAACAGATCAGGCCCCAGCCGATGGCCGAGCCGAGGCCGGCGGCAGCGAGGATCACACCAACGCCAACTGCGGTGTAGGCATAGATGGTAGCGAGCATATCGGGGGTCATAGCTTTTTCTCCTAATCAGAAAAACAAAGGGTCAAAGGAAACTCGGGTCGGGCTCAGTGGTCATCCAAGGTATGCGCCATACCGATGTAGACAATCGTGAGCACCATAAAGATGAACGCCTGCAGCGTGATAACCAGGATGTGGAAGGCGATCCACGCCATGTCCAACACGACCTGCAGCGGGAACCAGATGAGCAGGCTGGCGCTGGTGCTCGCGCCCAGCGTCAACAGGGCGATCAGCAGGAAGACCAGCTCACCGGCAAACATGTTGCCGAACAGACGCAGCGCGAGACTGATCGGCTTGGCAAGCTCGTCGATCGTGGTCATCACGATGTTGATCGGGATCAGGAACTTGCCGAAGGGATGGAACAGGAACATCTTGATGTACCCGCCCAGGCCCTTGACCTTGATGCTGTAGTAGATGGTAAGGGCGAACACGAACAGCGCCATAGCGAGCGTGGTGTTCAGGTCGGTGGTGGGAACCACCTTAAGGTATTCCACACCCAGGCCGGAGGCGATCGCCGGCAGCAGGTCGACGGGGATCAGGTCCATGAAGTTCATGAGCCAGACCCACAGCAGGATGGTCAGCGCCAGCGGGGCGATGATCTTGGGCGCCCGACTGCCGAAGGAATCCCGGATCTGCTCGTCGACGAACTCCAGGATGCCTTCGGCGGCATTCTGCAGGCCGTTGGGCGTTTCCGCACGCAGGCCTCGGCCGATGCGCATGGCCACGAACACGATCAGCGCACCCAGCAGGACGCTGAAGAAAATCGTGTCGATGTTCAGCGTCCAGAAGCCCTCGCCAACTGAGAGGTTGGTCAGGTGATGCTGGATATATTCAACCGGGCTACCGCCCGCATTCTCCGTAGCCACTATCGCTAACTCCTCAAGCTTGAAATCAATCTGTTGTCTGGCCGGTCGGACGTCCAGAGTCCTGACCGCGGGCCGCCAGGACGCCGGCGATCATGGCGACCACGAAGGCCCCGACCATGAATCGCGCGTCCAGCTTCAGCAGCCCGAGTCCGACCGCCATCAGGGCAAGCAGCGCGACAAACCGCACCGCGGCCCCGAGATACATCGTGTTCATACTTTGCTGCGGTGACTCCACCGCCAGCTCGGTGGCCCGCGCCATGGATCGGCGGAGCATCCAGGCCAGCAGCATCGCTACTGCCACCCCACCCGCAGCCGACACCGCCGCGTGCGGCGAGTGCAGCAGGGCCAAGCCTGCAGCCAGCGCCAGGACGATCAACTGGATCGTCACCACGCGCCGACCGCGGCGGGTGATCGCTTCGGCCATGCGACTCACGGGCGCTGCGAGTCCTTTTTGTCGGATTCGTCACGCCCGGTGGCCAGCAATGTCTTCTTCGCATTGCGCATGCCGGCGACAAACCCCAGGGCGCCGAGGATCAGCATGAAGATCGGCGCCGTCTCCAGCCAGCTATCCAGCAAAAACCCGAGAAAAAGCCCGGCAATGATGCTGGAGGCGAACATGTTCCCCGCACCCACCTGAAGCAGGCCCTTGAAGCGCGAACTCCAGTAGCCGCCCTGACCCTTCTGGTCGGTGCCGATGGGCGTCTTGTCGGGATCGTTCATGGTGTTCATGGGCCCAAAAATTGGCGATCAGTGTAGCGACTCGCTCATCGAACGACAAGCAATGATGCCATGGCCGGCTAAGGAACCTGACAGTCGATCAATTTCGGCCCATCGGCTGTCTGCACATGGAGGAGAGATGCCCGCGTTTGAGCGAGTACGCCCGCTCAAAACAGCACCACCTCAATCCACCTCGGGGCGTCCGACACCAGCGCGCCCGACCAGGCGCTCGATCAGGCCGTCGAGCTGATCGAGGCTGTCAAAGCCGACCACCACCCGCCCTTTGCCGCGGCGATTGGCCTGAATGGTCACGGCCGTGCCGAGCGCCTCGCCCAGCCGTCGCTCGAGGGCGCGGGTATCCGGATCATCACCATTCTCGGAGACTGGGTCGGTGGATTTGAGGTAGCGGCCGACCATCGACTCGACCTGCCGCACGGTCAGCGTGCGCGAGACCACCTTCTCGGCAATGCCGGCCTGTTCCTTTTTCGGCAGGACGGCCAGGCTGCGCGCATGGCCAGCCTCGATCTTGCGCTCGCGCAACAACTTCTGCACCGGGGCGGCCAGCTCAAGCAACCGCAGGGCATTGCTGACCGCCGGGCGCGAGACCCCGAGCACGTCGGCGACCTGCTGGTGGGTAAGTTCGAATTCCTTGACCAGCCGCTGCATCGCCTGCGCCTGCTCGATGGCGTCGAGATCCTCGCGCTGGAGATTCTCGATCAGCGCCATGGCGGCCGCCTGGTTGTCGTCGATCTCGCGAACGACGGCCGGGATATGATCGAGGCCGGCCTGCTGCGCGGCGCGCCAGCGGCGTTCGCCGGCGATCAGTTCGTATTCGCCGGAACGGCGGCGCACCACCACCGGCTGGATCACGCCCTGGGCGCGAATGGAGTCGGCCAGCTCGGTCAGGGCGGCCTCGTCGAAACGGGTGCGCGGCTGGAACGGGTTGGGACGGATGAGATCGACCGCCAGATCACGCAGCTGCGCGCCGGCCTGTTCGGCGGGACGCTCCGCGGTGCCCAGCAGGGCATCCAGACCGCGCCCCAATCCCTTGCGTTTCGTGCTCATGCAAATACGCCTCTGTGTCCCGGTTCGTCAGCCACGTTCCCGGCCGGGAACCCCTTGCCGCAGGGCGGCCGGCTTGGAGAGCTTGCCGCGCTTGCGAGCCCGCTTGACCAGTTCGCGGGCCACGTCGGCATGCGCCTCGGCGCCACTGGAGTTCTTGTCGTAGAACATGGCCGGCAACCCGTGGCTGGGCGCCTCGGCCAGGCGCACGTTGCGCGGCACCAGCGCATCGAAGACACGGTCGCCGAAGTGCTGGCGCAACTGCGCGCTCACGTCCTGGGCGAGGCGGTTGCGCGCATCATACAGTGTGCGCAGCACCCCGGCGATGCCGAGATCCGGGTTCAGCGCGACCCGCACCTGCTCGATCGTATCCAGCAGGGCGGAGAGTCCTTCGAGGGCGAAGTATTCGCACTGCACGGGGATCAGCACATCGTCGGCCGCGGCCAAGCTGTTGATGGTGAGGGTGTTCAAGGCCGGCGGGCAATCGATCAGGATGAAGTCGTAGTCGTCGACCAGCGGCGCAAGCGCCTGGCGCAACTTGGTTTCGCGACCGATGCGCGTGACCAGCTGGAACTCGGTGCCGGCCAGGTCGATGGTCGCGGGCAGCAGGTCGAAGCCGCCCGGGTCGGTCGGCAGTATCGCCTCGGCCACGCCGATTTCCTCGAGCAGCACTTGGCCGACGTGACGCTCGATCGAGCGCTTGTCGTAGCCGGAGCTGACGGTGGCGTTGCCCTGCGGGTCCATGTCGACCAGCAGCACGCGCCGACCAAATGCCTGCAGGGCCGCGGCCAGGTTGACCGCCGTGGTGGTCTTGCCAACGCCGCCCTTCTGGTTGGTAATCGCCAGCACCCAGCTCATGCAGCACCCGCCCGTTCGACGACCAACAGGTGGCGTTCGGCATCGAGGTCGGGAATATCCAGTGCGTGCCTGGCGGTGACGACAAACCCATCCGGCAGGGCGTCGAGCTCCTGCGGATCTAGCCGACCCTTCATGGCATACAGGCGCCCGCCATCCGCGAGCAGCGGGGCGCCGAGCCGAACGAAATCGGCCAGTGCGGAAAACGCCCGCGAGATCACGCAATCAAACCGATCGGCCGGATCGAGGTGCTCGACGCGTTCGCGTCGCACGGTGACGTTGCCCAGCCCCAGCTCGCGCTGGGCGGCCATGGCGAAACGCGTCATCTTGAGATTCGAGTCGACCAAGGTGACCTCACTGTCGGGGCGACAAACCGCCAAGATCATACCCGGTATGCCCGGACCACTGCCAATGTCGAGCAGCCGCGGACAGGCCGGCAGGTGGGGGAGCACCGCCAGGGAATCGAGCAGGTGGCGCATGACCATCGACTCGGGATCGCGCACCGCGGTGAGGTTGTAGGCGCGGTTCCAGCGGGCGAGCAGCTCGAGATAATCGATCAGGCGCCGCCCCACGTCCGGCTCAAGCGAGAGCCCGAGCCGATGCACGCCATCGAACAACTGGTGCTCGAGCCGGTGGCGTTGCTCGTCGGATAGCGCCGCGGGCATGCGATCAGGCCGAGCGGGCCAGCTGGCCGCGGCGCTTGAGGTGCACCAGCAGCAGGGACACCGCCGCCGGGGTCACGCCCGGGATGCGCGCGGCCTGGCCAACCGTGGCCGGACGCTGCTGGCTAAGCTTGTCGCGCACCTCGTTGGACAACCCCGGGATCTCGGCGTAGTCGAGCTCGGCGGGGATCGCCTCCTGCTCCTGCTTGACCGAGCGGGCGACCTCGTCGCGTTGCCGGTCGATGTAGCCGGCGTACTTGGCCTCGATCTCGAGTTGCTCGATCACCGCCGGGGCGGGCATGGAGGCAGGCGCCAGTTCGTCGACCGCGGCGATGGCAGAGTAATCGAGCTCGGGTCGGCGCAGCAGGTCGAGCGCGGTGACGTTGCGCGAGATCGACCCCTCGAGCTTGTCCGCGGCCGGGTGCCCCGGGTGGACCCAGATGTCACCCAGCCGGGTACGCTCGACCTCGATCGCCTCCAGCTTCTCGTTGAAGGCCCGCCAGCGGCGCTCGTCGACTAGGCCCAGCTCACGACCAATCGCGGTCAGCCGTTGGTCGGCATTGTCCTCGCGCAGCATCAGGCGGTATTCCGCCCGGCTGGT
>JAGXGL010000059.1 GCA_024636755.1 Guyparkeria sp. | reverse complement strand
GGTTTCCAGTCAGGCGGGAACGCGATCGAACACCAGGTACTGGTAGGCGTAGGGGTTGCGATCGTCCGGCTCGTGGCGCGTGGTCTCGGTGAGCGTCCATTCGTCGGGGACGTACACCGGGAAATGCGCGTCGCCCGCGACTTCCACTTCCACCAGCGTCAGGTACATCCGGTCGGCACGGGGCAGGTACTGGTAGTAGATGTTCGCCCCACCCATCACCATGGCCTCCTCGGTCTCGTCGAGGTGCGCTTCGGCCTCGGCCAGGGCGGCATTGAGCGAGTGGACCGCGATCACGCCCTCGGCACTGAAGCCCTCGTCCCGGGTGACCACGATGTTGGTCCGCCCAGGCAGCGGCTTGCCGATCGACTCGAAGGTCTTGCGCCCCATGATCAGGGGCTTGCCCATGGTCAACTGCTTGAAATGCTTGAGGTCGGCCGGGAGCCGCCAGGGTAGCTGGTTGTTGCGACCGATGACCTGGTTGCGGGCCATCGCGGCAATGAGACTGACGCGCATGCGGATTCCTGCCTCGCGGCATGGTGATGAAAGTGGGGTTAACTTGGCAGTTTAGCCCAAACACCGAGCCCCTTCATCTCATGTCGCCCGTCCTGGGAAGATTTCGCGCCGAGGTTTCCACACGCCTTGTCTATACGGCAACCTTGGCCTTGATGTGCGAGTGCGGGTCGTAATCGGCCAGTTCGAAGTCGTCGAACACGAACTCGTCGATCGTGGTGCGGGCCGGGTTGATGCGCAGGGTCGGCAGCGCGCGCGGCTCACGGGTGAGCTGCTCACGCGCCTGGTCGAGGTGGTTGTGGTAGAGGTGCGCATCGCCGAGCGTGTGGACGAACTCGCCCGGCTCGAGGTCACAGACCTGCGCCACCATCATGGTCAGCAGGGCGTAGCTGGCGATATTGAACGGTACGCCGAGGAAGATATCCGCGCTGCGCTGGTAGAGCTGGCAGGAAAGCCGGCCGTTGGCCACGTAGAACTGGAACAGCAGGTGGCAGGGCGGCAGGGCCATCTCGGGGACATCGGCCGGGTTCCAGGCCGTGACAATCAGGCGACGCGACTCGGGATTGGTCTTGATCTGCTCGATCACCTGGCCGAGCTGGTCGATGGCGCCGCCGTCGCGCGTCGGCCAGGAGCGCCATTGCGCGCCATAGACCGGACCCAGATCCCCGTTTTCGTCGGCCCACTCGTTCCAGATGCGCACGCCGTTGTCCTGCAGATAGCGGACGTTGGTATCCCCGCTGATGAACCACAACAGCTCGTGGATGATCGAGCGCAGGTGCAGCTTCTTGGTGGTCAGTGCCGGGAAGCCCCGTCCGAGGTCAAAGCGCATCTGATGGCCAAAAACGCTGCGCGTGCCGGTGCCGGTGCGGTCGTCGCGATCCACACCGTGGTCGAGGACGTGCTGCATCAGGTCGAGATAGGCCTTCATTCGGGTCTCGCGGTCGGTTGGGTGTCAACGGGGCGGTCCATGATACCGCGGCGATAGGCCCAGAACAGTAGACCGATTCCCGCGAGGATCATGGGTGCGGAGAGCAGGTGACCCATGGTCAGCCAGTCGCCGGCGAGATAGCCGATATGCGCGTCCGGCTCGCGGACGAATTCCACCGCGAAACGGAATGTGCCGTAGCCGGCAAGGAACAGGCCGGAGACCGCCATGCGCGGTCGCGGTTTCATGGAAAAGACCCACAGCAGGATAAACAGCACCAGGCCTTCCAATGCCGCCTCGTAGAGCATCGACGGATGACGCGGCGCGGGGCCGCCGCCGGGGAACACCATGCCCCAGGGCAGATCGGTGGGACCGCCCCACAGTTCAGCGTTGATGAAGTTGCCGATTCGGCCGAAGAACAGGCCGATGGGTACAAACGGGGCGATGAAATCGGTGACGGTGAAGAACGCCAGCCCCTGCCGCCGGGCGTAGAAGGCCATGGTGGCAAGCACGCCCAGCAATCCGCCGTGGAAGCTCATGCCGCCGTCCCAGATCGCGAACAGCGACAGGGGCGAGTCGAGCAGTTGCCCCGGCTGGTAGAACAGCATGTAGCCGATTCGCCCGCCGAGGATGGCGCCGAGCGCGCCGTAGAAGAGCAGGTCGTCGACTTGCATTGCACGGAGCGGCCAGTCGGGCGACCGGACACGCCACCGGGCCAATGCCCAGGCGCCGGCAAAGCCGAACAGGTACATCAGCCCGTACCAGTGAATGGCCAGCGGGCCGAGTTGCAGGGCGACGGGGTCGATGGCGGGGTATTCCATGGGTATCCACGCGATTGTGAAACGGCCTAGAGTCTACCAGTATGGAGCGAGCGATCGCCGATCATCCATTCCCCCGACGGGAGCAAGTTTCGATGGCCAATCCGCGCCTGCTCGAATCGACCAGCCCTTACCTGCAGGCCCACGCCGACAACCCGGTCGACTGGTATGCCTGGAATGACGAGGCGCTGAGCCGCGCCCGCGAGGAGGATCGACCCATCCTGCTGTCGATTGGTTACGCCGCCTGTCACTGGTGCCATGTCATGGCCCGCGAAAGTTTCTCCGATCCCGAGATCGCGGCGGTGATGAATCGACATTTCATCAACATCAAGGTCGATCGCGAGGAGCGGCCCGATCTGGACAAGACCTTCCAGACGGCGCACGCGCTCTTGAACCAGCGCGGCGGCGGCTGGCCGCTGACCGCCTTTCTCAATCCGGACGATCTGACGCCGTTCTTCATCGGCACTTATTTTCCGTCACGGCCGCGATTCGGCATGCCCGGCTTTGCCGATCTGCTCGAGCGGGTGCACAGCACCTATCGGGAAAAGCGTGACCAGACGCGAGAGCAGGGCAGGGCGGTCCATCGGGCACTGAGCGCGCCGCCGCCGGGCAGCGACGCCTTGCCGCCGGTGTCGGTGGCCGATGCCGCCCGCGCGCGGCTCGAGGGCGCGCTGGACGACGAGCATGGTGGCCTGGGCGGTGCACCGAAATTCCCGCAATTGCCGATGCTCGATTTTCTGCTCGACGAGGCGGCTGCCCGCGGCGACGATGGGCGAGGGCGGCTGGATCATGCGGTGGCCGCCTTGCTCGATGGCGGACTGTTCGATCACCTCGACGGCGGTATCTTCCGTTACTGCGTCGATGCCGATTGGAGCATCCCGCACTTCGAGAAGATGCTGGTCGACAACGCCCAGTTGCCGGACACCCTGTCGCGCCTTGCCTCTCTGGGCCCGGAGTCGGACGAGCGCCGGGGCGTGATCGAGTCGCTGCTCGCGCGCAGCATCGATCATTTTCTCGAGCGCATGCGCCTGGCCGACGGCACCTTCGCCGCGAGCCTGGATGCCGATACCCAGGGCGAGGAGGGCGCCACCTACCTCTGGACACCCGATGAGGCGCGGGAGGTTCTGGAAACGGCCGGGCTCGATGCCGGGACCATTGATGGATTTGTGTCCGAATATGGACTCGACCGTCCGGCGAACTTCGAGGGCAAGTGGCATCTCGCCGCGTTTCACCGCGCCCAATCCGTAGACGAGGTGCGGCCACTGGCCGGGCCGATCCGTCGTGCCCTGCTGGCGCGCCGTGATGCCCGCCCGCAGCCCAAGCGTGATGACAAGTCCCTGCTCGGTCTCAATGCCATGCTGGCCACCGGTCTCTTGCGTGCGGGCAACCGGTTTGGGCGTGACGACTGGGCCAGCAAGGGGCTCGATCTGCTCGACCGGCTGGTGCCCGTGGATACCGCCGTGGCCGATCTGCCGACGGGCCACCTCGGCGGTCGACCCTCGGTGCCGGCCTTTCTCGATGATCTTGCCTTGCTGCTCGAGGCCGAGTCCGAGGCCTTCTTTCGTGTGCCGGTTGCCGAGCGGCTGGCACGCATCGAGGAGATCATTGGCACGATTACCGAGCGGTTCGACGATGCGAGCGGTGCCTTTCGGCTCAGTCACGCCGGTCATGCGGCGCCGGTGGCGGGACTGGTCGTGTTCACGGATGACGCCCAGCCGGCCGGCAACGCGGTGCTGGCCGACACGCTCACCCGGCTGGGCTATGCCCTGGGGCGGACCGACTGGCTGAGCCTCGCCGAGGCGATCTTCAAGGCGGCAGCCGGGTCGATCGATCGCGCGCCGCAGGCCCACACGCGGCTGCTTGCTGCCCTGCGACGGTTCCATCAGCCCGGTACGGTGGTGGTAATCAAGGCCCGAGAAATGACGGGCTGGCAGACGGCGATCGCGACATTGCGCCGCCGTGGCATGACGGTAATCGTCAGTGGCAGTGATGACCTGCTGCCCGACAAGCCGCTGCCGGATGCCGACGCTGGGTTGGCCTATATCTGCCGCGGGACGGCCTGCTTGCCGCCGGAGGCCGATCCCGATCGGCTGCTGCTGCAGTTCGATTAAGGAAACCCTGCGCGAAGTGCCGGCGGCCTATGCCGGTGCGACGCGTCCACATTGTCACCCGGTCATCCGGTCATCGGATCGACATCGTCCCGTCACGACACTGCCAATTCGTCTGTCCACCCTGCGATCAGGTATTTACCGTCAGGGGAGACGATCCATGCAGCGAGACGAGGCGAGCCGGCGGGACCGGTTGAATGAATCGGGTGGGTTGACGGTGGCCTTTGCCACCACCGCGGCCGAGCGCGAGGCCTGCTACCGACTTCGTTACCGGGTATTCGTCGAGGAGATGGGCGCGCACGTTCCGGCGGGACATGGCGGGCTGGAGCGCGATGCCTTCGATCCGCACTGTCACCACCTGATGGTGCGGGATACCAGTGGCGCGGTGGTTGCCTGCACCCGGGTGCTCACCGACACCCAGGCCTGCCTGACCGGCGGGTTTTACTCTGAGCAGGAATTCGATCTTGCCGGGATTCGCAAACTGCCCGGTCGGGTGATGGAGATCGGTCGGACCTGCGTGCACCCCGATTGGCGCCGAGGCGGAACGATTGCGGCCCTGTGGGCCGGGCTGGCCCGGTTCATGGCGGACAATCGCTTTGGCTACCTGATTGGCTGCGCGTCGATTCCAATGGATGACGGCGGGGCCACCGCCCGGGCGATCACCGACAGCCTGCTCACTCGCCATCTGGCGCCGGCGGAGCGACGGGTGCGCCCGCGCCGTCCATTGCCGGCCCTGGATGGACAGGCGGACACGCCATCGACTCGTCTGCCGCCATTGCTGAAGGCCTACATGCGTCTGGGGGCGACGGTCGGCGGCGAGCCGTGCTGGGACCCGGATTTCGGTTGCGCCGACCTGTTCATCCTGCTGGAGAGCGCGGATCTGCAGAGCCGTTACCTGCGGCATTTCATCGAACGCCGTCGTGCGCCGGAGCCGACGCCGGCCCGGGCGCATATCGCGGCCTAAGGGCATCAGTCTTCCGAGGCGTTGTTGCCGCAGTAGGGGGCGAGTTCGTCGACCAGTGCCTCGAGGCCGAGACGAATCTCGCGCAGGTCGAGTTGCCGGCCGGTGGGCAGGGGCGCTTCCGGGGGCGGAGTAGCCGGCGTCGAGTCGGTTTCGGGCTTGGATTCCAGCTGGGGGTCGAGCGCCAGCAGGTTGCCGCCGCTCTGGCTGATGCGCTCGCGCATGTCGCGGACGGCTTCCAGCGCGCTGGAGGACTCGCGCGAGGAGGCCTTCGGCAGGGCGGCGAGCTGCTGGCGGGCGCCGGCGATGGTGAAACCCTGATCGTAGAGCAGGGTGCGGATCAGGCGGATCAGCTCGATGTCGTGGCGCTGGTAGTAGCGGCGGTTGCCGCGGCGCTTGATCGGCTTGAGCGGTTCGAATTCCTGCTCCCAGTAACGCAGCACGTGCGACTTGACGTCACAGAGCTGGCCGACTTCCCCAATGGTGAAGTACCGCTTGCTGGGAATCGGCGGGAAGGTGAATTCAGTCTTGCTCTGGGCCGTCATAGGCTTCCACCAGCGACTTGAGTTTCTGGCCGGCGCGGAAGGTCACCACCCGGCGGGCGGTGACGGGAATCATCTCCCCGGTACGCGGGTTGCGTCCGGGGCGTTCGTTCTTATCCCGCAACTGGAAATTGCCGAAGCCGGAGAGTTTGATGTCCTCGCCCGATTCCAGCACCTGTCGCAACTCTTCGAAGAAGAGATCGACGAAGTCCTTCGCCTCACGCTTGTTGAGGCCAAGTTCGTTGTGCAGCGTTTCTACCAGATCCGCTTTCGTAAGAGCCATGTAAATCGGTTCCCGGGTTCAAGTCAACCGCGCAGCTCGACATCGTGCTGGCGGAGGTCCTCGAGTATGTGGTTGATTGTATCGGTAATTTCGTCGTCGGTGAGAGTGCGTTCGTCATTCTGGAACACGAGCTTCACCGCGAGCGACTGGTGGCCTTCGGCGACGCCCTCGCCCACGTAGCGGTCGAAGGGCTCCACATCGCGCAGCAATGCCCCGCCGGCGGCCCGGATGGCCGCAGACAGTTCGCTGAACGCCAGCCGGGTCGGGGTGACCAGCGCCAGGTCCCGGCGGATGCGCGGGAACTTCGACAGCGAGGCGCTCTGCGGTAGCGGCCGCTCGCCGATACCCGTCAGTGACAGGCGGGCGGCGAAGACCGGTCCCTTGAGATCGAATGCCTTGAGCGTGTCCGGGTGCAGCGCGCCGATCTCGCCGACCGGCTGGCCGTCGATCAGCACCTCGGCGGCCTGGCCGGGGTGCAGGGCGGAGTGGTTGCTGCCCTGAAAACGGGTCGCCGGGCCGAGGCCCAGCCCTTCCAGCAGGTCCTCGAGATCACCCTTGATGTCGTAGAAATCGACCGACCTCGTCGCCTGTCCCCATTGCTCGGGGGCGACGTGGCCGGCGGCCACGAACGCCAGCTCGCCGGACTCGCGGGCGGCCGCGGCGGTCGAGCCGGCAAAGCGGTGGCCGGTCTCGAACAGGCGGATCGCCGGCTGCTGGCGTTTCTGGTTGTGGGCGACGGCCTCGAGCAGCCCGGGCCAGAGGCTCTGGCGCATCACCGCCATCTGCGAGGCGATCGGATTGGCCAGTTCGATCGGCGTGCTGCCCGGGGTGATCACGGCGTCGAGATCGCGATCGATGAAGCTGTAGGTGATCGCCTCGAAGTAGCCTCGGTCGGCCATCAACTCGCCGATGCGCGAGGTGGTGTTGGCGGTTGCCGCCGGCAGCCCGATCTCCGGGGTCATGCGCGTGATCGGCGCGCGGAAGGTGTCATAACCGATCAGCCGCGCCAGTTCCTCGAGCAGATCCTCGGGGATCGCCAGATCAAAACGGCGGGTCGGCGGCACCACGGTGAGCACGTTGCCCTCGGTGCTGATCTCGCAGCCCAGCCGGGTGAGCAGATCGGCGGCACGCTCGGTCGCCACCGGCAGCCCGAGGCGTCGTTCGGCCCAGCCCATGTCGAGTGTGATCGACGCCGGCGCGGTCAGCTCGCGACCGCCGCTCGCTTCGACCACCGGCCCGGCCCGGCCGCCGAGCAACTCGGTGATCAGCTGCGCGGCCCGGTCGAGGGCGGCACGCGGCAGGCTCGGATCGACGCCACGCTCGAAGCGGAAGGCGGCATCGGTGGTCAGGCCGAAGCGACGCGCGCGACCGGCGACTGCCTCGGGGGTGAAGTGGGCCGCTTCGAGCACGATGCGGCCGGTTGAACCACCAACCCCGGAGGGTTGGCTGCCGATAATGCCGGCCAGCGCGATCGGGTGGGCGGCGTCGGCGACTACCAGGCAGTCGTCGTCGAGGGTAAGTTCCTGCTCGTTGAGGCCGACCATGGTCTCGCCGGTCGTCGCCCAGCGCACGCGGATGTCGCCGTCGAGCTTGTCGCCGTCGAAGGCGTGCATCGGCTGGCCGGTCTCGAGCATGACGTAGTTGAGCAGGTCCACGATCGGCTCGACCGTCGAGACGCCGGCGCGGCGCAGGCGCTCGGCGATCTGCATGTCGGTGTCGCCCCGGGCCGGGATGTCCTCGATCACCTGGGTGAGGTAGACCGGGCAGGCATCCATCGCCTCGATGGCCGCCGCACGGGTCGAGTCGGTGGTTGCCTCGGGCGCTTGGGTCTCGGGTGTGTTGAGCGTGGCATCGAACAGCGCACTGCATTCCTGCGCCAGCCCGGCGATCGACAGGGCGTCACCGCGGTTGGGGGTAATGCCCAGCTCGATCACGGCATCGTCGAGGTCGAGCCATTCGCGCAGGTCCCGGCCGATCGGGGCGTCATCGGGGAGCTCCAGCAGGCCGTCGCGGGCGCTTGCCAGGCCGAGCTCGTCGGCCCCGCAGAGCATGCCGTGGGAGGGCTCGCCGCGCAGCTTCGCCTTTTTTATCTTCATGCCGCCCGGCAGGGTGGCGCCGACTCGGGCCAGCGGGGCGCGCAGTCCTTCACGGACGTTGGGCGCGCCGCAGACGACCTGCCAGGTGGTCTCGCCGTCGAACACCTCGGTGACGCGCAGCTTGTCGGCATCCGGGTGCGGGCGCACGGACGTCACCTCGCCGACCACGACGTTGTCGAAGGCCGGGGCGGCCGGTTCGATGGCGTCGACCTCCAGGCCGGCCATGGTCAGGCGGTGGGCCAGTTCCTCGGTGTCGACCTGGGGGTCAATCCAGGTTCTCAGCCAGTTCTCGGAAAAAAGCATCGGGTGTCAGGTCCTCGGGCCTTGGTCCGGTCGGCCGCCCCGGTGGTGCGGGCGGCCGGGCACACAAATCGGTTGTCGTGGCGGAACAGCCGCCGCAACGGGCATCGGGTTACTGGAACTGCCGCAAAAAGCGCAGGTCGTTCTCGAAAAAGGCGCGCAGGTCGTCGACCCCGTAGCGGAGCATCGCCAGGCGCTCGACGCCCATGCCGATGGCGAAACCGCTCACCTCGGCCGGGTCGAGACCCACCGAGCGCAGCACGTTGGGGTGGACCATGCCGGCACCGAGCACCTCGATCCAGCCGGTCTTCTTGCACACGCGGCAGCCGTCGCCACCGCAGTGGACGCACTGGATGTCCACCTCCGCCGATGGCTCGGTAAAGGGAAAGAACGACGGGCGCAGGCGGACCGGCAGATCCTCGCGTTCGAACAGCGCGGCGAGGAAGGTCTCCAGCGTCGCGCGCAGGTCGGTGAAGCGCACGTTCTCGTCGAGGTAGAGCACCTCGATCTGGTGGAACATGGGCGAATGCGTCATGTCCGAGTCGCAGCGGTAGACACGACCGGGCGCGATCACCTTCAGCGGCGGTTTGCACTCTTGCATGGCGCGGATTTGCACCGGCGAGGTATGGGTGCGCAGCAGGTGGTTGGCGTCGAAGTAGAACGTGTCGTGCATCGCCCGGGCCGGGTGGCTCTCGGGGATGTTCAGCGCGGTGAAGTTATGCCAGTCGTCCTCGATCTCCGGGCCTTCGGCAATGCGAAAACCCATCGCCTGGAAGATGGCGGAGACGCGCTCGGTGATCTGGGTAACCGGGTGCTTGGCACCGGGCGGGCGGCGGCGGCCGGGCAGGGTGACGTCGATCGACTCGTTGGCGAGCTTGGCGGCCAGGGCCTCGGCCTGGAGTGTCTCGCGACGGCCCTTGAGCGCGCCGATGACCCGGTCCTTGACCGCGTTGATGGCCGCCCCTTGCGTCTTGCGCTCCTCGGGGACGAGCTGGCCGAGGGTCTTCATCTGGGCCGTGATCGATCCCTTCTTGCCGGTGTATTCCACCCGCAGGGCCTCGAGTGCGTCGAGACTATCGGCCGCCTCGATGCGTGCCAGTGCGTCGGTCTCCAAGGTGTCCAGGGAGTTGCTCACCGCTTAAACGCTCCTTCCAGTTGCTGTGCCGCCCTTTGCCAGAGACCGTGGGCACCGGCGTCTGACGAAGGACGGTATTGTGGCGTAAAGCCCAACAAAATCAATGCCTTCAATGAAAAAAGGCGCCAATGAGGCGCCTTTCGGGAATTCGAATGGACGACCCGTGGCCGTCCATGATCCGAGATCGGTCCGGATCAGCCCGCCAGAGCGGTCTTCGCCTGTTCGGCCAGGGCGGCAAAGCCCGGCTTGTCGTGCACCGCGATGTCGGCGAGGACCTTGCGGTCGACCTCGACGTTGGCCTTGTTCAGGCCATCCATCATGCGGCTGTACGATAGGCCGTTGTTGCGTGCCTCGGCGTTGATGCGGGTGATCCACAGGGCGCGGAACACGCGCTTCTTCGCGCGACGGTCACGATAGGCGTACTGACCGGCCTTGATGACCGCCTGCTTGGCAGAGCGGTAGGTACGCGAACGGGCACCGTAGTAACCCTTCGCCTTGTTCAGGACTTTCTTGTGCTTGGCATGGGCGGTAACGCCACGCTTAACTCGTGCCATGGTCTATCTCCTCACTTCTTGCCGTAGGGCATCATGCGCTCGACGAGCTGGACATCGGCCTCGTGAACGTAGGCCGGCGAGCCGAGCTGACGCTTCCGCTTCGACGATTTCTTCGTGAGGATGTGACGCAGGTGCGACTGACGCCGCTTGACGCCGCCCGCGGTAATCTTGAACCGCTTGGCGGCCCCGCGATTAGTCTTGATCTTGGGCATGATCAACTCCAGTTCTGGTTTGTTTTTGGATATCCGGCCACGTCGGAGTGTTTAACGTGCGCGGACGATTTCACCGTTGCCTGCCCTCGAGGGTCCCGGGGCGGCGAAACGGCGCATGAGAATACCGGAGAGCGGTCATGATCGCAATCCTTGAGTAAAAAGCGGAGGTGGGCGGTGGGCCCGTAAAAGACGGTCGGCGAGGGCTGATGCGGCGTTCTGATAAGAAACGGCGACGCGCCGTTCTGTCAAAGCAGAACGAAGGACTATGCTTGACCGAGGGTCTGGCGAGGACCTGCCTCACGCCGGGGTATGCCGGGGTTGGGCGGAGTCACTGGACCTTCCTAAATCTTCTTCCGGAGTTTTGCTAGATGAAGGAGACCGTGCTGATTTATTACGACGCGCGCATGCTCGGCCACGAGCCGTCGGGCTGGGACACCGATCACCCGGAATGGAGCGATGCCGTCAAGGCGATGATCGCTCACCAATATCCCGAGGCCAGTCTGGAGAGCTACGCCTACCCCGAGCGCCCAGAGCGGTTGACGACCATTTTCGAACGGCTGCAGGCCGAGCCGGTCGACGGCCAAGCCTGGCGGACCCCGACGCTGGCCACGCATGCGCAACTCCAGCGGGTCCATTCGGTCGAGCATTTGGCTTATATCGAGTCGCTTGTCGGTGGCTCGGGCTGGCTGGCACAGGACACCACGGCGGTGTCCCCCGAGAGTGTGGTCGCCGCGAGACTGGCGGCCGGCGCCGGCATCAGCGCAATCGAGGCAATAACCGCTGGTGAAAGGCACCATGCGTTCTGTCTCGTGCGTCCGCCGGGGCACCACGCCTCTTCTGATCACGCCAGGGGCTTTTGCCTGTACAACAACATCGCGGTGGCCGCCATGCATGCGCGGGAGTCGTTGGGCTATGGCCGCGTGATGATCTGGGACTGGGACATGCATCACGGCAACGGCACCCAGGACATATTCTACGACCAGCCCGACGTACTGGTCGTCGACAGCCATTGCGCGGCCCCGTTCTATCCCGGGACCGGCAGGCTGGCTGAAACCGGCACGGGGGCCGGACTGGGCTCTCACCTGAACGTACCCTATCCCACGGGGAGCGGCAACGCGGCGCTGCTTGATGTGTTCGAGCAGGTGGTTCGCCCGGCGGCGCGGGCCTTCCGGCCGGAACTTATCCTGATTTCCGCCGGTTTTGACTGTCACTATCTGGACCAGATCTGTGCCATGGACGAAACCGGCTTTGCGGCCCTGACGCAGCGCGTGTGCGCACTGGCGCACGAAATTTGCGATGACCGACTGGTGCTGATGCTCGAAGGTGGCTACAACGCGCAGGCACTGTCGGACAGCGCGCACGCCACCATCCGTGCGCTGGCCGGCCACACGATTAGCGAGATCAATGTGTTGCCCGAGGACGAAGGCCGTGCCGCGGTAGCCGATGCGGCACGATTCCATGCCGACACCATTGCCGCGCTTGGGTGGCGGTCGGGGGCGTCAAATGCCGCCAGCGGTTCGCAACCCAGTTGACCGTGTCCGGCAAACAAAAAACCCGCCGAGTGGGCGGGTTTTAGGAATCGCTGAACGCCGAAGCGTTCAGGTGTTGGCTCAGGTCTTGGCCGGGCGCGGCGCCATCACCATGGTGGCCTGACGGCCTTCCATGCGTGGCCTTTGCTCGACGGCAGCCAGCTCCGACAGATCTCCCTCGATTCGAGAAAGCAGCTCGGCACCCAGATCTCGGTGGGCCATCTCTCGACCGCGGAAACGCAGGGTGATCTTCACCTTGTCGCCGGCCTCGAGGAAGCGAGTCGCATTGCGCAACTTGACCTGGTAGTCGTGATCTTCCGTCCCGGGACGGAATTTCACCTCCTTGATCTCGATGTGCTTCTGCTTCTTCTTCGCCTCGTTCGCCTTCTTGCTCTGCTGATACTTGAACTTGCCGAAGTCCATGATCTTGCAGACAGGCGGTTTGGCGGTCGGTGAGACCTCTACCAAGTCCAAGGCGGCGTCCTGAGCCCGGCTCATTGCCTCATCCGTGGGGACGACTCCGACCTGTTCGCCGTTTTCGTCGACCAATCGGACTTCCCGAACGTTGATTTGATCATTGATCCTGGGGTCGTTGCTACTGCTGCGACCCGCTCCGCGTTGTTGAGCGATGTTCGTACCCTCCAGTCAGGTTTGAACCGAATAGTACCCCGAAAAGCCGTCGGCCCGGGGCGATGTTGCGAAAATTAGCACACAAGTCGCGGTCGTTGCCAACCGCGGCCCGTTTTAACGGGCTTGCCTCTTGGCTTAACGATGCTCGCTGATCTCGCCCTTGAGTCGCTCGATCAACTCGTCGACCTTGATCGAGCCAAGATCCTCGCCCGAGCGGGTGCGCACGGAAACCGAGTCGGCGTCGATCTCTCGGTCGCCGGCGACCAGCAGGTAAGGCACACGCTCGAGTGTGTGCTCGCGGATTTTGAAGCCGACCTTCTCGTTGCGTAGATCGGCCTGTGCCCGCAGGCCCGCGTCCTTCAGTCGCTCGGCCACCGCGTCGACATACTCGGCATGCTTGTCGGTGATGCCCATGGTCACGGCCTGTGTCGGGGCGAGCCACAGCGGCATCTGGCCGGCGTGATGTTCGATCAGGATGCCGATGAAACGTTCCATGGAGCCGACGATGGCGCGGTGCAGCATCACCGGATGCTGGCGCTCGCTGTGCTCGTCGATGTAGGTGGCGCCCAGACGCTCGGGCATCATGAAATCCACCTGAATGGTGCCGAGCTGCCAGGTCCGGCCGATGGCATCACTCAAGTGATATTCGATCTTTGGCCCGTAGAAGGCGCCTTCGCCGGGCAGCTCCTCCCACTGGACGTCGGCGGCACGCAGGGCGCTGCGCAGCGCTTCTTCCGCCGCGTCCCAGACCTCATCATTGCCCATGCGCTTTTCCGGACGGGTGGCGATCTTCACCTGCACGTCGGTGAAACCGAAGGTCTCGTAGACCCCCAGTGCCTGGCCGTGGAAGGCACGCACCTCCGGCTCGATCTGCTTTTCGGTACAGAAGATGTGGCCGTCGTCCTGGGTAAAGCCGCGCACGCGCAGGATGCCGTGCAGTGCGCCCGAGGGCTCGTTGCGGTGGCAGGAGCCGAACTCGCCGTAGCGGATCGGCAGGTCGCGGTATGAGTGCAGGCCGTGGTTGAACACCTGGACGTGGCCCGGGCAGTTCATCGGCTTGACCGCGTAGGTGCGCTTCTCCGACTCGGTGAAGAACATGTTTTCCTGGTAGTTGTCCCAATGGCCGGACTTCTTCCACAGAGACACGTCCAGGATCTGCGGGCACTTGATCTCGTCGTAGCCCGAGCGCTTGTAGACGCCGCGCATGTAGGATTCGATCACCTGCCAGATCGCCCAGCCACGCGGGTGCCAGAACACCAGGCCCGGCGCCTCGTCCTGGAAGTGGAAGAGATCCAGCTGCTTGCCCAGGCGGCGGTGGTCGCGCTTCTCGGCCTCTTCGCGTTGCGTGAGGTAGCGCTTGAGTTCCTTGTCGGAAGCGAATGCCGTGCCGTAAACCCGGGTAAGCATCTCGTTGTCCGAGTCCCCGCGCCAGTAGGCACCGGCCACCTTCAGCAGCTTGAAGGCCTTGAGCTTATTGGTGTGCGGCACGTGCGGGCCGCGGCAGAGATCGGTGAAGTCACCCTGGGTGTAGATGGAGAGCTCTTGCTCGCCCGGGATGTCCTTGATGATCTCGACCTTGTAGTCCTCGCCCAGATCCTTGAAGAAGCGCACGGCGTCGTCGCGCTCCATCACCCGGCGCTCGAGCTCGTCACCCTCGGCGGCCAGCTCGCGCATGCGCGTCTCGATCTTCTCAAGATCCTCGTCGTTGAAGGGGCGATCGAAGGCGAAGTCGTAGTAGAAGCCCTGGTCGATGACCGGGCCGATGGTGACCTGCGCCTCGGGGTAGAGCTGCTTGACCGCTTGGGCCATCAGGTGCGCGGTGGAGTGGCGGATGATCTCGACGCCCTCCTGGTCCTTCGCGGTGACAATGGCGATGTCCGCATCGTTGTCGATGGTGCGCGAGAGATCGACGAGCTTGCCGTCGATCTTGCCGGCAACGGCTGCCTTGGCTAGGCCCGGACCGATGTCGGAGGCGATCTCGGCCAATGAAACCGGGTGGTCGAACGTGCGCTGACTGCCGTCGGGTAGCGTGATAGTCGGCATGTGCCCTCCTGAGCTGGGATGCCAGTGGCGGGCCCTACCAAAGCCCGCGTTTGCATCCGTGTGGGTCGAAGGGTGCGAACAGCCGGAATCGCCGTGGTGCACCCGCCATGGTGTGTCGAAAGTTGGCGGATGATAACAAAGCCGCCTGATCGCGTGGAGTCGACTTTGGGCGGGAGACTCTGTCTTACCGGGCGAATCCGCGCTCGATGCCCTTGCGGTGAGTTGCCTGCCCACACGCGGGCTGACGTTCAGGTTTGTGCCAGAAGGCGCGGTGGCCACGCGGGGAATGGTGCCCGATCGCACTTTAACGTGAGGATCATCCGGCCAGACGAGCGCATACTAATGCCGCCGACCTGGTCTTAAGTGGTTGATCACTTGTCCGGAATTTCGTGTTCCGTTTTGTTCCTGTCTGGTCGAATGCGTGACGGGCTAAGCTTCAGGCGAGGATTGGCGTGCGTTGCGTGCGGGTCAGTTGTGGAGTCCTGAGGGAACACATCGTGGCCCGCCAGGGCGTGACGCGCCGATTCGGGCTCGGGTATCCAGTATGTCGTGAATCGGCCTGACCCTTGATTTACTAGACAGCTGGCTGCCCGTCGAGTTTCACGAAATGCAAAAAAACTGACTCCAAATCGGGAGATGAGCCGCTTGATGCCGCCAGTGGACGGGGCAGGAGATGGGGAGTCATCAAACAATCGATAGCGGTACGCAGCGGGATGCCTACGTGCCGGTTTTGGCCAATCGGATTTATCCATCGGATGGCAGGGGATTAGGCGATGAAAACAAAAAAACAGAAAACACTGGCAGCGCTAGTGGCTGCCGGACTGATGGGCGCGTCGATGACCGTGGTGGCGCAGTCGGATCAGACGGCGGAACTGCCGACGGCCGTTCAACAGGCGATCCAGGGGAACCCGGACGTGCAGGCGAGCTGGCACGCCTTTCTCTCCTCGGGACACGACATCGACGTGGCCCGCGGGGGGTATCTGCCGACGGTCGACGCGGTTGCCAGTGTCGGGCAGGAGTCGCGTAACTACGGGGTGAACGAGAACTATTCCGTTGCCGCGGCGGAAATCTCGCTCACGCAGATGCTTTACGACGGGTTTTTCACCCGCTCGGAGGTCGAGCGCCTCGACAATGCGCAACTTGTTCGTTACTACGAACTGCTCGGCAGCGCAGAGGACATCGCGCTGGAGACGCTGACGGCCTACCAGGATGTCCAGCGACAGCGAGAGTTGGTCGAACTGGCCGACGAAATCTACCGGGAGCACCTCGAGGTCCAGGACCAGGTCGCGGAAAGCTCACGTGCCGGCGTGGCGCGTGGGGCGGATCTGGAACAGATCAATGCTCGGGTGGCATTGTCCGAATCCAATCTGGTCAACGAAATTTCCAACCTGCACGACGTGTCGGCCCGTTACTTGCGGATCGTCGGCCACTCGCCGGCTGAGCGTCTTGCGCCCATTTCGCTTGACGATTCTGCCCTGCCCGCGGGCGTAGCCGAGGCCCTGCAGTTGGCCTATGAGGGAAACCCGTCATTCCGCGCGGCCCTGCGAGATATCGAAGCGTCGCATGCCGCCGTTGAGAGCCGACGCGCGGCCAACCACCCGCGGTTGAATCTGAACGCCAGCTACGGGATGGACAATCGCGATGACTTCGGGGTGCGCGAGAACCAACGTGATGCCCGTATCGGCCTCGAGTTGCGGTACAACCTCTACAACGGTGGCAGCGATCGAGCCGCGATCAAGAGTGCCGCTGAGGAGCTGAACGTCTCCAAGAGCCTGCGGGACAAGGCCTGCGTGGACATGCGCCAAACCTTGCAGATTGCCTACCACGACGTCAGGAAGCTCACCGACCAGGTTGAAACGCTGAACAGCTATCGGCTTGCCGCCGATCGGGTGCGTGTCGCCTATGGCAACCAGTTCCAGATCGGTCAGCGCACCCTGCTCGATGTACTCGATTCGGAAAACGAGTACTTCCAAGCCAGTCGTTCCTACGTCAACGCTCAGGCGGACCGACGCGTGGCGATAGCCCGGGTACTGGCATCCAGCGGCCGATTGCTTGAATCACTGGACGTGCGCCGCGACGGTCTGCCGAGCCTGGCCGACCTGGGCGCCGATCGTCTGCCGGTCGATCCAGAGACCGCCTGCCCCAGTGTCGATATTGCCATGAACCTCCCCGAGGTGCCCCGTACTCAATGAGTGCCGGGTGTGTGAAGCAGGATGAGGCGTGCCAACGGCTCCACGTCGCAAGGCGTGGCCGAGATGGGCGCCTGAGCCTGTCGCTGTCTCGGTGGCGCGGACACACAACGCCTCGGTCGACCCCCAACAGCCTCGAATCGACGCAATCGTGCGTGTCGGTTGCTGGCACGGTGGGGGAACGTTGCCGGCGGTTTTGCATTACGTGGGGGTTGAATGTCGAACGAACGGGTTGAACATGGCGGTGATGCGCTCACCGACTGCCTGATGTTCCTGTGCCGGTACCACGGCACGCCCATGTCGCGCGAGTCGTTGATTGCCGGGTTGCCTCTCGAGAACGGCCGGCTGGCGCCGCCGGAATTTGAGCGGGCGGCGAGGCGGGCGCGCCTGTCGAGTCAATTCGTTTCGGGCAAGCTGCGGGCCGTAAATCCGGCGCTGTTGCCTGCCATCGTTCTGCGTCAGGACAACAGCGCCTGCGTGATCACGGGACTGGATCGTAAGTCCGGGGTCGCCACGGTGATCTACCCCGAGTTGAACGACGCGGAAGTCGAAATCGATCTGAGCGACCTGGAAGCCGAATTCGACGGCTGGTTCATCTACGTTCAGCCGCGATTCCAGTTCGACGAGCGTGCCGGACGACAGGCGCCAAGGCGCGACCAGCACTGGTTCTGGGGCGTGATCCGCGAGAATCGCGGTCTTTACCGTGATGTGCTGGTCGCGGCCGTGATGATCAACCTGTTCGCGGTCGCGATGCCGTTGTTCATCATGAACGTCTACGACCGGGTGGTGCCGAACGCCGCGACCGACACGCTTTGGGTGTTGGGGGCGGGTGTGCTGCTCGCCATCAGCGCCGACCTGACATTGCGCATCATGCGTAGCCGATTCGTCGATCTCGCTGCCAGCCGCGCGGACGTCAAGCTTTCCTCGCGCATCATGGAGCGCGTGTTGGGCATGCGCATGGCCAATCGCCCCACCTCGACGGGTTCGTTCGCCAACACGGTGCATGCCTTCGAGTCGGTCAGGGCGTTCATTGGTTCGATGAGTGTGGTCGCCCTGGTCGATCTGCCCTTCGTGTTGCTCTTCGCCGGGATCGTCGCGTTGATCGGTTGGCAACTCGTGATCCCCATCGCCTTGGGGGCGGTGGGCGTGTTGCTCTACGCGCTGAGCGCACAGTCGCGGTTGCAGCGGCTTTCCGAGGACGCCATGCGCGCCGGCGCGATGCGCAATGCCACCCTGGTCGAGGGGCTGACCGATATCGAGACGGTCAAGGCCTTCGGCGTGGAAAGCCGGATCCAGGCGAACTGGGAGAAGAGTTCGGTTTTCCTGGCGCAGAACGCGGCCCGGATGCGGCTGATCTCGGCATCGGTGGTCAGTGGCGCGCAATGGGCGCAGCACGCGGTCGGTATCGCCATCATCGTGTTGGGCGTCTACCTGATCATGCAGGGGGAGCTGAGTCTCGGCGGGATGATCGCCGCTTACCTGTTGTCGTCGCGGGCCATGGCGCCGATCGGCCAGGCGGCGGGACTCGTGATGCAGTATCACCAGTCGGCGGCCGCGCTGGATGCGCTCGACGAGGTGATGGGACAGCCGGTCGAGCGCCCGGACGGCAAGTCGTGGATCAGTCGGCCCGGCTTGAAGGGCGAGATCGAGTTTCGCAACGTGAGCTTTTCCTATCCGCAGACCGGCGGAGTCGTGCTCGATGACGTCAGCTTCCATATTGGTGCCGGTGAGCACGTGGCCGTGCTGGGTCGGAACGGATCGGGCAAGAGCACGATCGAGAAACTGATCCTCGGCCTCTACGAACCGGATGCCGGGGCGGTACTGATCGACGGGGTCGATGCCCGCCAGATCGATCCGGCGGAACTGCGTCGGGCCATCGGGTATGTGCCTCAGGACATTTCGCTATTCCACGGCTCTCTGCAGGAGAACCTGACCCTGGGGGCGGCGGACGTCGACGATGCGCGGATACTCGAGGTAGCCAAGCTCAGCGGGCTGGCGACGATGATCAACCGGCACCCGGATGGTTTCGACATGCCGATGGGTGAGCGCGGCCAGTTTGTCTCCGGTGGGCAGCGCCAGTCGATCGCCATTGCCCGGGCGTTGTTGCATGACCCGCCGATGCTGGTGCTCGACGAGCCGACCGGGTCGCTGGACCATTCCACCGAGGCGTTGATCAAGCGCAACCTAGAGCAAGTCGCCCAGCACAAGACCTTGTTGGTCAACACGCATCGAAGCTCCATGCTGGGGCTGGTGGACCGTATTCTGGTCATCGATGCCGGTAAGTTGGTCGCCGATGGGGCCAAGGAAGAGGTCATCGAGGCCTTGCGTCAGGGACGCATCTCGGGAGCGGAGCGATGAGCGAGAAACGCCGAAAGACGCTCGAGGAACGTGGCTTCGAAGGGGTGGGGCGGTTGACCACGTCGAGACGGGCCTCGGCTGGCGAATCGGGCTACCAGGGCCGTCCGCGCGACGAACGCCCCGGTCCCTGGGCCGCTCAGGCGGGGTGGGCGCAGGTGCAACAGAACCCGGTGCGTGCCCGTGCCTTGCTCTACACCCTGTTTTTCGCCCTGATCGCGCTGATTGTCTGGGCGGGCTTTGCGGAACTCGACGAGGTGACGCGGGGCCAGGGCAAGGTGATTCCGTCACAGAAGACCCAACTCGTGCAGTCGCTCGATGGCGGCACGATCCGGGAAATCCTGGTGAGCGAGGGCGATTTTGTCGAGCAGGGCGACTTGCTGGTGACGATCGACCAGACGCGCTCCATGTCGAGCCTGCGTGAAAACCAGGCCAAGAGCCAGGCACTGCGGGCCGAGGTGGCCCGCCTGGTCGCGCTGACCGGCGAGGAGCCTTTGACGTTTCCCGCGGATCTCGAACGCGAGGCCCCCGAGTTCATCGCCCGGGAACGACGTCTGTACGAATCCAGTCGACGCGAGCTGGAAGAGCAGGTCTCGATTCATCGGGAACAGTTGGAGCAACGTCGACAGGATCTGCGCGAGGCCGAGGCGGCCCGCACGCAACATGCCCGAGCGCTCAATCTCATCCGACGTGAGCTGAACGTCACGCGGCCACTGCTCAACTCCGGGGCTGTCTCCGACATCGACATCATCCGGCTCGAACGCGACGAGGCCAACACCCTCGGCGAAATGTCGCGTGCGGAGGCGGCGATCACGCGGGCAAAATCCGCCATCGAGGAGGCAACAGGCCGGATCGAAGAGGTGCGCTTGAATGCCTTCAATCGCTGGCGCGCCGAACTGGCCGACGCCAGCGCTCGCCTCGAGGCCCTGGGCGAAGCCGAGGTGGGTCTGGTCGACCGGGTAGAGCAGACCCGGGTGAGGGCACCGATGGATGGCACCGTGCAGCGCCTGTTCGTCAACACCACCGGCGGTGTCGTGGGACCGGGACGCGAGATTCTCGAGATCACGCCGACAAACGACAAGCTGTTGGTGGAGGCGCGCATCAATCCCAAGGACATCGCTTACCTCCGGCCGGGGTTGCCCGCCAAGGTCAAGTTGAGTGCCTACGATTTCACGCGTTTCGGGGGGCTGGAGGCGTCCGTGACGCACATCAGCTCGGACACCATTACCGACGAGGACGACAACACCTTCTATCTCGTGCGCCTGGAAACGCGTGAAACGGGCTTCTCGGCGGAGCAGCCCATCCTGCCCGGGATGGTCGCCGAGGTGGATATCCTCACGGGCAAGAAGACGGTGTTGGAATATCTCCTCAAACCGGTACTGCGTGCCTTCTCTCAATCGATGACAGAGCGATGACTGCCACAAGACACCTTTTTTTGACCGAGCCCGGGTTTCGTACCTCGCGATGGCAGAGCGCCTTTCCGGACGCCTCGGTGGTCGAGTCGACCGAATCGATCGCCGCGCTCGTTGGGAAACCACCGAGCGGGCAGTCCACGTTCGCCTGGGTGTTGACCGGGCAAAGCGGCTGGCAGCGAGCGATCGAGAGCCTGGTGGAGGCGGGGGTAAGCGTGATTGCGATGAGCCGTCAGCCCGACATGAATGAGCTCCGGACCGCGCTTGGCCTGGGTGCCCGCGGTTACGTGCATGCCGTCTCCCCACCGGGGTTGCTGACTCAAGCCGCCCAGGCGGTGCAGTCCGGCGGCATGTGGTTACCTGCGGAGGTGGTGAACGCGGTGGTCCGGGTATTGTCGACCACGTTGGACGGTGACGAGAACGTTCCGCGGGCCGACGATGCGCATCTGGCCAGCCTGACGGAGCGTGAACGCGCGGTGGCCCAAGCGGTGGCCTCGGGGCTCAGCAACAAGGAGGTGGCCCGCCGGCTCGAGATCACCGAGCGAACCGTCAAGGCTCACCTGAGCTCAGCCTTCCGCAAACTCGGCGTCCGTGATCGAATGCAATTGGTGGTCCGGTTGCGGGTGGCAACGGATGGGAAAACGATGTCGTCTGATCGGCTCAGGGGTGCTTAATGGGCAGTGTCTACGTCAAGCGTGACGATAGTGGGGAAATCGTCAAGTTGGGACGGGAGCCGGAGCCGGGAATGACGGAGACGCTTTCGATCGATGACCCCGACGTTCAGCGGCTTCTCGATCTGTCGCGCGGGACTGAGCCTGCCGCGGTTGCCGAGGCCTTGCAACGCTCGGATGCCGAGCTCGTCCGAGTGGTCGAGGACCTGACCAACCTCCTGATCGAAAAAGGCGTGATCCGGTTTACCGAGCTTCCCGCCGCGGCCCAGCGCAAGCTTCTCGATCGCCGCCAGCTGCGCCGTGATCGCAAGGCCCTGGACCTGCTCGCCGGAACCGAGGACAACGGCGACGATCGCTTCATGCCCTGACCGCCGTTTCGGCACGGGACGCCGTGTCGGCACGAAAGCCCTTTCCAGCGGGGCGTTCGTTCAGCCGGGGACGCCGGGCCCACTGGCGCCATCGACACCCAGTTCCCCTAGTACCGCGAGTTCTTCGTTCGAGCGTACGCCATCGGCGATTACGGTCAGGCCAATGGCGTGGGCCATGCCGGTAATGCCGCGCAGGTAATTCCGGTTGGATTCGCTGCCCGCCAGATCGGTGGTCAACGAGCGGTCCAGCTTGAGGTAGACCAGGCCGAGCTCGTGCAGGGCATCGATATCCGTCAAGGCCAGGCCCGCTTTCTCGATGCCGATCCGGTAGCCCAGGGGGACAGCCGCCGCGCAAAACTCGCGGAAGGCGGCCGGGTGGTCGATCACCGCCCGCTCGGCCATCTCGATCGAGACGCGCCCCGCCTGGCGGGTGTACGAGGTCAGCAGGGCCATCAACCGGCTTCTTGCAGACTCGTCCAGAAGGCTTTCGATCGAGAGGTTGACGGCAACCGGCTCGCCGTTGTCCTCGTGGGTCAATCGGTCCAGTTCGCTTGCGAGCACCGCCAGGTCGAGTTGCGGCAGCAGCCCCAGCCGGCGCGCCCAAGGCAGGAACTGACCGGCCGTCCACGTCGTGCTTTCGTTGTCGAGTCGGACCATCGCCTCGTGATGGATCAAGCGGCCGTCGATGTGTCGGGTAGCGAAATGAACGGCGTGGATATGCTGCTCACCAATGGCCGTGGCAAGGATCTCGCGCCATTCGTCGCTGCCATGCATTCGATCGGCATCGCTTGTTGGTGTGGTGCGTTCCAGGCAGGTCGTTTGCTGGTGCTCGGCGCGGGCGAGGGCATCGTCGAGGCGGATCAGGATGGCCGAACGCTCGTCTGCGGAGCCGAAGATATCCGCGGAGAGGGCGAAACGAAGCGCCACGGTCTCGGAATGGCGTGCGACCAGATCATGCATCGTCGCCTCGAGCCGCGTTGCAATGGCTGAGATGTCCAGAATATCGGTGAGGATGAGTGCGAAATCGCTTCCGTTCAGGCGGGCGATGTGGTCATCGGTGAACTGATCGCCGTGGTCGCGGGCGACCTGGTCAAGGCGCACGGTGACCTCGCGGATCAGGGTGTCGGTCTCCTGACGGCCGAGCTGGCGGTTGACGTCGGCCAGATCGACCACCCTGACCAGGAATATCCCGTGGTGACGGTTGGGGTCGTCATCGGCGAGCAGGGCGGCCAGCACGTCGTCGAACCGGCTGCGGTTGCCGACGCCGGTAAGGGAATCGCGCTGCAATCGCTGACGCATCTCCTCGAGCCGGGCGCGTTCCTGGCCCAGCATCTCGCGCACGCGCCCGGCGAGGATATTCATGGCCCTGACCACTCGGCGGAACTCCAGCGTCCGTGGCTCGGACGTGGTGATGAAACGCTGGTTGCCGATGGCCTCGGCCTGGCGGACGACGTCATCGAGCGGTCGCGTGAGCGATTTGAGAACGAACGAACCGAGCAGACCAAGGACCGCGGCGATGCCGAGGAACCAGAGGAACAACTCGACAGTCGTGTCCCAGAGCGCCTCGAGGGCAAAGCCGCTGAGGCTTTCGACGTACAAGGTGCCGTATTGTTGCCAGCCGTCCGGGATCTGCGCGACGCCCGGGGCGACTTCCAATGCGGCAAGGTCGGCAAACCAGCCCGGTACGTCGCCCGCGCCGTCTGAGTCTCGGCTCCGTGAGGCGATGGGGTCGCCTGCAGGGCCAATGATTTCCAGACGCTGGTAGTGCCCGGTGTCGAATTGCGCCGCAATCATCAGCTCGATCAGGACGGGGTCCTTTTCCACCTGGGAAAGCGTCAGGGCCAGGGTGTTGGCATTGTCGATATTCTTGAGGTGCAGTTGCTCCTCGAAATAGGCGCGCGCGCTGTGGAAGCTGATCGCGAGGCTGCTGAGGAACGCGAGGATCATCACCGAGACAATCGCGATCCAGAGTTGTCGGTTCAATGCCATGGCGGGACTCACTCATTCTGCCGTATCGAGGTGTCGCTGGAATCCGTGGGCGCGGACAGGTAGATGCCTTCCTCCTGCGTGCGTTGCAGCACGTCGCGCCAGCGGGAAAGACGGTCGGTGGCTCGGGCTGCCGGACGTGCCTGGCCGCCTACCCAAAGCCCTTCACTGTTGAAACTGAAGACAGGGGTCAGGTCCGGGCGCTGGCCGGCCGGGGCGATCAGGCGCACCAGGCTGTCGAGGATCAGCGGTTCGGCCTGCGGTTCCGGATAGTAGCCGAGCACCATGTGGGCCCGACTGCCCCCTCCCATTCGGGCACGAACGTAGATCAGGCGTAGCTGGCGGTTTTTGATGCCGGCCTCGCGGAGCATCACGTACTTTGCGATGGCGAAGTCCTCGCAGTCGCCCGCGCCATGCCCGATGGTCTCCACCGGGGAGGCCCAGTAGTCGGCACGCCCCCAAAGCTGGTCATCCTCCACGTAGCGAATCCGGCGGTTGAAGAAGGTGTTGACGTGTTCGACTCGTTCGTGAGGCTCGAGATGGCTGGTGTCATCAAGCATCTGCTCGAGCTCGTCGATCACTAACGCTCGGTCTGCGCCGAATCGCTCCAAGACTTCGGCCTTGAGTGTGCCGAAATCGGTGCGCACCTCGGCCTGTCCGAATCCATGAATCATCATGGCGAGACCGAGCGCAATCGCGGCGACGATCAGTCGGGTTGTCCCAGATGCCGGCATGCGCGCCGTCCCGTGAGGTCAGATTCAGGTGCACCCAAGTTGGGCCGAGGGTGCGGGGCGCCGGTGGATGAGCCCATGGCGGATCATCACTCCGGTACCGGCACGCCCGGCTATCTTGAGAACGGGCGGGATGCGATGCGCCGATCCGTAGATCGTCGTGATCGCATCCCGCCCAATCGTACCCCACCTCGTGGTCTTCGACACCGTCTGGTGCCGTTACCGGCTCAGGTGTCGATCTTCAGTTGACCGCTGTCGAGCATGTTCTGGATCAGCTCGTCGGAGTTGGTCGCGCCACCGAAGTCGCTGAACGACTTGTCTTGCAAGGTGATCGTCTGCGTTGCCCCGTCCGACCCACCGTCGTGCGTGACCTGGAAGACCAGATCGTCGCCATCCTGTGCCACCGACAGGAAGTCGCCGATGGGCTGCTCGGTTTCATCGACGAGCAGATCGCGCAGGTCGAGCACATCGTTGCCGGTGCCGAAATCCGTGATGACGTCATTGGCCGGTGCATTCGTGTCGCCCTGGTCGGCCAGGGTCCACTTGAAGACATCGTCGCCGAGCCCGCCGGTGAGCGTATCGTCGCCAGCCAAGCCCGCGAACGCCTCGTCAGCATCGCCACCCACAAGAAGCGCGTCGTCGCCCTCTGTGCCGATCACCGGGGTGAGGTCATCGCTGTGCATGAAGGCCGAGAGCGTGCCTTCGGCGGTCGAGCCGTCCTGATCCTCGACGGTGTAGGTAAACGAATCCTGCTCGAACTGGTGCGTGGGGGTGTAGCTCAGTTCGTCAATGACGTAACCAGAGTTGTTGTTGACATCCCCGGTATCCAAGCCCATTTGCAGGTAGGAGAAGGATTCTGTCGTCTCAATTGCCAGTTCAAAACGGTCGCCGTTGTTATTCACGCCACTGAAGCCGCCTGAGCCAACCACATCGCCGTCATCGTTGTATGCCGTCCAGAAACCAAACTTTTCCTGCGCTTCGTTGAAACGGTTTATTCCAACCGTGAGCTGGTCCGTACTGTCTTCCAACTGAATTAGTATCGACTCGCCGTCATCGATTGTGTTGGCGCCTCCTTTTACCTTTACGCCGACACCGCTTTTCTCGCCTCCATTGAAGGTAATGTTGCCGTTACCTGCGCTCAGAGCAGTCAGGTCTAGGCCACCGTCGCCCTCCAGCGGGATCGTCGTGCTGGCATCGAAGCCCCAGAGTCCAGCCGTCTGCGTTTCCCAGATCTCAGCTGAACTGCCCTGGATATTTACCGGCTCAACGGCATTTGCCTGATAGCTGTAGCTCCCGTCACGCTCGGTGGTAAGCGTCCCGTAGTCGCCCCTGATCGTGATCGGATCACCGTTTTCCGGCACTTGGTGAGCGATGCCCTCAAAGGTCACCGCCGTCAACGCCAAGTCCACGTCCGCCCCGGCATCATTGTCGAGTACGTTGCCCGCGGCATCGTCCCCGGCAGTAACGGCAAGCAAGTCGTCTGTTGTGTCGACGCCGTCATCGAGAATGGCAACGTTGAGCGTGGCCTGAGCCGGGGTGCCGTTCGCATCGGTCAACTCGAGACTGATCGGTTCCTTGTTCAGCGGCTCGCCATTTTCGTTTGTGACCGGGCCGCCGAGCTCGAACTCGTAATCGACCGTGCCGGAATCTGCATCAAAGCCAGTCAGGCGCAGGGTGTTGCCCTCGGGCGTTTCAATAACCACCGGCGTGTCGTTCAGTGCGGCGAGCTGATCGGCGTCAAGGGATACCTGGTCATCGGCGAAGCTGGCATCGCCACTGGTCAGGCTGGCCGCCGCAATCGATAGCGCACCGAGACCGGCCGGTGTGTTCAAGGTGAACTGACCATTGGCGATCTTGCCCGGCTCACCTTCGGCAGGCTCCTCACCTGCGCGCGTGCCGTTATCGAGGAAGGCCTCGTTGACTGTGGTTCCTTCTGGGTCGAGCACGATAATTGACGGCCCGCCGGTCTCGAATGACGTCGGCACCTCCGTGTTGGTTTCGGGGACGTTGATTTCGACCTTCACGGGGTCGCTTCCGTCTCCGTCTCCGTCCTTCACGCTGTACAGGAATTCAGCCGCGCTAAAGGTCTTGTAGCTAATGCTGTCGACAAAGTAGTCGCTACTGTCGTTACCTGAACCATTCGATTGGTGGCCGTCAGCGTACTCGGTCGCAGTAAAGCGCAATTGATCGAATGCGATCCCGTCAGGCAGGTTGAAGCTGCCGTTGTTTCCTCCGATATCGAAGTCAACCGGTTCGCCATCGAGGGTCGCCCCATCTACGCCACTGAAGGTCCAGGTGCCTACCTGCTCTCCGTCCAGGTAGGCGTCAACCTGGCCGACTTCCCCTTCGGTCTTGATCAGGCGGCTGACCGAAATCTCGGCACCATGGGCCGGTCCGTCGAAATCCATGACCAAGGTCTGGGATGTGCCATCCCGGTATCCGAGTTGGTTGGGAACTTGCTGCTGGATGCCGCCGGGGCTGTCATCTCCAGCCCCGACGCCGTCGTTGCCGTAATTCAGCAATGTATTGTCTTGCTCACCGTCATAGCCATAGGCAAAGACGGTTATCCCGGAATCGGCAACCGGTGCCTGGCTGAAATCGATGTTGACTGCATTGCTGCCAGAGCCGTCATCCATCCAGTAGAAATTGGAAGCGTCGGAAAACTCGGTCCCTTGCTGCGCCGGGGCATAGGTGCCATCACCGTCAACATCGATAAAGAGTGCCCCGCTGTCGGGAACCGAATCCAGCGTGAAAGTCAGATCGTCGAGGGGCGTTTCTGCATCAGCACCTCCCAGTGTGGGCGAAGCCTCAGGATCATTCCCATCGACCGTTCCATCCACTGAAAACTGTTTGAACAGAAGTGGGCTCGCCGACACGCCATCTGGAAGAATCGAGTCGGCGTCAAAGACCTCTGCCGTGGTCAACACAGGGTCGGCGACAGGAGGAGTGTTCAGCGCATACTCGCGGGCAGCGCTGGCGGTGAAGTCGTTACCGGCGTCATCGCTGCCGGTGACAGTCGCGTGGACCGTGTCGTTGTCAGCCAGCAGGCTGCCCGGTACGTCGTCGATGGTGTACTCGTTGTCGCCATCGACGGTGCCGGTGAATTTCTCGCCGCCGACCGTCAGGGTGACGGTATCGCCCTCGGTGGCATCCCCACCGACCGAGCCGGTGATGCTGATCGCTTCCTGCCCGGCCTCGTCGCCATCGACGAGGTCATCGCCGGTGACGGGATCGATGGTGATCGTGGCCGAGGCCTCGGTGTCGACGCCGTACTCACGACCGGCGCTGGCGGTGAAGTCGTTGCCGGCGTCATCGCTGCCGGTGACCGTGGCGCTGACCGTGTCATTTGCAGCCAGCAGGCTGCCCGGCACGTCAATGGCGTAGTTGTTGTCGGCATCGACGGTGCCGGTGAATTCCTGGCCGCCGACGGTCAGGGTGACGGTGTCACCCTCGCTGGCATCCCCACCGACCGAGCCGGTAATGCTGATGGCTTCCTGGCCGGCCTCGTCGCCATCGATGAGGTCATCGCCGGTGACGGGATCGATGGTGATGGTGGCCGAGGCCGCGGTGTCGACGCCGTACTCACGACCGGCGCTGGCGGTGAAGTCGTTGCCGGCGTCATCGCTACCGGTGACCGTGGCGCTGACCGTGTCATTTGCAGCCAGCAGGCTGCCCGGCACGTCAATGGCGTAGTTGTTGTCGGCATCGACGGTGCCGGTGAATTCCTGGCCGCCGACGGTCAGGGT
>JAGXGL010000007.1 GCA_024636755.1 Guyparkeria sp. | reverse complement strand
GCACATTCCGCTGTCGATCGGCGAGCCGCGCCATGCCCCACCGGCGATCGTGCTCGACACCCTGCGCGAGTCATTGCCGGAAATCGCCCGTTACCCGGCGACCAAGGGCGAGCCGGCCCTGCGCGAGGCGATGGCCAACTGGCTGACACGACGCTTTGCGCTGACGCCGGGACACCTAGACCCGGAGGCCAACGTCCTGCCCGTCGCCGGCACCCGCGAGGCGCTGTTCGCCATCGCCCAGGCGGTGGTCGACCGCGAGAGCGCCACGGGTCGGCCGCCGGTGGTGCTGATGCCCAACCCCTTCTACCAGATCTACGAAGGGGCGGCCCTGCTGGCGGGGGCCGAGCCCTACTACTACCCGACGCTGGCGGAAAACGGCTTCCTGCCGGACTTCGACGCCATCCCCGAGGCCATCTGGGAACGCGCGCAACTGCTCTACGTCTGCTCGCCGGGCAATCCCAGCGGTGCGGTGATCGACGCCGAGCGCTACCGCAACCTGCTCGCCCGCGCCCGCCGCCACGACGTGGTCATCGCGGCCGACGAGTGCTATTCCGAGATCTACTTCGACGAAGCACTGCCGCCGGTCGGACTGCTGGAAGTCGCCAGCGAGGTCGGTGGTGAGTCGCCCTTCGAGAACGTGATCGTCTTCCACAGTCTGTCCAAGCGCTCCAACCTGCCGGGCCTGCGCTCGGGGCTGGTCGCCGGCGACGCGGCCATCCTCAAGCGCTTCCTGCGCTATCGCACCTACCAGGGCTGCGCCCTGCCGCTGCCAACACAACTGGCCTCCATCACCGCCTGGAACGACGAAGAGCACGTGCGCGCCAATCGCGGTTTCTACCGCGAGAAGTTCGATGCCGTGCTCGATATCCTCGAGCCGGTGGCCGGCATCGACGTGCGCCGCCCGGATGCCGGGTTCTACCTCTGGGCCGGAGTGGAAGGCGACGAACGCGACTTCGCCCGCCGCCTGTTCGCCGAGCAGAACGTCACCGTGCTGCCGGGGCGGTTCCTCTCGCGCGAGGCCGACGGTGTTAACCCCGGGGCGGGGTTTGTGCGGATGGCGCTGGTGGCCGAGCTCGACGACTGCGTCGAGGCGGCGGAGCGGATTCGGGCGATGCTTGCCTGATTCGTTTTGGCAAGCCCTGACTAAGCTCAACCGGGTTTCGCACGCCGGTTTGCCAAGGTGGCACCGATGCACTGCCGTGCACGGCGTGCGAGTCGATTTTCTTGCTTGTCCAAGAAAACCGACGAAAAGAAGACACCCCAATGCCTTGGCCCTTCGGGCCTGATCGTCGCGGATGATATCCGCGACGATCAGCCTCGCGAACGAGCGATTGCGGACGGGTCGGTTCGACGCGACCTCCTGTCGCGGCGAACCTCTGGCCGGCATCCATGCCGGCCAGACCCTGCAATCCCCCGTCCGCGAGGCAAGGCACAAGGGGACTCGACACTTCGATTAGGCCGAGAGCGCAACCTTAGAGCTCCAATTCCCTTGGGGATGTGTGTCACGCCACCGGATGGTTGGGAACCAAAGCCCCCTTGCGTCCTGCCTCGCGGCCGGTGGATGACTCGGGGTCGGAGCGACAGGGACGTCGCTCCGAGGTTCGCCGCGACGGGAGGTCGCGTCGAGCCGGCCCCGAAGGCAGCCGCCGGTCGCGAGGCTTCGAGACCGGACCCCGTCCGGGCTCGAAGGCCCGCAGGGCCAGGGCGCCGGGGTGTCCTTCTTTTGGTTCCTTTTCTTGGACAAGCAAGAAAAGGAACTCGCGCGCCCGGCACTCGGGCGCAATAAGACCCCGCTCGCGAAACCGGCGTGCGAAACCTCTCCGATTGCACAACGAACACCCCGCCCGCGCGACCTCAACGCCGTCAACGATCTGTTGTTACAATAAGCACCATCAACGCATCCCTTTTCCCGGCCGGCCAACAATGGTCGGCCGATCCGTTTTCCCAACATTTTCAGGAGCATCCGATGGACATCAACTCCATTCGCGACACCATCGAATCGGCCTTCGAGCGCCGCGCCGAGATCAATCCGGGCAACGCTTCGGCCGACGTGGTCGAAGCAGTCGAGACCGCGCTGGGCGGACTGGACGACGGTTCGCTGCGCGTGGCCGAGCGCCGCGGCGTGGGTGACTGGCAGGTCAACGAATGGCTGAAAAAGGCCGTGCTGCTGTCGTTTCGCCTGCGCAACAACGAGGTGGTCTCCGGCGGCGACGTGAACTACTTCGACAAGGTACCGACCAAGTTCGCCGGCTGGGACCAGGCACGCTTCGAGGCCGCCGGCATGCGCGTGGTGCCCAACGCCGTGGCGCGCCGCGGCAGCTTCATCGCCAAGAACACCGTACTGATGCCCTCCTACGTCAACATCGGCGCCTATGTCGACGAGGGCACCATGGTCGACACCTGGGCGACGGTCGGCTCCTGCGCCCAGATCGGCAAGAACGTGCACCTGTCCGGTGGCGTGGGCATCGGTGGCGTACTCGAGCCGCTGCAGGCGGCCCCGACCATCATCGAGGACAACTGCTTCATCGGCGCGCGCTCCGAGGTGGTCGAGGGCGTGATCGTCGAGGAAGGCTCGGTGATCTCGATGGGCGTCTACATCGGCCAGTCGACCAAGATCTACGACCGCGAGACCGGCGAGATCCACTTCGGCCGCGTGCCGGCCGGCTCGGTGGTCGTTTCCGGCAACCTGCCGTCGAAGGATGGCAAGTACAGCCTGTACTGCGCCGTGATCGTCAAGAAGGTCGACGAAAAGACCCGCAGCAAAGTCGGCATCAACGAGCTGTTGCGCGACGTGTAACCGTGCCGTGCCGGCGGACGCGTCCGCCGGCACCATGACACACACAAAAAGGCCCGCAGGAGAGAAACATCCCTGCGGGCCTTTTCACGTTCGGGGTGATGTCCGGGGATCAGCCTTGGCGCCGCCCCACCCCGTGGGTGACGAAACCCGGACCCTGGTGTCCCGGCCCCTCGTCGAGCAGGGCCTTGCCCTCGGCGAGAATCAGCCACTCCAGCCCGGTCAGATCCTGCGAGAGATCGCTGGCACGCACCAGCATGTCGGCCCGCTTGGGGCCACCGCTCTGGTAGGCGAGCTGGCGCGGGTGGAAAAGCTCGACGATCAGCAGGCCACCGGGGCGCAGGGCGGCCGCGGCCCGGCGGTAGACCTCGCGTCGCGCCGGCGGTTCGAAGTGCAGGTAGATCAGGACCACGGCATCGAAACCGTCTTCGCCCCAGTCCCATTCGGTCAGGTCGGCGCAATGCACCGCGAGACTGACATCACGCTCGTCGGCCAGTTGCCGGGCCTTGCCGCAGCCGACGGCGGAGTAATCAATGCTGGTGACGTCGAAACCCTGCTCGGCCAGCCAGACGCCGTTTCGACCCTCACCATCACCCAGGACAAGCACGCGGCCACCCAACGGCAGGCGGAAGACCTGGCTCAACAGAAATTCGTTCGGGTGCGTCCCGTAGAGAAAATCGACCTGGCCGTACTTTTCGTTCCAGAACTCGGACATCGGCTGGATCGCGCCCCTGTGTGGCAATTCGGGTCAGTCTACCCCATCCCGATCGGGGGAGGCGCCAGCTGCCGTTGGCATCGGCCGCATCGTCGGTCGGACCGGGAAGATCACGCGAAAGCAGCTGCCCTGACCCGGCGTGCTGTCGATCTCGAGCCGGGCCCCGTGACGCAGAACCACGTGCTTGACGATCGCCAAGCCCAGCCCGGTGCCGCCCCGCGAACGCGACCGCCCCACATCGATGCGGTAGAACCGCTCGGTGAGTCGGGGAATGTGTCGCGCCTCGATGCCGATACCCGAATCGCACACCGAGAACACGGCCCGCCCCCGCTCGTCGCGCGCCCAGCGCACCTCGACACGCCCACCGGCGGGGGTGTACTTGACCGCGTTGAAGACCAGATTGGAAAACGCCGACTGCAGTTCGCGCGGCACGCCCCGCAGCGTCAGATTGCTATCGAGGTCATCGCGAATATCGTGACCCTCCTCGCCCGATACCAGGCGGGCGTCGTTGAGGGTCGGCTCGAGCAGACGAGCCACGTTGATGGGCTCGAACAGCTCGGTGTCGGGCTGCGAGGTCTCCAGCCGAGACAGGAGCAACAGGTCCTCGACGATCCGCCGCATCCGGTCGGCCTGCTGGTGCATGTTCGACAGGATGCGGTGCATCTGCGGGTCCTGGCCATCTTCGGTATCGAGCAGGGTCTCGACATAGCCGGCCAGTACGGTCAGCGGGGTGCGCAACTCGTGCGAGACGTTGGCGACGAAGTCCTGGCGCACGCCCTGCAACCGGTGCAGCGCGGTGACATCGCGGCCGATCAAGAGATAGCGATCCGAGCCGTAGGGCTCGATTCGCAGGCTCAGCGCCCGGCTATCGTCCCCCGGGGCACTGATTTCCAGCGGCGGGCGCTCGATGCCGTTGGCCAGCCAGTCGATAAAGGCGGGGGCCCGCCAGAGATTGTCGAGACGCAGACCGATATCCAAGCGATTCAACCCCAGCATTTCGATGGCCGCGAGGTTGAGCCACTCGATCTCCCGCTCCTCGTTCAACACGACCATGGCATCCGGCACCGACATGGCCGAGTGGTGGTAGCGCTTGAGCAGACGGATCAGCCGGCGCTGGCGACGATACCCCGCCCGCCGAAGTCGGCGTTGATGGTCCTGAACCAGGCCGGGCACACCCCAAGCCTCGCGGTGTCGCCAGGCAAGCGGCAGGCTCCGGGCAAGATACGCGACGCGCAGCAGCAGGCTGGCCGCGTAGACGCCCAGGCCCAGGGCCGTGGCCCAGCCCCAGTGACCCTGCCAAGCGAGCGCCTCGCCCACCACACCAACGAACACCACCAGCACACCGGCGGCCGCCAGCAGCGCGATTTCCTCCTGCCAAGCTTTCAATCGCGCCTGGGACCGTCGCGCCCGGCGGGTCCGCGCGCGGCGCTCACCCTGCCCCCCTTCGCCGGGACGGGTCGCCAGCGGCAATCTGGGATCGGGCTGGTTCATCAACACCTCGTCTGTGGAAACGCGCGCGATCTCACTGCGCCGAAAGACGGTAACCCACGCCACGCACGGTCTGGATCAGGCCATCATAACCACTGGGTGCCAGCACCTTGCGCAGGCGCAGGATGTGCACGTCGACGGTCCGTTCCTCGACGTAGGCGTTCTGTCCCCAGACGCGATCGAGCAACTGCGTGCGGGTGAACACCCGGTCCGGGTGTTTCATGAAGAAGGCGAGCAGGCGGAACTCGGTCGGCCCGATATCGATCGACTCGTCGGCCGCGGTCACCCGGTAGCTCTCCTGATCCAGTTTCAGCCCGGCGACGTCGAGTACCGGATCGTCGGTCTCCGGTGACACCCGCCGCAGCACCGCCTTGATCCGGGCCATCAGTTCGCGCGGCGAGAACGGCTTGGTCACGTAGTCGTCGGCCCCGGCCTCCAGCCCACTAACCTTGTCCTCTTCCTCGCCGCGCGCGGTGAGCATGACGATCGGCACGTCGCGGGTCAGCTCATCACGCTTGATGCGGCGGGCGAACTCGATGCCGCTGGCACCCGGCAGCATCCAGTCGAGCAGGATCAGGTCGGGCTGCTTTTCCGCCAGACGCTCGAAGGCCTCCTGCACATCGGCCGCCTCGACCAGATCGTAGCCTGCACGCCCCAAGGCGAAGGCCACCATCTCGCGGATCGGCTTCTCGTCCTCGACAATCAATATGGTCTTTTGCATTCGGTCATCCCGGCCAACGCCGGTCCTCGCAACAGTCGATGTGAGCGGGGTCGCCGGGGAACCAAGTGGAGCCCCGACCATCTACCGGCATTAAACGCCAATGCGATGACAGCAGCATGACAAGATGACAGCGTGACGGGAAGCGGCCACACGGCATGCAACGGCCGGCCCATCGTGGGCGCCGCCGACGGCAAGCCAATGCGCTTCCGGTAACTTGCTAGACTCCCGTCCTCGATTACCCGACACACGGTGCCCCAATGAGCAAAGCCGACCCCGACATTGTCGCCCTGGACGTGGCGCGCGCGCTGTCCGAAGACATCGGCCGTGCCGACGTCTCCGCCCAGCTGATCCCGGCCGACGAGACCGCGCACGCCCGCATCATCAGCCGCGAGCCGGCCATCCTCTCCGGGGTCGACTGGGCGGATGCGGCCTTTCGCCGCGTCTCGCCGGGCGTGCGCATTGAATGGGCGGCCACCGACGGCGACAGCCTGCTCCCGGAACAGGGCCTCTGCCTGCTGAGCGGACCGGCACGCGCCATGCTGACGGCCGAACGGGTCGCACTGAATTTCCTGCAGACCCTCAGCGCGACCGCCACGGTCACCCGCCGCTACGTCGAGGCCGTCGACGGCACCGGCGCGCAGATCCTGGATACCCGCAAGACCCTGCCCGGGCTGCGTTACGCGCAGAAGAAGGCGGTGATCGACGGCGGCGGTGCGAACCATCGCATGGGCCTCTACGACATGGTGATGATCAAGGAGAACCACATCCGGGCGGCGGGATCGATCGGACAAGCCGTTCGCGCCGCCGGAATCGTGGCGCGCGACCTACCGCTGGTGGTCGAGGTGGAAAACCTCGAACAACTCGAGGAGGCCCTCGGGGCCGGGGTCAAGCGGGTGCTGCTGGACAACTTTGCCCTGGACCTGTTGCGCGAGGCCGTCCGACTCACCGCCGGCCGGGCCAAGCTGGAATCCTCCGGCAATGTCTCGCTCGAGACCGTGCGCGACGTGGCGGAAACCGGGGTCGACTACATTTCCATCGGCGCGCTGACCAAACACATCCAGGCCATCGACCTGTCGATGCGCTTCATCGACTGACATCCCGGGGCACCCCGGGACACCGATCGCCGCGTCAGTCGAAGTCGTAGTATTCCTGGTTCATCCAGGCGGTGACCGCGTCGACCTCCTCGTCGAACCACGGCAGCCCGAAGTTGTTGGCACAGCCCTGGACCTGGGTGCGCAGGCTGTCGTAGCTGCCCATATTGCCGGCGTCCGCGCGCGCTTTGAACCACTCGTCGTCGTGCGCCACCATATGGCACGCCGAGCAGTTCTCGGCAAACAGCTCACCGCCCCAGGTGATGTCGGGCTCGGCGGCCACCGGCGCGGCGAGCATCAGGCCGGCGATAAGGCCAAGCATTTGAGTCGGGTTTACGTGCATGATCGTCTTCCGGGTTCGCATGGCATTGCCACTCCTTTTCTGCTGCAATTCGGACTCGCGGCCCACTCAACGTCACGGCCACATGAAGTTTGAGTGTAGGACGCCGACAGGGATAGGAAAATCAATTTTTCCTATCCGGAACAACAATTTTCACTTAATAGGACTATCGATGATCATCGTCTACGGCATCCCCAACTGCGACAGCGTGAGAAAGGCCCGTGCGTGGCTGGCCGAGCAGGGGCTGGCGTATCGCTTTCACGACTTCAAGAAGGCAGGCGTGCCGGAGGCCCAGTTGGATGACTGGCTGGAGCGATTCGGCTGGGAAAGGGTGATCAACCGCCGGGGCACGAGCTGGCACCGTCTGCCGGCCGAGGAGCGCGAGGCGATGGACGCGGTGCGCGCCCGTGCGGCGGCGCTTGCCAACCCCAGCCTGATCAAGCGCCCCGTGGTGGAAAGCGACAGCAACAGCCTGATCGGCTTCGATGCCGACGACTGGCAGGAGTCCCTGGCATGAGCGACTCCACCATCGATCTTGCCCGCGACCTGATCCGCCGGCCCTCGATCACGCCCGACGACCAGGGTTGCCAGGCACTGATCGCCGGGCGAATCGCCCCGTTGGGCTTTGCCATCGAGTCGTTACGTTTCGAGGGGGTCGACAACCTCTGGGCGGTACACGGCGACCGGGGCGACCAGGGGCCGCTGTTCGTGTTTGCCGGGCACACCGACGTGGTACCGACCGGCGAGGCCTCGCGCTGGACCCACCCGCCGTTCGGCGCCGAGATCCACGGCGGGCGCCTCTACGGCCGCGGCGCGGCCGACATGAAGGGCTCGGTGGCGGCCTTCGTTACCGCCACCGAACGCTTCCTCGCCCGGCAGCCCGATCCGGCCTTCCGGCTGGGTTACCTGATCACCAGCGACGAGGAAGGCCCGGCGCAGCACGGTACCAAGCGCGTGGTGCAGTGGTTGCGCGAGAAGGGGATTTCGATCGACTGGTGCCTGGTGGGTGAGCCGTCGAGCCGCAACCGGCTGGGCGACGAGTTCAAGATCGGCCGGCGCGGATCGATCACCGGCAATCTGGTGATCGAGGGCCGCCAGGGGCACGTCGCCTACCCGCACCTGGCCGACAACCCGGTGCATCGCGCCGCGCCGTTCCTGGCGGAACTGGTCGAGATCGAGTGGGACCAGGGCAATGCCCATTTCCCGCCCTCGACGCTGCAGATCGCGAACATCCACGCGGGCACGGGGGCGAACAACGTCATCCCGGGCGAGATGAGCGTCCAGTTCAACCTGCGCTTCAACACGGAGACCTCGGTCGAGGCGATCCAGGCGCGGGTAGAGAAACTGCTCAAGCGCCACGGCCTGACCTACCGGCTCGACTGGCATCTGTCGGGCGTACCGTTTCTCACCCGGGACGACGGGCCGATGGTGGGGGCGGTTGAGCGGGCCGTGGAGGGGGTGCTGGGGACGGCGCCGACGCCCTCGACTGCGGGCGGGACCTCGGATGGGCGCTTCATTGCGCCCACCGGCGCCCAGGTGATCGAGCTCGGGCCGCTCAACGCGACCATCCATCAGATCGACGAGCATGTCGCCGTCGAGGACCTCAAGGCCCTTTCGGCGATCTACGAGCGCCTGCTCGATGAACTCGACCAGGAGGCCCGACGCCTCAGGGGCTGAGCGGCGGCACGCGTCGGTGTCGTTGCCTCAAAGCAGCACCAGGTTGTCCCGGTGCACCAATTCGTTCTCTTCGCAATAACCGATCACCTCGGCGATCGCCTGGCTCGAGCACTGGACCAGCCGGGCGGCATCGCTGCTCGGGTAGTTGACCAGCCCGCGGGCGAACTCGTGGCCGTCCGCATCGACGATCGACACCAGCTCGCCACGGGCGAACTGACCCGAAACGGCCGTCACGCCGACCGGCAGGAGTGAACGCCCCTGCTCGGCCACCGCGCGGGCCGCGCCGGCATCGACACGCAACTGCCCCCGCACCCGCAGCTGGCCGGCGAGCCACTGCTTGCGCGCGGCCAGCCGGTTGGTCGCGGGGCGAAAATGCGTCCCCAGCGGTTCACCGGCGGCCAGTCGGCAGAGCACGTCCGCCTCGCTGCCCGCCGCGACGATCGTCGCCGCGCCGGAGCGGGCGGCGCGCTTGGCGGCGAGCACCTTGGTGTACATCCCGCCGCGGCCCAGCCGTCCCCCTTCGGGCGAGGCCATGCCCTCGAGGGCCGGGTCACCGGCCGTCACCTCGGTCAGCAGGCGGGCATCGGGCTGCTTGCGCGGGTCGGCCTCGAACAGCCCCGGCTGGTCGGTGAGGATCACCAGCATGTCGGCCTCGACCAGGTTGGCGACCAGCGCGGCAAGCGTGTCGTTGTCGCCGAATCGGATCTCGTCGGTGGCGACCGTGTCGTTCTCGTTGACCACCGGCACCACGCCCAGGTCCAGCAGGGTGCGCAGCGTGCTGCGGGCATTGAGGTAGCGTTCACGATCGACCAGGTCGTCGTGGGTCAGCAGGATCTGCGCCGAATGGGTATCGAAGCGGGCCAGCCCCTCGGCATAGGCCTCGACCAGGCCCATCTGGCCGACGGCCGCGGCCGCCTGCAGTTTGGGCAGCGACTCGGGGCGTTCGTTCCAACCCAGGCGCGCCATGCCCTCGGCGACTGCCCCGGAGGTGACGATCAGTATCTCGCGCCCTTCTCGGCGGAGTTCGGCCAACTGGCGCGCCCAGGCGGCAATCGCCTCCCGGTCCAAACCACGCCCGTCGCCGGTGACCATCGCCGAGCCGATCTTCACCACCCAGCGCTGATAGGCCCTGACCTCGTCACGCATCCTCAGTCCTCCGTCGACGGTCCCGGGCGCTCGTTTGCCGCCTCGCGTTCGCGCGCCCATTCGGCCTCGAGGTAGTCGAGAATCGCCCAGACCAGTGGCTGCGTGCCGGTCTTGTCCAGTGCGCTGATGGCGAACACCGGCCCGGTCAGGCCGATCTCGGTGGTGAACCGCTGCTTGAGGGCCTCGATATTGGCCTCGCGCTCCTCGTCCGCCCAGACGTCGATCTTGTTGAGCACCAGCCAGCGCGGTCGCTCGGCAAGCGCCTCGTCGTATTTCTCCAGCTCCGCCTCGATCGCCGCAACGCTCTCGACCGGGTCGACCTCGTCGTAGGGGGCGACATCGACGACGTGCAGCAGCAGGTTGGTGCGGGCCAGGTGCTTGAGAAACCGGATACCCAGGCCCGCGCCCTCGGCCGCGCCCTCGATCAGGCCGGGAATGTCGGCGACCACGAAGCTGCGATGCGGCTCGGGCGCCACCACACCCAGGTTGGGGTACAGGGTGGTGAACGGGTAGTTGGCGACCTTCGGCCGGGCATGCGAGATGGCGCGGATCAGGGTCGACTTGCCGGCGTTGGGCTGGCCGAGCAGGCCGACATCGGCCAGCACCTTGAGCTCGAGACGCAGCCGGCGTTCGTCGCCGGGGGTGCCGTCGGACTTCTGCCGCGGGGCGCGATTGATCGAGCTCTTGAAGCGGGTGTTACCCAGCCCGTGCCAACCGCCCTTGGCCACCAGCAGTTCGGCCTCGGCCTCGACCACCTCGCCGATCACCTCGCCGGTGTCCTCGTCGTGGACCACGGTGCCGAGCGGCACGTGGACGTAGAGGTCACTGCCCTGCCGGCCGGTCATGTTGCGCCCGGCGCCGTTCTTGCCCCGCTCGGCCTCGTAGTGCCGCTGGAAGCGGAAGTCGGCCAGGGTGTTGAGATTGACGTCACCGACCAGGTACACCGACCCACCGTCACCGCCATCGCCGCCGTTCGGCCCACCGAAGGGCACGTACTTCTCGCGGCGAAAACTCACCACCCCATTGCCGCCATCACCGGCCTTGACCTTGATGGTCGCTTCATCGACAAATTTCACGACACGATCCCCGCAATTACACGCCCATTAGGGCAATTCTGCATGATTCGACGGCATCTCTGGCTCACGGGTTTGCCCTGGACAGGCCACAAACACGAAAGCCCCGCTCGCAGGCGGGGCTCAGACGTCGGTCACCGGTCAGCCGGGCTGACCGCCAACTTACATCGCGCCGGTTCAGGCCGACTCGATGCTGACGAAACGGCGGCTTTTCGGGCCCTTGACCTCGAATTTCACCTTGCCGTCGGTCAGGGCGAACAGCGTGTAGTCACGTCCTACGCCCATGTTGGAACCGGCGTGGAACTTGGTGCCACGCTGACGAACGATGATGCTGCCGGCAGAGACGGCTTCACCGCCGAAACGCTTCACGCCGAGGCGCTTGCTTTCACTGTCGCGTCCGTTTCGGGTAGAGCCTGCTGCTTTCTTATGTGCCATGGTTCAAGTCTCCTGGTCTGGTCCCGGGCGCTTAGGCGCTGATGCCGGTGATCTTGAGTTCAGTGTAGGCCTGGCGGTGGCCCTGACGCTTCATGTGGTGCTTGCGGCGGCGGAACTTAATGATCTCGACCTTCTTGCCGCGGCCCTGGCCGACGATCTCGGCGGTGACGCTCGCGCCATCAACGATGGGTGCGCCCACCTTGATGTCAGAGCCGTCGCCGACCATCAAAACCCGATCCAGCGTCACGGTGCTGCCGGCTTCGCCAGAGAGCTTCTCGACGCGCACCTTGGTGCCTTGCTCGACGCGGTACTGCTTACCGCCGGTAACGACCACTGCGTACATGCTGTAAAACCCGAATGTTTATGCGTAAAGGGGTCGGCGACACAATGCTGCCGCCGACCGGCGTTGTTTGAAGGCGCGCAATCTTAGCGACCCGCGCCCGATACGTCAAGGGCTTATGCCTCGACTTCGGCGGCGTCGATCACCGTTAGGCCACTGTCGGCCTGCATAGCCTGGTACTCGTCCTCGAAGAAAAACGTCTTTTCACCAAAGGCCGGCTTCAACTCATGCAGCCAGGTGGCCTCCTCGTCGTACTTGGCGAAGAACGGCCGCTGGACCCAGTCCGGATTGCGACCCTGAACGAAGCGCAGGACGAACACCTTCTCGCCCTGGATCTCGGCCACGCCCTGGATCTCGACCTTACCCGGCCCGGCGGACATGGACGGGCCACGGGCGGTACGCGCCAGCCCCGAGACTTGCGTCATCGCGTCGCGATAGATGCGATGCGCCTCGGCCAGCGGCACCTCGAAGCGGTACTTCGCGCCGGTGTCGCGCTCGACGAACATGTAATAGGGGATCATGCCCAAACGCACCTGCTCGCGCCACATCCGCGCCCAGACCTCGCCCGAATCGTTGATGTGCTTGATCAGCGGGCTCTGGGTGCGGATCTCCGCGCCGGTCGCCCGGATGCGCTTGACCGCCTCGCGGAAGATGGGGTTCTCCATCTCCTGGTAGTGGTTGATGTGCGCCATCACCGCCACGTGCTTGCCGGACTCGACCAGCCGCTCGAACAGCCCCAGCAACTCGTCGGCGTCCGCGTCGGTGACGAAACGATACGGCCAGAAAGACAATGCCTTGGTACCGATGCGAACCGTCTGGACATGGTCGAGTCGCTCGTCGAGCAGACCCTCAAGATACGGCGCCAGGTGCTTGGTCTTCATCACCATGGGGTCGCCGCCGGTCATCAGCAAATCCGACAGGTGCGGGTGGGCGGCCAGGTAGTCGAGCAACTGGCCGGCCTCCTTGGAGGCGATCTTGAGGTTCTTGTCGCCGACGAACTGCGCCCAGCGGAAGCAGAAGGTGCAGTAGCTGTGGCAGGTCTGGCCCTGGCTGGGGAAGAACAGCGCGGTCTCGCGGTACTTGTGCTGCACGCCCTCGACCGTCTCGCCGTTGACCTCGGGGAGATTCATCTCCATCTGGCCGGCCGGGTGCGGGTTGAGCTTGTGCCGCAGTTTCCACGCCAGTGCGGTGATCTCTTCCTTGGGTGCCTCGCGGCGATGCAACTCGGCCATCTGCTCGTACATCTCGGGGTCGAGCATGTCGCGCTGCGGGAAGGTCAGGGAGAAGATCGGGTCGTCGGGGGCGCGATCCCAGTCGATCAGGTTCTCGATGACGTAGTTGTTGACGCGAAACGGCAGCACGCTTGCGACGACCTTCATCTCGAACAACGCCTCCTCGCCCAGTCGCTTGAGCGGCTCGATCTTGTCGAGGTGACGGTCGGTGAAGACCTGCAGCTTGGGCGCCTGCCCGTCCTGCGTACCCGCCAATGTCGCCTGGCGGGTTCCGGGAATGCTTCGCTTGGCAACAGTCGTCATAAAACCTCGTCTGGTGCGCATGGAATGGGGCCGTGCCGACCACAAAGGCCGGCGAATTCTAGCCCATTTCCCGACAAAAACAACCGCTTATACGTATGCATGCCATCCAACCGGGGCGGGATCAATCGCCACGACCTCCATCCCGGCCGGCCGCTCGGCGACAATGCCCTTTTCAATGAGCCAGGGCCTCACGCCTGACCGAACGAAAGGTTCAGAACCCCTCATGGCCGATCTTCGCCACTGGAGCCTAGCCCTGATTCTCTCCCTGGCCACCGGCGTGGGCGCGCTGCTTGCCGGGCACGCCGAGCCGCCGGGCCTGGCGGTGCTGATCGCACTGCTCGGACTGGGCCTGATCGCGGCAATCCGCGGAGCCGTCGGCCCGGTGGTTGCCGCCATCGCGATCGACCTGGGCGTGATCCTCAGCCTGCATCTCTGGCCTAGCTTTGAGAATCCACCGCTGTGGCAGGACCGACGTTTCTGCCGCGACTGCCTGCCGCACAGCCTCTACCTGCCGGTCGGCCAGGCCCTGCTGGTGGCGGCCTGGCTGCCGTTGGTGATCGGGCGTTGGCGAGCAGCCAGTCCGTTGCCCCCGCTGACGGCCGGGCTGGCGACCATCGCCGCGGCGGTCGCGCTGGGCATCGCCACCGGCCTGTTGCGCTGGCAGCCCGGCTGGCCCGGCCTGTCGCTACTGACCCTGTTTGCCGCAGTGAACCTGGTCACGGTCGCCGCCGAGGAGGTGCTGTTTCGCGGCCTGCTCCAGCGCCACCTGCTGGCCCGGCTGGGCGCGGCGCATGCCTGGTGGCTCACCGCGGTGCTCTTCGGGCTGGCCCACCTGCCCTTCGGCACCGAGTTTGCCGCCGTGGCCACCGTCGCCGGGCTGGGCTACGGCTGGGTCGCCTGGAAAAGCGGTTCGCTCTGGCCGGCTATCGCTCTGCACTGGCTGGTCAACCTGCTGCACTTCTCGCTGTTCAGCTACCCGATGCTGGCCTGATGACCACAACCGGCTCGTCTAATCTCAACCTTCACAACATCGGAATACTCGCCGCGAGGAACCCCCATGTCTCATGCACGACTTGCCCTGCTCGTCCTGCCAGTGTTGTTGCCACTGCTCGCCGTCCAGCCGGTGCTGGCGGAGCCTGCCGTCGAGACGATCACGGGCGGGCTGCATCACCCCTGGGCCCTGACCTTTCTTGCCGATGGCGAGTTGCTGGTCACCGAGCGCCGCGGTCGGCTCTGGCGCATCGACCCGGCGACCGGTGAGCGCCAGGAGATCGACGGCCTGCCCGAGGTCGACCACCGCAACCAGGGTGGGTTGCTCGACGTGCTCGCCCATCCGGCGCATGCCGACAACCAATGGATCTACCTGACCTGGGCGGGGCAATGCGATGGCGGCAACGCCACCCACATGGGCCGCGGACGGCTGGAGGGCGACCGACTGCTCGATTTCGAAACCCTGCATGTCGCCACCCCTTGCGTCGATTCCGGCATCCACTTCGGCTCGCGGCTGGCCTTCGATCAGGACGGGTACCTGTTCATGACCGTCGGCGACCGCGGCGAGCGCGACCGCGCCCAGGATCTGGCGGACCACAACGGTTCGGTTCTGCGCCTCCACGACGATGGCCGCATCCCGGCCGACAACCCGTTCGCCGACCGGCCCGATGCCCAGGGCGCGATCTTCAGCTACGGCCACCGCAATCCGCAGGGGGCGGCAACCCACCCACAAACCGGTCGCGTGTGGATCCATGAGCACGGCCCGCGCGGCGGCGACGAGATCAACATCCCGGCCGCCGGCGAAAACTTCGGCTGGCCGATCCAGACCTACGGGCGGGAGTATGCCGGTCCGGAGATTGCCCCGGACGAGGTCGAGGGCGTGACCGGCCCGCTCCATCACTGGACCCCGTCGATCGCCCCCTCCGGCATGACCTTTTACGACCACGAACGCTTCCCCGACTGGCAGGGCGACCTGTTCGTCGGCGCACTGGCCAAGCGGCACCTGGCCCGCTTGCCACTTGATGGCGAACGCGTGGTCAGAGAGGACCGCTGGCTGGAAGAGCGCGAGTGGCGTATCCGCGACGTCGAGACCGGGCCGGACGGCGCGCTCTGGGTGATCACCGATCACGCCGATGGTCGACTGCTCCGGTTGACGCCAGACTAATCGGCCGGCCGCGCCCGGGGCTTGGGGCTTGCACCGGTCAAAAGAGGCACCTATAGTCCCGACTCCATGAAACTCATGCACCTGGTCACCCTGCTGCTCGCCTTCTGGGCACCGCTCAACGCGGTGACCGCCGGCGTGGCCATGCTCGATTGCCCAATCGACGAGATGGTCGAACACTCGGCCGACTGCCCGAGCACGAGCGGCGCGACCGAAGAGGCAACCACCTCTACCGGCTGTGACCATTGCGGCAATTGCGTGCTGTTGGGCGGCTTCTCCCTGCCGGCTCAGTCCATGGCCCCCGCCATCCACCTGGCCAACGGCACGCTCGACGCGCCGTTGGTCGACTCGATGGCCGCGGGCGTGGCAAGCACCCCCTTCCGTCCTCCCCTCTCGGCCTGACGCGGCCGAGACATTCGGGGCGATATGCCCCGGCACCCCTCGGCTGACCCAGCTCCCTGCTGACCGTCTTCAACCGAGGAAACCCCATGAACAACACGATTCTCGCGCGGGCCGCCATGGCCCTGCTGGCAGTGATTACCCCGATCACACCGGCCCTTGCCGAGGCGGACGCGCGCCTGACGCTGGAAGCGGCCGAGCAGGCCGCCATCCAGGGCGACGAAGGCCTGCAGGCCGCCGACCGGCGGCGCGCCGGCCTGGCTGCGACTGCCGAGGCCGCCGACGAGTTGCCCGACCCGCGACTGTCCGTCGCCCTGCAGAACCTGCCCACCGATACCTTTCAATTGGACGATTCACCCATGACCCAGACGGTGGTGACGCTCTCGCAGAGCCTGCCGCCGGGTGACACGCTCGCCTACCGCGGCGAGCTGGCCGAGGCCCGCGTCGCCGGCTCGGCGGCCGCTCTGGCCACTGCCGACCGCCAGCTCAAGCGCGAGGTCCGCCGGCTGTGGCTGGCCGTCTACCGCGAGGAGGCCCTCGGTCGCCTGCTCGAGGCCGAGCGCGAGCTGTACCGCGAATTGCTGGAAAGCGCGCGCACCTCCTATCAGGTAAACGAGGCCAGCGGCAGCGACCTTGTCGTCCTGCAGGCACGTCGGTCGCGGATCGAGGATGCCCTCGAGCGTCGCCGGGGCGAGGCCGAG
>JAGXGL010000058.1 GCA_024636755.1 Guyparkeria sp. | reverse complement strand
GACCTGCCGCAGGACCTCAGCGGCCGCCGCCCGCCCATCGAGCAACGGCAGGGCCAGGCTGCGCGTCCGGGCGGTCGTCGCCCACACGGCCACCGAGTCGGCCACCGCCGCGTCGACCGAATCGACCACGCGCGCCGCGTCCAGCACGTCGGCGGCATGCGTGGCCACCGCCCGGGCCTTGTCGTCGATCGCCGCCCGACTAGCTCGGGGCGCGACCAGCACCAGCTGCGAGAGACCCATGGTCTTCATCGCCCGGGCGGCGGCGCCGATGTTCTCGGCCATCGACGTCTGGCAAAGCACGATCTCGATCCGCGCAAGGAACTCGGCGGAGGGCATGGTGTGCGTGGGAGCGGACGATTGCGGCATGGCTGACATAGGGGCGTTTACGCGTATAATTCCGGATCCGAGGAACGGGGCGCCATCAGCGTCCCGACCGGGCATCACGGTCCATTCGACCGGCCCGGACGCGCCACCGGCAGTGAGGAAACCGCCTGCCACGGCCCGTCATCCACCATTCGCTCGTCGAGCCGACCAGACCATTATGCCGCACCCCATGCTCAATATCGCCGTGCGCGCCGCCCGCGCCGCCGGCAGCATCATCTCCCGCAGCCGCGATCGCGTGAACGACCTCACTATCGAGTCGAAAAAGCGTAACGACTTCGTCAGCGAGGTCGACCACCAGGCCGAGGCGGCGATCATCGACACCCTGCTGCGCGCCTACCCCGACCACAGCATCCTCGCCGAGGAGTCCGGCGCGGCCGGGCAGGAAGACGCCGAGTTTCGCTGGATCATCGATCCGCTCGACGGTACCACCAACTTTCTGCACGGCATCGGCCACTACGCGGTCTCCATCGCACTGGAACGCAAGGGCCGACTGGAACTGGGGGTGATCTACAACCCGGTGAACCAGGAACTGTTCACCGCCGAGCGCGGCGGCGGGGCCTTTCTCGACAACCGCCGCATCCGCGTCACCCCGCGCAAGGGGCTGGACGGCGCGTTGCTGGGCACCGGCATTCCGTTCCGCGACGACCAGAACCTCGAGCGCTACATCGCGACCTTGCGGGCGCTGCACGGCCCGATCGCCGGCATCCGTCGTCCCGGCTCGGCCGCGCTGGACCTGGCCTACGTGGCCGCCGGCCGTTTCGACGGCTTCTGGGAATTCGGCCTCAAGCCCTGGGACATGGCCGCTGGCGTTCTGCTGGTCCGCGAGGCCGGTGGCGTGGTGATCGACAACCAGGGCGGCGACGACTACCTCGGCAGTGGCAACGTCATCTGCGCCAATCCCAAGCTGGTTCACGCCATGCTCCAGGCCATCAGCAAGGGTGAAAAAACCTGGCGCGCGGTGTCCCGGCCCGAATAATCCGCCGCGACAACGCAGGACACGAAAAAGCCCGCATCCGTTGCGGGCTTTCTTCTGTCCGGCACCGGCGACACCCGACTCGGGCACCGTTGCCGGTGAGCGAGGCCGGCGATCAGGGCGCGCTGTCCTCGGCCTGCTTGAGCCGATCGCGGTCATCCAGCTTAAGCAGATCCTGGCGCCTGAGGCCCATGTCCAGCGAGATCGCCGAGGCAACGTAGACCGAGGAGAACGTGCCGATCGCGATACCCAGCAGCAGCGTCAACGAGAAGCCGTACAGCGCCTCGCCACCGAAGACGAACAATGCCAGCGCGGTGAGGAAGGTGGTGCCCGAGGTAATCACCGTGCGCGACATGGTCTGGTTGACCGAGGCGTTCATCACCTCCTTCTCGGTGCCCTTGCGCATCTTCTGGAAGTTCTCGCGGATGCGATCGAACACCACGATGGTGTCGTTGATCGAGTAGCCGGCCAGCGCGAGGAAGGCCGCCAGCACGGTCAGGTCGAAGCGAAGCCCCACCAGACTGACGATGCCCAGCACCACCACCAGGTCGTGCGCCAGTGCGAGGATCGCCCCGCCGGCCAGGCGCACCTGAAAACGAAAGCCCACGTAGACGAGAATGCCGGCCAGCACGACCAGCAGGGCAAGTCCGCCGGCGTTGAACAGCTCCTTGCCCACCGCCGGACCGACATACTCGACCCGGCGCATGGTGACGTCACCCGACTCCGACTGCAGCGCGGTCAGCACCTGGTCGGCGAGCCGCGACTGGCTTTCACCCGTCGGCGGCAACCGCACCAGCACCGACTCCGACGAGCCAAACAGCTGGGCGACCGCCTGGTCGAAACCCTGGGCATCAAGCGTGTCACGCACCGACTCGATGTGCGCCCCGCCCGGGTAGCCCAGCTCGACGACCACCCCGCCGGTGAAGTCCAGACCGAGGTTGAGTCCCTTGGTCGCCAGCGAGCCCGCCGCGACCAGCAGCAGGATCGCCGACAGGGCGTAGGCGAAGTAGCGCTTGCCGAAAAAGTCGAATCGCGCGTCGGCTGGAAATACGTTCATGGTGTCACTCGTCTGATTCGATTGCCGGCACCTGGCCGGCTCAGATGGAAAGTCCCTTCAGGCGCGCCTGGCGGCCGTAGACCAAGTTGGCCAGCGCTCGCGACAGCATCACCGCGGTGAACACCGAGGCGAGAATGCCGATCGACAGCGTCACGGCAAAACCCTTGACCGGCCCGGTGCCGAAGGCGAACAGGGCAAGTGCCGCCAGCAGGGTGGTGATGTTCGCATCCAGGATGGTGGCGAACGCCCGCTCGTAGCCGGCCTTCATCGCCGCGTGCGGCGTCATGCCGTTCCTGACCTCCTCGCGGATGCGCTCGAAGATCAGCACGTTGGCGTCCACCGCCATGCCCACGGTCAGCACGATCCCGGCAATACCCGGCAACGTGAGTGTTGCCTGCAGCATCGAAAGCACCGCCACGATGATGACCAGGTTGGTCACCAGCGCGACCACGGCGATCACGCCGAACACGCGGTAGTAGATCATCATGAAGATCGAGACCAGCACGAAGCCGAGAATGGCGGCGTTCACACCCGCCTGGATGTTCTCGGCGCCCAGGCTCGGACCGACGGTGCGCTCCTCGACGATATCCATCGGGGCACGCAGGGCGCCGGCACGTAGCAGCAGCGAGAGGTCACGCGCCTCCTGCGAGGAGTCGAGACCGGTGATCTGGAAGCGGTTCGCCAGCTGGTCACGAATGGTGGCGACGTTGATCACCTCCTCGACCAGTTTCTTTTCCTCGATCAGGTTGCCGTCCTCGTCGACGGTGGTGTCGATGCGGTTCTCGAGGAACACCACGCCCATCTGCTGGCCGATGTTGTCGCCGGTGATGTCGGCCATGCGCCGCGCGCCCTGGCTGTCGAGGTTGACGAATACCGCCGGCGAGCCGGAATCCTGATCGAAACCCGAGGATGCCCCGGTGACCCGGTCGCCCGTGACGATCACCTGGCGCTTGAGCAGCACCGGGCCACCATCGCGACGGTGATAGAGGCGTGCCTGCGGCGGCACGCTGCCGGACTCGTCGGCATCGACCCAGTCGGCCGGCGCGCCGTGGACCAGGCGGAATTCCAGCGTGGCCGTTGCGCCGAGGATCTCCTTAGCGCGCACCGTGTCCTGGATGCCCGGCAGCTCGACCACGATACGGCTGTCGCCCTGCTGCTGGATCAGCGGCTCGGCCACGCCCAGTTCGTTGACGCGGTTGCGCAGGGTGGTGATGTTCTGCTCGAGGGCGGCGCGGCGCTCGGTCTCGACACCCTCATCGGTCATCGTCGCCGTCAGGTACGGATCACCGTCGATTTCCGCCGAATCGAGCTCGAGATCCTCGTAGTCTTCCGTCAACTGTTCGATGGCCTGATCCCGAGACTCGGCGTCACGGAAACGCACCTGGATGCGCTGCTCGTCGGTGACCTCGGCGGAGACATAACGCAGGCGCTCGCCGCGCAGGTCGGCACGCATGCCATCAACACGACGGTCCAGCGCGGTGTTGACCGCCGCGCCCATGTCCACCTGCATCAGGAAATGGACGCCCCCGCGCAGGTCCAGGCCCAGATACATCGGCAGGGCGCCGAGATCGGTCAGCCAGGTCGGCGCGGCCGGAGCAAGGTTGAGGGCAACGGGGTAATCACCGCCGAGGGCGGCGCGCACCACGTCGACCGCCTCGAGCTGATCGTCCGTGGAGTTGAAACGGATCAGACCGGAGTCGTCCTGCATCTCGGCACGGATGTAATCGATGCCGGCGGCTCGCAGAGCGCTTTGCGCCTCGGACAGGGCGGCCTGTTCCATGCTGCCGTCGCGCTTGGATATCTGCAGGGCCGGCTCTTCACCGAAGAAGTTCGGCAGGGCGTAGAACAACCCCACCAGCACGACAACGACGACGATCAGATTCTTCCACAGGGGATAGCGGTTCATCTTCTAGGCCTTCGCGTGGAAAGGCGCCCCGGGACCGGGACGCGACCCGCCGACACGCATCCCTGGCCGGCGGGCGACAAAAACAAGAGGGCCCGCATGCGAGCCCTGGGAAATAGCGAGGATCAGGCCTCGCGTGCGTCCTTGATGGTGCCCTTGGGCATGACCGTGCTCACGGCGAACCGCTGCACCACGATCGTGGTGCCTTCGGCGATTTCCAGCACCAGGAGCGTGTCACCGAGATCGACGACACGACCGAGCACGCCACCAGTGGTCGCCACCTCGTCGCCCTTCTCGATCGCCTCGATCAGCTTCTTGTGCTCCTTCTGACGCTTGATCTGCGGACGGATCAACAAGAAGTACATGACGGCGAAGATAAGCAGCAGCGGCAGGAAGGTTGCCAGCAGGCTCGGCTCACCGGCCCCTTCCGCCTGGGCCATGGCATCGCTGATAAAGAACATCGTGGTGGTCGCTCCCGATTTCGTGTTGTTTGGTTGGTTTTGAAAACAGCCCCGGAGTATGCCACAAGCCGAAGAAATCTCAGTAGGGCTGGGCGACCGCACCGCCCGGGGCGTTCACACTGGCCACTGGCCTTACCGAGCGATCACGCCCTTTCTCCGGAAGCGGCGCGCCCTTATCCCGATCAAACGCCGCGTTCGCGCTCGGTGTAGAAACGGCTGCGGAATGCCTCGAAGGCATCGACCTCGATCGCCGCGCGCATCTCGGCCATCAGCACCTGGTAGTAGCGCAGGTTGTGGATGGTGCACAGCCGCGCGCCCAGCACCTCGCGCGCCTTGTGCAGGTGCTTGAGGTAGGCGCGCGAGTAGTGCCGACAGGTATAGCAGTCACAGTTCTCGTCGAGCGGCCGGACGTCGGTGGCGTAGCGGGCATTTTTCAGGCGTACGTCGCCGTAACGCGTGAACAGGTGGCCATTGCGCGCGTTGCGCGTCGGCATGACGCAATCGAACATGTCCACCCCGCGGGCGACCGACTCGACCAGGTCTTCGGGCTTGCCCACCCCCATCAGGTAGCGGGGGCGATCGGCCGGCAACTCGGGCAGGGTGAACTCGAGCACCGCGTTGCGCTCCGCAAGCGGCTCGCCCACCGAAAGGCCACCCACGGCGTAGCCATCGAAACCCAGGTCGACCAGCCCGGCGGCCGACTCGCGGCGCAGGGCCTCGTGCATGCCGCCCTGGACGATGCCGAACAGGGCGCGATCCGAGCCTTCCGGGCGGAGCGACTCGAATGCCGTCTTCGACCGCGCCGCCCAGCGCAGCGACAGGCGCATCGAGGCACCGGCCACCTCCGGCGTGGCCGGGTACGGCGTGCACTCGTCGAAGATCATCTGGATGTCCGACCCCAGTTCGTGCTGAACCTGCATCGAGGATTCGGGGGTGAGCATCACGCGATCGCCGTTGACGGGCGAGGCAAAACGCACGCCTTCCTCGGTGATCTTGCGCATCTCGGCCAGCGAGAACACCTGAAAGCCGCCCGAGTCGGTCAGGATCGGACGCTCCCAGTGCATGAAGTCGTGCAGGTCACCGTGCAGGCGAATGATCTCCGTGCCCGGACGCAGCATCAAGTGAAACGTGTTGCCCAGCACGATCTGCGCGCCCAGGTCGGTCAACTCCTCCGGGGTGAGCGCCTTGACCGTGCCGTAGGTACCCACGGGCATGAATGCCGGCGTGTCGATCACGCCGCGGGCGAAGCGGACCTGGCCCCGGCGCGGCCCCGCCAGACGGTCGGCATCGGTCTTGGTGCGGGTGCAGTCATGCAGCTCGAATTTCATGCGGTCTGTGCGCCCTCGACGCCGGCAGTGGTCTCGATGAACATGGCATCACCAAAGGAATAGAAGCGGTAGCCGCGCTCGATGGCCTCGCGATAGGCGGCCAGCACCCGCTGGCGCCCCGCGAACGCCGAAACCAGCATCAACAACGTCGAGCGGGGCAGGTGGAAGTTGGTCAGCATCGCGTCGATGACGTGCAACGGCTGGCCGGGGTAGAGAAACAACTGGGTGTCGCCGACGAACGGGCCGATCTCGCCGCGTGCGGCGGGCTCGGGGTGCGCCCGGGCGGCCGTTTCGATCGCCCGGACCGCCGTGGTGCCGATCGCGATCACGCGATTGCCGCGCCGACGGGCCGCGGCGACGGCCTCGACCGTGGTCTGCGGCACCTCGGTCCATTCGCGATGCATCTCGTGCGCCTCGATGGTCTCGCTGCGCACCGGCTGGAAGGTGCCCGCGCCGACGTGCAGGGTGACGAAGGCCGTCTCGACACCCTTGGCGCGTAGGCGCTCGAGCAGCGCCTCGGTCAGATGAAGTCCGGCGGTGGGGGCAGCCACCGCGCCGTCGCGACGGGCAAACACCGTCTGGTAATCGTGGCGATCCTGGTCGTCGTCCGCGCGCTCGATGTAGGTGGGCAAGGGCATGTGACCATGCGCCTCCAGCCAGCCCAGCATGCCGGCCGAAGGACGGGTGCCGAGCAGTCTCACCTCGAACAACGCCCCGTCACGACCGGTCACTTCGAGTCGAGCGCCGCCCTCCATGATCAGCTCGGCGCCGATCCGTGGCGAGCGGCTGCTGCGCAGATGGCACAGCGCCCGCTCGGTATCCAGCAGCCGTTCGAGCAGGAACTCCACCTTGCCACCAGAGGCCTTGTGCCCGAAGGCTCGGGCCGGGATCACGCGGGTATCGTTCAGGAGCAGGAGATCACCCGGTGCGATCAGGTCGGGAAGATCACCGATGTGGCGATGGATGAACTCACCCGTCGCCGGCAGCACCAGCAGGCGCGCCGCTTCGCGCGGCTCGGCCGGGCGGGCGGCGATCCGTTCGGGGGGCAGGTGGTAATCATAGGCGTCGAGCTTCATGGCCGGCGCAGTCTACCCCGCCGCGCGGGGACAGGCCACCAAGGGAACCAAGAGCACGGGCAAGCGGCACTTGCGCTCGATATCGGCCCCAGGCCTTCCCCCGCCAGAAGACCCAACTCGCCGCCCTGTCCGAGGTGAAACGCCAAACGCGGCTGCCGAAATCGACGAGGGACACCCCAAAACAGGTCGCGACCCTGCTCGGCCCGGGAATGCCAAAACGCACACGCAAAAAACACCCGAATCTGAGTCACTCAGAGGGTGGTCTTGGGTCATCGTTTACGAAAAAGAAGGAGGGCCTTCCTGGCCGGGAAATGATCCTGCCCTGCGGCATGGATCCGGCGCATTGTCCCTGTGCTGAGTCTTGGGTCCCGATCCCTGGGTCCGGTGTGGCGAGTGCTTTTCCTTAAGACAAGGGCAAAATCCGTTGCCGATCCTGTTGATTCTTGTCTCGCCGCTGACCGTTCCTGCGGTTGCTTGTTGTTGCCGGCGTCTACCACCGTTTTTTTTCAGCGATGCCATCCTGCATCAAGCACGCGTCCTGCGCGGAATCGTCCCTTGCCGTCCGTGGCAGCGCCCATCCTGGGCACTTGGCTAGATCCGTTTACCGGGCCCGGCCTCCTTGCCGAACGCGCCGCAGCCTTCCTGGCGGCCCACAAACAACCTGGGCTCTATCCCGAAGTCCGGTTGTTTACGGTGCGCTTCCTTAAAAGAGCGCCGTGCGCGCGTCGGGCGAACCCGACCACCCGGTCTGGCAGATCCTCTGCCGGTGCATCCTGCGCGGACATCCTGTCCGCCGTACGATCCCTCGGCCTCCCTGGCCGGTTGGGCTTCCTGCCCTGTGCATCCAAGCACGGGTGCATGATGCGCGCTCTGACGCCGGCTGGATAGACGAAATTGCCGAAAGTTTCGTAGGAATTTTCGATTTCTTTTGTAGGAATTTTCCTACACGGGCCGACTACCCGATCGGCCGCGCCGGGAAATCGTGGCAACCGTGGGCGAAAAAGCGGGTGACCGCATCGAGGAATCCGGCCGTGTCCTCGATGTGCGGCCAATGGCGCGCCTGTTCCAGGGTGACGATGCAACTCTGCGGAAAGTCGCGGCCGATGCGCTCCTCGTCGCCCGCCTCGATATACGCCGACCGAGCGCCACGGATGAACAGCGCCGGCCCGAGGTAGAAACCCGACAACGTCGGCATGTCGGACGTCTGCTCGTAGGCCGCCTTGAGCTCAGGCAGGTTGAACCGCCAGCGCCACTGACCGTCGACCTGCTCGAGGTTCGCGGCGAGGAATGCTCGCACCTCGGGCTCGAACACATGCGCGGCCATCTGCTGACGCGCCTGGTCACGCGACTCGAGCGTTGCCAGGTCGACGGCATCCAGCGCCGCGAAGACATCCTTGTGCCACGGCGGATACCACTTCGGCGCGATATCGACCACGGCCAACCGGGCAATCCGCTCGGGGTGACGATCGGCCAGCACCATGCCGAGCTTGCCGCCTAATGAATGGCCAATCAGGTGGGCGCGCTCGACTCCAAGCCGATCCATCACCGCGAGGACGTCTTTGGCCATCGCCTCGTAGGAAAGCCCGGGGGCATGGGGCGAACGACCGTGGTTGCGCAGATCGAGATTGATGACCCGGTAGTTCGCGCTCAACGATTGGGCGATGCCGCGCCAGTTCGACAGCGAGCCGAACAATCCGTGCATGATGATCACCGGCAGACCGCCGCCACGCTCCTCGAAGTGCAGGTCGACCGCCGTGTTTGCCCCGCCGTTTGCTTGCGTGCTCATTGAAATGACATGTCTCTGTTGAGGAAGGCCTGCATGAATCCGATGCCACTCTGGCCCGGCGAGTCGTTCGTGATCAAGGCGCGTCGTCTTGGCGTGCGTTGGCCACGCCAAGACGACGCAACGCCGAGCACGGGCGACTCGCCGAGCCCCGCAGGGTGAGCCTTGAGTCGGGCACCTGCTGCGTTGTCGCCCTTGGAAAGAGAACAACTCTTACACAGCGGACGATCGCCTTGCATCTGCCCGACTCAAGGCACGCAGAGCGGTATCGGATTCGTGCAGACCTTCCTTGGTGGAATCGGGCGCCCCAATCGGGGGCATGCGAGATCGTGAGATACTACCAAACGCCAGCCCCAACGACCGCCGAGCCCTCATGACCGACCCGATCGAACCCGAACGCCCGCCCCTCGACGACTGGCCCCGCCCCGACCTGCCCCGCGGGCGCACCTTCCCGGCCCAGTTGCTGCTGACCGCCGAACTGCTCGAACGCATCACCGAGCAGGGCCTGCCCGCCGACCGCAGCCTGCAACGGGAGTTGGCCACGCGACGCAAGATGGGGCGGCGGGATCGTGAGCGGGTGCGCGAACTGACCCTGTTCGTGTTGCGACAGCGCCGAGCGCTCGATTGGCTGCTCGACGAGCACGCGCCAAGCATGGCCGCGCGGGTCGCCGCGACCCTCTCGCTGGCCGAGGCACTCGACCCGGTGCTCGCCGAGGCGGCGGGGCTGACACCGGAAACCACCGCCACCCTGGCACGGCGGCGCGCCCAGCCGTTCGACTCCCTGCCCTGGAGCGTTCGCTTCAATCTGCCACCCGCCGCCGCGGAGCAATGGCAGGCCTGGCAGCCCGATCACCCGGAGTCGCTGGCCCGGGCACTGGATGGCCGCGCCCCCGTGGATCTGCATGCCAATCCACGCCACGGCGAGCGCAACGCCCTGATCGACGAGCTGGCCGAGGCGGACATCGAGGCCAAGACCATCGCGGGACTGCCGCTGGGCATCCGGCTCGAGCACCCCACACGCCTGACCCGCCTGCCCAGCTTCGAGGCCGGTGGTTTCGAGATCCAGGATGCCGGCAGCCAGTGGGTGGTACGCACGCTTGAAGCCCAGCCGGGCGAGCGGGTGCTGGACCTTTGTGCCGGGGCCGGTGGCAAGACCCTCGGGCTACTCGACGAGGCCCGCGGGCAATTGCACCTGACCGCCTGCGACCTTCACCCCGACCGTCTCGATCGGTTGCGCACGCGCGCCCAGCGTCATGGCGACACCGAACTCGAGTTGCGCACGGTGGATGCCACCCAGCCACTGCCCGTGGATCTCGCCGAATTCGATCGCGTGCTGATCGACGCCCCCTGCAGCGGCTCAGGCACCTGGCGACGCCACCCGGAACTGCGTTGGGCCGACATCGACTGGGATGGCCTCGCCCAGACGCAGCGCCAGCTGCTCGAACAGGGGGCGAGCGCCACGCGTCCCGGCGGGCGGCTGGTCTACGCTACCTGCAGCCTGTGGCCGGCGGAGAACGAGGCCATCGTCGCGGCCTTTCTCGCCCG
>JAGXGL010000057.1 GCA_024636755.1 Guyparkeria sp. | reverse complement strand
GATCGGATCACCGAGGAGCTCGGCGCGCTGGACACCAACGACGTGACCGCGCTGGAGAAGGCCGGTCGGCAGATCCGCCGCTGGATTGCCGAGGGAGAGGTGCCGGAGGATTTGGCCGAGGAGATCGTCGCTGCCTACCGGGAACTGGGTCACGACTATGGCGAGAACACGGATGTCGCCGTGCGCAGTTCGGCCACCGCCGAGGACCTGCCCACCGCCTCGTTCGCCGGCCAGCAGGAGAGCTACCTCAATATCGCCGGTGAAGAGGCCCTGATCGACAGTATCCGGCACGTGTTCGCCTCGCTGTTCACCGATCGGGCGATCTCCTACCGCGTGCACCAGGGATTCGATCACATGGCGGTGGCCCTGTCGGCCGGAGTGCAGAAGATGGTGCGCTCGGACAAGGCCTCCTCGGGGGTGATGTTCACCATCGATACCGAGTCGGGCTTCCGGGATGCCGTGTTCATCACCGCGGCCTACGGCCTGGGCGAGAACGTGGTGCAGGGGGCGGTCAACCCGGACGAGTTCTACGTGTTCAAGCCGATGCTCAAGGAGGGCCTGTGCCCGATCGTCTCGCGCCAGCTGGGCGAGAAGGCGATTCGCATGATCTACACCGAGGATGCCCGTCACGGTGCGTCCACTCGCAACGTCGATGTGCCGGTCGATGAGCGTCAACGCTTCGCGATCACCGACGAAGAGGTGCTGACGCTGGCACGCTTTGCCGTGGAGATTGAACGCCACTACAGCGAGCAGGCCGGGGAATTCCGCCCGATGGACATCGAGTGGGCCAAGGACGGTGACAGCGGTGAGCTGTTCATCCTCCAGGCCCGCCCCGAGACGGTCCACTCGCAGCGCGAGGCGGCCACCCACGCCACCTATCGACTCGAGGAACGGGGCGAGGTGCTGGTGGAAGGCAAGAGCGTCGGCGAGCGCATTGCAGCCGGCCGGGCCCGGACGATCGAGTCCTCGGCGGAAATGGCGAAGCTCGACGACGGCGAAATCCTGATCACCGACATGACCGATCCCGACTGGGAGCCGATCATGAAGCGTGCCGGGGCGATCGTGACCAACCGGGGTGGACGGACCTGTCACGCGGCGATCATTGCCCGGGAACTGGGCATCCCGGCGATCGTTGGTTGCGGCGATGCCACCAAGTGCGTGCCCGATGGCGAGGAGGTGACCGTCTCCTGCGCCGAGGGCAGCACCGGACATGTCTATCGCGGCGTGCTGCCGTTCACGGTCGAGCGGATCGACCACTCGGTGACGGAAACCACGCGCACCGATCTGATGATCAATCTCGGCGATCCCGAACAGGCCTTCCGGTTGTCCTCATTGCCGGCGGCGGGAGTGGGCCTGGCGCGCCTGGAATTCATCATCAACAACCGCATCGGGATTCACCCCCGGGCGTTGCTCGAATACGACCAGCTGGATGCCGAGACGCAGGCCGAGATCGATCGGCATACCGTGGGCTTCGATGATCGCCGCGAGTTCTATATCCAGAAGCTCGCCGAGGGCGTGGGCACGATTGCGGCGGCCTTCCACCCGCGGCCAGTGATCGTGCGCCTGTCGGACTTCAAATCGAACGAGTACGCCGCGATGGTGGGTGGGGCGGGCTTCGAGCCCCACGAGGAAAACCCGATGCTCGGGTTCCGTGGTGCGTCTCGTTACTACGCCGAGTCGTTTGCCGAGTCGTTCGTGCTCGAGTGCGAGGCCTTGCGGCGGGTGCGCGAGGGGATGGGGCTGACCAACGCCCAGGTGATGCTGCCCTTCGTGCGCAGTGTCGAGGAGGTCGACCGGGTGCTCGCCCTGATGACCAAGGCGGGGCTCGAGCGCGGGCGACATGACCTCAAGGTCTACCTGATGTGTGAGATCCCGGCCAATGCGCTACTGGCCAAGGAATTCCTCGAGCACGTCGATGGTTTTTCCATCGGCTCGAACGATCTCACGCAGTTGACCCTGGGCGTCGATCGCGACTCCTCGCTGATCGAAGGGCTCGACGAGCGTAACCCCGCCGTGCTCAAGTTGATGGCCATGGCGATCGCCGCCTGCCGCGAGCAGGGCAAGTACATCGGTATCTGCGGCCAGGCGCCCTCGGATTTCCCCGAGATCAGCGAGTGGCTGGTCGAGCAAGGCATCTCGAGCCTGTCGCTCAATCCCGACAGCCTCCTGCCCATGCAGCAGACCGTGCTCGAGGCCGAAAAGCGGTTGGCATAACAAGACCAAATTGGTCCGATTTTGCTACCCTGTCGCTGACGCATTTACATTGGGGTGATGATATTGATGGGCCTGTTCGGCAAGAAGCGCAACGTGAACGACGACCGAAACGCCGAGATCCAGCGTGCGGTGGAGGCGATTCACGATCCCAACAACGACCAGACGCTGGCCGAGGCGGGGGTGATCGAGCGCGTCGAGTGCCGCGACAAGTCGTGTCAGATCGATATCGTGCTCGACTACCCGCCGGGTGACTGGGAGGCCGAGTTGACCAGTCGGGTTCGTGAGGCCGTCGCGACCGTCGATGCCTCGGTCGACCCCGCCGTCACGGTGGCCTTTGTTGCCCCCGAGGGCTCGGCCATGCACGGCAAGCCACTGCCCGGCGTGAAGAACATCATCGCGGTGGCCTCCGGCAAGGGCGGTGTGGGCAAGTCCAGCACCAGCATCAATCTCGCCCTGGCCCTGGCGGCCGATGGGGCCAGGGTGGGCCTGCTGGATGCCGACATCTACGGCCCGAGCCAGCCGAGCATGCTGGGTAGCAACGAGAAACCGCGCCAGGTGGACGACAAGTCGATGGCCCCGGTCGAGGCCCATGGCCTGCAGACCATGTCGATCGGGTACCTGGTCGACGAGGAATCGGCGATGGTCTGGCGCGGGCCGATGGTGACCTCGGCCCTGATGCAGTTGCTCAACGACACCCGTTGGGACGGTCTGGACTACCTGATCGTCGACATGCCGCCGGGCACCGGTGACGTGCAGCTGACACTCGCGCAGAAGGTGCCGGTGGCCGGCAGCGTGATCGTGACCACGCCCCAGGAGATCGCCACCCTGGATGCGCGCAAGGCGATCAACATGTTCAACAAGGTCAACGTGCCGATCCTCGGCGTGATCGAGAACATGGCGACGCACGTCTGCTCGAACTGCGGTCACGTCGAGGCGATCTTCGGCGAGGGCGGCGGCGAAGCGATCGCCCGCCAGTACGGCACCGAATTGCTGGGTCGTCTGCCCTTGGACCTGCGGATCCGCGAGGACCTGGACGCCGGCACCCCGACGGTCGCAAAGGACCCAACCGGTGCTTTGGCCGGCACGTATCGGCAGGCCGCCCGCCGGTTGGCCGCCGGCCTCGGGCGGGCGGTGCGCTCACAGGATCAGACCGGACCAGAAATCGTCATCGAGGAGTAAACATGCTGGAAATCACAGTTCCCAGTCGGGGTGTCCTGAACCTGTCGCACCTGGTGCTCGACTACAACGGCACACTGGCGCTCGACGGCGCCCTGGTCGAAGGCGTGGGCGAGCGCCTACACGAGTTGTCCAAGCACATGGACGTGCACGTGATCACCGCCGACACCTACGGTGACGTCGAAGCGCGACTGGTCGATCTGCCGGTGACGCTCTCCACGCTGACCGATCATCTCCAGGACGAGGCCAAGCAACGTTACGTGCGCACGCTCTCGGCCCGCGAGTGCGTCACCATCGGCAATGGCCGCAACGATGCACTGATGTTGGCCGAGGCCGTGCTCGGTCTCGGCGTGATGCAGCCCGAAGGGCTCTCGCGGCATGCGCTCGATGCCTGTGACGTGATCTGTCCGGACATCAACAGCGCCCTTGATCTACTCTTGAAACCCAAGCGGCTGATCGCGACGCTGCGCAACTGATATCGGGCGGCGACCCAGACCGATGGTCGCCGCCATTTCGTACGATTCCAACAGTCATTTCAGCCAGTACCACTGGCCAAGATAAAGGAGACAACACATGTCCCAAGTCACATTCAAAGGTTCGCCCGTCAACGTCGCCGGCACACTGCCATCCGTGGGTGACAAGGCACCCGCCTTCTCGCTGACCGCGAGCGATCTCGCCGACAAGGGGCTGGAGGCATTTGCCGGCAAGAAGAAGGTGCTGAACATCTTCCCGAGCCTCGACACGGGCACCTGTGCCAAATCGGTACGCGAGTTCGATCGCCGTGCCGGCGAGCTTGACGATACGGTCGTGCTCGGCATCTCAATGGATCTGCCGTTTGCCCAAGGCCGTTTCGCCGAGGCAGAGGGCGTGGAGAACATGGCCATGTTCTCGGCCTTCCGTCACCCGGCCTTTCTCGACGATTACGGTGTGCGCATCGCCGATGGTCCGCTGGCCGGCCTGGCGGCCCGTACCGTCGTGGTGCTGGACGCCGACAACACCGTGCGCTACGTCGAGCAGGTCGGCGAGATTGCCGACCAGCCGGATTACGATGCCGCCCTTGGCGCGCTCTGATCCGAGTCAGGCCGTGCCCGGCAACAGCGGGGCGCGTGGTTGATATCAGGCCCGGCACGTGAGCGGATGACAATCCGGGTCGCGACCGGGCCGACTTGTTTTCGATCAATTGGGACGAGCCAATGAGCAACCGACTGGGTGTCGACCTGGGGGGCACCAAGATTGAGGTCGCGGTGCTTGCCTCCGATAACCGCATACGCTGGCGGGAACGTGAGCCCACGCCGAAGGGCGATTATGCCGGCACGGTCGAGACCATGGCCGCACTGATCGAACGCGCGGAGCGCGAATGCGGACGATCCGACGGCATCGGGGTGGGCACCCCCGGCACGATTTCGCCGCGGACCGGCCTGGTCAAGAACGCCAACTCGGTGGTGCTCAACGATCGACCGCTGAAACGTGACCTCGAAGCGCGCCTGGGACGCGAGGTGCTGATGGCCAACGACGCCAACTGCCTGGCGTTGTCCGAATCGGCGGATGACGGGGCCGCGGCGGGTGCTGAGTCGGTGTTCGGCGTGATCCTGGGCACCGGCGTGGGCGGCGGCCTGGTGGTCGATGGCCGCGTGCTGGTCGGCCGCAATGCGATTGCCGGCGAATGGGGACATAACCCGCTGCCGTGGCCCGATGAGGCCGAGTCGCCCGGTCCGGCCTGTTGGTGTGGCCTGAGCGGTTGCATCGAACAATGGCTCTCCGGGCCGGCATTCGAGCGGGACCACGCCAAGCGGACCGGTGAGCGTCTGGATGGCGAAGCCATCGTTGCCCGTGCCTTGGAAGGGGACACGGCGGCACAAGCGAGCCTGTCGCGGTATGAAGCGCGACTGGCCCGCGCACTGGCCCACGTGATCAACCTGTTCGACCCGGACGTGATCGTGCTCGGAGGCGGGATGTCCAACGTCGAGCGGCTGTATGAAAGCGTGCCGCGGCAGTGGGACGGGTTCGTGTTCTCCGACCCGATTACCACCCGGTTGGTCGCCCCTCGTTTCGGTGATTCCAGTGGCGTACGCGGCGCGGCTTTTCTGGGTGACTCCATTGGTAGACGCCTGCGTTGACGCCATTTGGAGCCAGTGGAACTCGGTTGCTAAATACCTCAGTGATCTTCTGGGTTGATAGGTCCATAAGCAGGGTCTAGATTCAGAGAGATGACCCGGCCTGACCCTAGGCGGTCATGCGATCAAACAATTGGAGATTGATTGTCATGGATATCGAGCTGCAAATTTTACTTATCAGCATCATCGCCATGATCGGCATCGTTGGCATGCCGCTGTACGCGTTCTGGGTGCTGTGGAAAAGGTCCGGCGAAGCCAAGCACGCCCAGGAAGACGAACAGCAACACCAACATCCGCACAGCTGACACGGGCCCGAAAAAAATGGCTGGAAAGGCTTGAGGCTTTCAGGTCTGCCCGGCCATTTCTTCACGGCCAGGGTTCAGCCCACGAAGGGTTCAGCCCACGAGTCGACAAAGCCGGCGCTTTCAGGCGTCGGCTTTGTTATGTCTGGTGCAGGCAACTAATCCCGACCATGGCAGTCAGGCTATCAGTAATCCCTCCGCTATAAGCTAGACTCTTTCGATAGGTTAATTAGCGTCAAGTAGGGAGATCGGTAGTGGGTAGCCTCGACGCCGGCCAGTCGGTCGAAAATCAGCGCAACTCGCCGTCGTCCAGGCCCGGCCCCTGGCCCTTTTTTGCCCGCCTGAGTCGGGCGCTGCCGCCGCTGGCAGCGGGCCTCGTGGTCAGTGGCGTATTGCTTGCGACCACTTGGGTGGTCGAACGGCAGCTGACCACAGCGGCCTTGCAGGCCGATCTCAACAGTTTGGCTCAGATCCGTACCCGCATCGAATCCCAGCTCAATCAGGCCTCCAAGGTGTCTGTGGGGGTCGGGGCGATGATCGAGGCCAACCGCGGGCTGGACCAACCTGCCGTGCGAGCCGTTGCCCAGCGCATGCTCGAGCACACCCCCGGTATTCGATCCATCTCCCTTGCACCGGACAACGTGATCCAGGTCAGCATCCCGCTGGCGGGTCACGAGCTGGCGATTGGCACGGATATCGCGGCCGATCCGGTTCAGGGGAAGTTGGTGCGACGGGTGATGCAAAGTGGTAAGCCCGTGCTCAGTGGCCCCTATGAACTGGCAAAGGGCGGCTACGCTGTCATCCACCGGGTGCCGGTGTATTTCGATGGTGACGGGGACGGGAACGGGGAGGAAGAGTATTGGGGCATGGTTTCCACCCCGATCGACCTGATGCGCCTGTTCGAGGCGGCCGGTGTGTCCGACCGGCTGGCCCAGGGCACGCTGGCCGTGCGGGGGATGGATGGCCTTGGGGCCGAGGGAGCGGTTTTTCTTGGTCCCCCTGAGCTTTTCGGGCACGACGATACCTTGAAAGCGCCGGTGATTGCGCTGGATGGGCAATGGCAGTTTGCCATGCAGCTCAGTCAACCGAGCACGATGGTCACCCGGTTGATTCGAATCGTCGAGCTGGTGTCTCTGCTGGTGGGGCTGCTCGTGATGTGGCTCGCCGTGCGCTGGCAGGCGCAGCAACGGCTGTTGGTCGACTCCGAGCGTCTGCTGCGCGACGTTACCTCGAACGTCAGTGACGCGGTGTTCCGCACGGACGGGACAGGGCAGTTGATCTATATCAGCCCGGCGTACGAGCGCATGGTCGGTCGCTCCGCGCAGGGAGTGATCGGGGAGCAGTGGCTGAATCTGTTCCCTGCAGACGAGCGGCGTACGATCCGTGAGGCCACCGAGCGGATGCGTCAGCCCGAACAAGTCCCATCCGGTCCCTCGCTTAGTGACCGGGTGGTGCTGGCGACTCGCCTGATACACAGCGACGGGACGGTGGTCCCGACCGAGATGCGAGTCGAGCCGGTGACGGCGGCGTCGTTCGGGCAAGCGGGGCTGGTCGGCACCCTGATCGATCTGTCCGATCGGCAGGCCTTAGAGCAGTTGGAGGGGCTGGCTACCGCGGTGTTCGAAGGGGCGGGGGATTCCATCATCATTCTGGACCGTTATCGCCGGGTACTGGCGGTCAATCCGGCCTTCGAGCGATTGCTGGGCCATTCGAGCAAGGCACTGGTCGGCGAGCGGCTGACCATTCCCGAACCGCTGGATCGCAGTCGGCGACGGCTTGCGTCCTGCGTGCGCGGGTTGCGAGAGCGGGGCCGCTGGATCGAGGAAGTGGCTTGTCGACTGCCGGATGGGCGGGAGTGTGTTCTGGCCTGGTCGGTGGACCTGAACCGTGACGATCAACAACGCGTGAGTCGCTACGTTGCCGTGATCAGTGATGTCACGACCCGTCATCGCCGCATGCAGGCCATGCACCATCGTGCGCTACATGATCCGTTGACCGGCATGCTTAACCGCGCCGGCCTCGAGGAGCGCTGCGAGCAGGCTCGCCTGCACGCGATTCGCGAGGGCGTGGGCATCGCCTTGGCGTTTGTTGATCTGAACGACTTCAAGCCCATCAACGACACCCTCGGCCATCACGTCGGTGACGAGGTGTTGCGGGAAGTCGGACGGCGCCTTTCCCAGGTAGGTCGGCGGGAGGATATCGTTGCGCGCCTGGGTGGCGACGAGTTCGTGGTGGTGTTCTATGGCGTTTACGGTAACGAGGACATTGCCCGGTTGGGCGAGTCGCTGCTCGAGCAGTTGCGCGAGCCCATGGTGCTCAGTGGCACGGCGCAATTGGTCCACGTCCAGGCATCGATCGGTTTCGCTCGCTTCCCCGAAGATGCCGACACCCTCGAGGGCCTGATGCGCCGTGCGGATGCCGCCATGTATCGGGCCAAGGGGGCCAAGGGGGCAAAGGACGAGTCGGTTGCCTTCCACACGGACCTGGAGAACCCGACTGGCTCGTCATGAGATGAATAGAAATAATACAATCAAGGAATAGTGTGCGACGAAATGCATGTTGCATTCCGATAGGGTGACGTTATCGCCCGAATCACAAAGGAATCGACATGCCCGCTACGACCACGTACCCCGTTACGCACATCCTGGGTTTTCCCCGCATCGGACGTGAGCGCGCGCTCAAGTGGGCGCTGGAACGCCACTGGCGCGGCGAGATCGACGCCGATGCCCTGCAGCACGCCGCCCGTGAGGTACGGGCCGAGTCACGCCAGTGGTTTCGCGGGGCGGGCGTCGAGCGACCGGCGTGCGGTGATTTCACCTTCTACGACGGCATGGCGGACCTCTGCCTGCTGTTCGGGCAGGCGCCCGATCGCTTCGGCGACCTGCCCAACGATATCGCCTCGTTGTTTGCCCTGGCCCGCGGGAAGCCGTCCGAGCAGGGCAGTCTCGCGCCGGTGGCGATGACCAAGTGGTTTGATACGAACTACCACTACCTGGTGCCCGAACTCGATGCGACCCGCCCGTTTCGACTCGATGCCGATCGGCTGCTGACGGAGATACGCGAATCGCTCGCTGATGACCCGGCCAGCAAGCCGGTGCTGATCGGTCCACTGACTTTCCTTTGGCTCAGCGCGGGTGTCAGTCGCGAAGAACGCCTGCGGCGCGCCCCGGAGCTCGCCGATGCCTACGCCACGCTATTGAGCGAAATTGCAGCCCTCGGCGCCGAGTGGGTCCAGCTCGACGAGCCGATCCTGGGGCTGGATTTGCCAGCGGATTGGCTGGCGGCATTCGAACCGGTCTACCACCGTCTGAAAACGCCGGGGCTGCGGCTGCTGTTGGCCAGTTATTTCTCGCCGATCGAGGGGCGCTTGGCCCTGCTGGCCTCCTTGCCGGTCGATGGGTTGCATGTCGACGTGTCCGCCGGTGATGATCTCGACGCCCTGGCGGATCGGCTCCCGGCGTTCAAGGTGCTCTCCGCGGGCGTCCTCGACGGGCGTTCGATCTGGCGGGCGGACTTGCCCGCGCTGCTCGATCGACTCGAGCCGCTCTACGAGAGGCTGGGCGAACGCCTGTGGTTGGCGCCGAGCTGTTCGCTTTTGCATTTGCCGCTGGATGCCGGTGAGGAAACCGATTTGCCGCCCGCGTTGGCCGCGAACCTGAGCTTTGCTCGGCAGAAACTCGACGAGTTGGCGTTGCTGGCCCGCGGGCTGGCCGAGGGCCGCGAGGCGATCGCGCACGAGATCGAGGCGACCACCGAGGCCCGTCTACGGTTGGAGGCATTGGATGGCCGCCAGGATACGGTGCGGCGCGAGCAGTTGGCCCGATCGCTCACCGAGAAACCGGCACGTGCGCGTCCGTATGCCGAACGGGCGACGGCACAACGCGCGAGATTGAACCTGCCGACCCTTCCCACCACGACCATCGGTTCGTTTCCGCAGACCGACGCGATTCGTGCGACACGCCGCGCACATCGCCGCGGGGAAATCGATACCACTGCCTACGAGCAGGCGATGCGCGAGGCGATCGCCGACACGATCCGCGAGCAGGAGTCATTGGGCCTCGATCTACTGGTACACGGCGAGCCCGAGCGCAACGACATGGTCGAGTATTTCGGCCAGCAGTTGGAGGGCTTTGCCTTCACCCGCGCCGGGTGGGTGCAGTCGTACGGCTCGCGATGCGTCAAGCCGCCGATCATCTGGGGCGACGTGGTTCGGCCTCGTCCCCTGACCGTCGACTGGAGCACTTATGCTCAGTCACTCACCGACCGACCGGTGAAGGGAATGCTTACCGGCCCGGTCACGATGCTCTCGTGGTCGTTCGTTCGCGATGACCTGTCGCGTGAGGAGGTGGCGTATCAACTCGCGGCCGTATTGCGCGAAGAGGTCGCGGATCTCAGCGCCGCCGGCATTGCGGCGGTCCAGGTGGACGAGCCGGCCTTTCGCGAAGGGTTGCCGCTGCGCCGCGCCGGCTGGGACGGCTATCTCGACTGGGCGGTGCGCGCGTTTCGCTTCGCCACCGCGGTGGCACCGGATGACGTCCAGATCCACACCCATATGTGCTACAGCGAGTTCAACGACATCATCGATGCGATTGCCGGGTTGGATGCCGATGTGATCACCATCGAAACGACACGCTCGAACATGAAGCTGCTGGATGCGTTTGCCGAGTTCGAGTACCCCAACGAGATCGGTCCGGGTGTCTGGGACATCCACTCTCCATTGGTGCCGAGCGTGGAGGAGATGGTCGATCGCCTGCGTCTGGCACTGGACAAGGTGCCGGTGGAACGGCTGTGGGTGAATCCCGACTGCGGTCTCAAGACACGCGGCTGGGAGGAAGTGAGAGCCGCGCTGCAAAATCTGGTCGCTGCGGCGGTCGATCTGCGCCGCGATTATGGTCGCGAATAAAGCGATTCACGTGGGCGTGGCGGGGTCTACACTCCGCGCACCTGAAGACAGCGCGCCATCACCGCGGAGCCATATCGTGAAACGATTTCTGACCGTAATAACGGCCGCGACGGTCACCCTGCTGACCCTGACGGCCTGCTCCGGGGCGAAGGTGCTCGAGTCGCTTGCGCCCAGCGAGTCGGTCTCGGTGACCCAGGGCGTGGTGTTCGATGTCGAGCGCGATCTTGCGCTGGATGTCTATCGCCCCAACGACTCGCAAGACGCTCCGTTGGTGGTGTTCTTCTGGGGCGGAAGTTGGCAGACGGGCGACCGCTCCACTTATGCGTTCCTCGGTCGGACGTTGGCCAGTCGGGGGTTCGTGGTGATGATCCCCGACTATCGCCTCTACCCCGAGGTGCGCTACCCCGACTTCCTGTATGACTCGGCTCGTGCTGTGGCCTGGGCACGCGAGCATGCGGGAGATTACGGTGCCGATCCGGAGCGCTTGTCACTGATGGGGCATTCGGCGGGGGCCTACAACGTGGCCATGCTGGTGTCCGACGGCCGATATCTCGAAGCAGCGGGCGGCGAGCGATCTTGGATTGCGGGCTGGGCGGGGCTCGCGGGGCCCTATGACTTCCTGCCGCTGAATGACCCCAAGCTCGAGCGTATCTTCGAGCCCGCCGACCCGCTCGAGTCGAGCCAGCCAATCAACTGGGTCGACAGCGAGGTGCCGCCGACGTTACTGGTGGTCAGCGCCGATGACCCGGTGGTCGATCCACGCAATACCGAGCGGATGGCCGAGCGCCTCAAACAGCTCGGCGTGCCGGTCGATCTGTTGCGGGTCGACAATCTGCGTCATGCCGGGGTGGTGGTCAGCCTGTCGAACGTATTCCCTTTCGACGCCCAGATCCTGTCGACGGTATCGCGGTTTCTCGGTCGGGTGCCGCCAACCGGGCCGGCGCACGCGATGACCGAGTGAGGCCACCGAGTAAGGGCCCGCTGCCTCGACGCGGTCAATCCGGGTGTTGCAGTGCGGCGACCGCCCGGATGCGTTCGCGCCGGAGCGCTTCGCCCAGCGCCTTGCCGCGAATCCCCTGTTCAAGCAGGGGCTGCGGCGAGATGGCGGCCACCGTTTCACGCACCTGGCGCAACCAGTCGCCCTCCGGATACTCGACCGATTCCTTGCCGGGCCTGCCGCGCGAGTCGGCGTGACAGACGATCAGAATCTCCTCGAAGCGCTCCGGGCGACGCAGGGCGTCCAGCTCGTCGATCAGGTCGACCAGCGTGGTGTCGCGCATTTCCAGCGCCCGGTGGATGCGACCGTGCTGGGCGGTCACGGTCAGGGCTAGCTCGCGGATTGCCTTGGGGGTGCGCAGGCGCTCGCACAGTGCCCGCGTGGGCTCGACCCCGCGACGTTCGTGGCCGATGTGGCGCGGCCACTCCTCGCGCGGCGTCAGTGCCTTGCCCAGGTCGTGGCAGACCGCGGCGAAGCGCACGCCGATGGAATCACTCAGGCCGGCGGCGGCGTCCAGCACCAGCAGGGTATGGATGCCGGTGTCGATTTCGGGGTGATGTTCCTTGGGCTGGGGCACGCCGAACAGTGCCTCGACCTCGGGAAACGTCTCGGCCAGGGCGTCGACCTCGTGGAGCACCGTGAAATAGCGCGACGGCCCTTTGGTGCCCAGCGCCTTGACCGTCTCCGTCCAGACGCGCTCGGCGACGAGATCGGCAAGCTCCCCGCTGGCGCTCATCTGCCGCATCAGCGCGGCGGTGGATTCGGCGACCTCGAATCCATGCGCGCCCAGCTGGGCGGCGAAACGTGCCACGCGCAGCACGCGCACCGGATCCTCGACGAAGGCGGGGCCGACGTGGCGCAGCCGGCGAGCATCGAGGTCCTTGCGACCGCCGAACGGATCGACCAGTTCGCCGTTTTCCCGCATCGCCATGGCGTTGATGGTCAGATCACGGCGGGCCAGGTCATCCTCGAGCGTCACCTCCGGGGCCGCATGCACCGCAAAGCCGTGGTAGCCGCGTCCCTGCTTGCGCTCGGTGCGGGCCAGCGCGTATTCCTCGCCGGTCTCCGGGTGCAGGAACACCGGGAAGTCCGCACCCACCTGGCGAAAGCCGCGGCTGAGCATCTCTTCGGGCGTGGCGCCGACGACCACCCAGTCGTGGTCGACCACCTGGCGGCCGAGCAACTGGTCACGCACGGCGCCGCCGACGATGTAGCACTCGAGGTTGTCGGTGACCGTATCGGGCATCGTATCTCCGGGTGATTGAGTCGGGTTTGGGGCGGCAAAACTGGCTTTATCGTGACGGCTGCTAGCGGTAGACTGGCCGTCATCCTCGTCACGTTATGGACCGATCGCCATGAACGCGAACCCCTATCTTGAGGCATTGCAAAGCCAGTCGCCACGTTTCGAGTCCATGCTGCGCAGCATCGGGCTGGTGGCGGCGACCGAGGCGACGGTGCTGATCACGGGTGAGACCGGCACCGGCAAGGAATTGGCCGCGCGCGCGATCCATGCCGGCTCGTCGCGTTCCAATCGTCCGCTGGTGACGGTCAATTGCGCCACCATCCCGGACGAGCTGGCCGAATCAACGCTGTTCGGCCATCGGCGCGGCGCCTTCACCGGCGCGCTCGCCGACCAGCCGGGCCTGGTCGACCAGGCCGACGGCGGCACGCTGTTTCTCGACGAACTGGGCGAATTGCCCCAGGCCCTGCAGGCGAAATTGTTGCGCCTGCTCGAGAACGGCGAGACCCGGGCGGTGGGCGAGACAGGTACCCGTCGAGTGGATCTGCGCGTGGTCGCGGCGACGCACCGGGATCTTGCCGCCATGGTCGAGGCCGGCGAGTTCCGCGCCGACCTGTACTTCCGGCTGGCCGGCGTACCGGTCGAATTGCTGCCGTTGCGTGACCGTCAGGGTGACGTCGACTGGCTCTTCGCTCGCTTCCTGGAAGAGAATGCTACCCGCAGTGGCGTGGCGATGCCTCGCCTGACGGCGCGGGCCACCGGTGTGCTGCGTCGATACCGCTGGCCGGGGAATATTCGCGAACTCAAGCAACTGGCCGAACGGCTGGTGATCTTTCATCCAGGCGGCGTGGTCGACGTCGAAGCCCTGCCGCCGGCGATGCGGTCGGCGGCACAAAGCGAACGCGGTGGTCCGCTTGCGCCGGGCTTCGTGCTGCCGGAAGGTGGCGTCGATCTCGAGGCCGTCGAGAGCGATCTTCTGCGCCAGGCCCTGGCCCATACGGGCGGCAACAAGTCGCATGCCGCTCGCCTGCTGCACCTCTCGCGTGACACGTTCCTCTATCGTCTGAAGAAGTTCGCCATTGAATAGCGACTGACCAACGGATCTTGTCTCGAATCCTAAAGGCCCCGTCTCGGCATTGTCTGAGACGGGGCCTTTGCGTTGGTCGCGTTGCGATGGGGCCTAGTTATTGATGTCGTCGCCCGTCCCGTTGCGCCCCAAAAAAACGGCAGCCGAAGCTGCCGCAAGGCCACGCTGTCGCGTGGCAGTCTGGAGGTAAAGGGGGTCAGAAGGTCGCAGTGAGACGTGCCCAAACGGTGCGTCCCGGCTCGTTGATCCGGGCGGTCGGGTCACCGAATGCGCCGCTGTAGGCCCGGTTGACGTGTTGGGCGTAGGTGCGGTCGAAGACGTTGTCGACTCCGGCCTCCAGCCGCCAGTTCTTGCTGAGGGCATAGCCCGCATTGAGATCGAGCACGGCGTATCCGGCCGTTTCCGTGGTGTCCAGTCCGCTCTGTTTGTCGATGGCCTCGGCTCGAGCCGCCCAGCGCATGATTACGGCGGCGTCCAGCGCCCCTCGCTCGGCGCGCACCCCGAGGTTGCCGGACAGCGGCGGGATCTGCGGCAGGTCGCGCGAGTCGCTGGTGTTGCGCCCACGGACGTAGGCCAGCTGCGCCTCGGTCGCCAGCCAGTCGGTCACGGCATAACGCAGGTCGAGCTCGCCACCGTAGAGGCGGGCGTCGACATTGCGATAGGTCGTGGTCATCGGCATCAGGCCCGCGATCTGCCGGTCCTGCAGGATGTAGTTGTCGACCTGATCGACGTACAGGTTGGCGTTTGTTAACAGTCGCTTGTTCTGCCACGACAGACCTGTCTCGATCTGGTGATGGATTTCCGGTTCCAGGTCCGGGTTGCCCACCTTCGCCAGCATGCCGTTCATCAACAGGGTGAAGTACTTCTGGGTCAGGTTGGCGGCGACCGCGGTGCGGCTGATGCCGACGTGGCCGGAGAGGTTCGAGTCAAAGGTATGGCTGTAGCGAAGCAGGGCACCGATCTCGGTGTCGCTCTTGGTCTCGGTCGCCGCAGCGCGGATGGCGGCCGGGACCTTCATGTGGGTGGCAATGCCCTTGTCTAGGCTGGAATCGATCTCGCTGTCGAAGCGATCGACTCGCAGGCCGGCGCGTATCACGTTGCGGTCATCCAGTTCCCAGTCACCTTCCAGGAAAGCCCCCACCTGGTCCGTCTGGCCATCCGGCCATTGGCGAAACATGAGCATGTCGGTCATCGCATTGACCGCCTGGGCGTCTTGCTGCACGCGCTGGAAGTCGAGGCCGTAATCGATTTCGACCCCGTTGATGCGTGAGGACGCGGTCAGGCGGGCGGTGGTGGTGTGGGACTCCGCCGGGGCCTCCATCCGCATGGGGGCGGTCAACTCGCGCAGGCTGTAGTTGTCCATGAGATGGTCGACATTGGCGCGCGAGACCTCCAGGCGCAGCGTGTCGACCGGGCCGTCGAGATCCCCCAGCCGGCCGTCGAGGCGATAGATGGTGGCGTTGTCGAATATCGAGTCCATGCCGGTGCCGGCATAGCGGGTGTCGAGCATGCGGTTGCGGTCGATCGACACCTCGATGCCGGTCTCGTCACTGACGCGGTAGCCGCCGATGATGGTGCCGCTGCGCTGCTTGAATGACGACGGCACCCCGTTGCCCTCACCATCCTCGTAATTTTCGCCGTTGGCGATCTGGCCGATCACTCGGGCGTAGGCATGGCCGTTGCTCATCAGCACGTCGGCGCTGCCCTGGTCGGTCAGGCCGTTGCTGCTGGTGGCAAAGCCGAACCGAGATTGGATGCCGGTTTCAGCGGCACGTTCGAAGGTGTTGCGGGTGAGCTCGATGCTGCCGCCGCTACCCCCCGGTCCGCGGGTCAGCGTGGTCACGCCCTTGCGCACCTCGACGGTGTCGTAGCCGGCCAGATTGCCGAAACTGGTGGGCGGGTCCATGCGGTTCGGGCAGGCGTTGGCGATGCCCGCCCCGTCGAGCAGCACGTTGAGCTGGTGTTCACGCTGCCCGCGGATGATCGGGTCCAGACCATGACCGGACATGCGTCCGGCGTTGACACCGTTGATCTCGCGGAGTACTTCGGCCAGGTCGGCGCGTGGCGCCGTGTCCTCGGCCGTCAGCGTGACCGGTTGGTCGATCGCCACCGGTTCCGGGGCGGTAATCAGGATCGTGTCCAGACCCTGAGCGGCGGCGGGCTGGGTGCCGGCTGCGATGGTGGCCAGGTTGGCGAGGCTAACCAGAATGGTGGCGTGCAGACGAGTGGGGCGGTGATGCAGGCGAGCGGCAGTCATGCGGGAATCGTTCCTCACTGTGTTGTCGGTATGGCGGGACGGGTTGCCGCCCTACACAGCAGGAAACGGGCCACCGGTAAGCTATTGATTTACGGTTATCGGTGACCCCTGGAATGGGGCAGATGCCGCATGCGTTGTGGCATATGCCGCAATCGGGCGATGAGAGACAATCGAGAAGGTTGGCGGTTTATGCCAGAATCGCGGGCCTGTTTATCCGCTTAACCCGACGAAGGAGTCGCCCATGGAAATTCTGCAGGATCGGCGCTACGGCGAAACCCACGAGTGGTACACGGTCGAAGACGACGTGATCACGGTGGGGGTGACCGAGCAGGGGCAGGAAATGCTGGGCGACGTGGTGTTCGCCGATCTGCCCGACGTGGGGCAGGCGGTCTCCGAAGGCGCGCCCTGCGCCACGCTCGAGTCGGTCAAGGCGGCTTCCGACGTACTCTGCCCGGTGGACGGCGAGGTGCTCGAGATCAACGAGGCGCTCGAGGACAGCCCGGAGCTGATCAACGACGATCCGCTCGATGAGGGCTGGATCCTGAAGATCCGCATGGAAGGCGAGCCGGCCGAGTGGATGAGCCCGGACGAGTACGGTCGGATGCTCGAGTCAACCGACTGACCGCCTTTGGCGCTGCACCGGCGAGCCGTCGTGGACGGTTCGCTCGCCCCTCAGCCGGGAGACAAACTCATGGCATCCGAACAGAACTACGGGCTGCGGCGCGTGTGGTACGCGCTGCGCTATTCCCTGCAAGGGTTGCGCGCGGCCTGGCGCAAGGAAGAGGCCTTCCGGCAGGAAGTCGTGGTCGTGATGTTGACCGTGCCGCTGGCGTGGTTCGTTGGCGAGAGTGCGCTGGAGCGAGCCGTGCTGATTGCGGTGGTGCTCCAGGTGTTGATGGTGGAGTTGCTCAACACCGGCATCGAGGCGGTGGTCGATCGCATCGGCCACGATCCACACAAGTTGTCGGGGCGCGCCAAGGATGTCGGCTCGGCGGCCGTCCTGATGGCGATCGTGATCGCCGCGGTGGTCTGGGGATTCCTGCTGTTCGACTGAAACGATGCCGCGTCAGCGCTCGGAGATGCGAGCGAATCGGCTGAGCAGGAAGAACACCACGGGCCAGGCCGCGAGATTGCTGATTGCGCGTGACAGGTAGGTGGCCATGGACACCAGATCGGTGGCCACGCCTTCCACCCACAGGGCCACCATCAGATAGCCCAGGGTGAAGCCCGCGATCACCAGGGCTTGAGACAGCAGTGGCGCCACCCCGAATCGCTGGCGCAACGACAGAAAGAGGAAGGCCGTCATCGTGAACAGCAGGGCGTTGAGGCCCAGCAGGCCATTGGTCGCCACATCGAGCATCAGGCCGGCGATCCAGGCGTAGATCAGCCCCGCCTGCGCCGGGCGATAGAGCGACCAGAAGATGACCGTGAGAAGCAGCCACTGAGGATTGTGCACCTGCATCGTCGCGGGCAGGGGCAACAGGGTCAATGCCAGCGCCGCGATGCTGGTCAGGATGATGGCAAACCAACTAGTCGTCATCAGTGGCTCCCGTGGCTCCCGTGGCAGCCGGGACATCGGCTGCCGTGGACTCGTCGGCGGTGTGGCCATCGGTGGGTGGCGTGATGGTTGGGTGCTCGAGGACGGAATCGGATGCGGAACTCGGGTCGGGCGGTGCGTCCGGCGCCTCAGTGATCACGAGGACGTGATCGAGACGCTCGAGATCGGCCACCGGTTCGGCGATCAGCCGGATAAAGCCCTGGGCCTCGTCCATCTCGATGTCGGTCACTCGTGCCACCGGGTAGCCGCGCGGAAAGGCGGTGTCGATGCCGGAGGTGCTCAGCAGGTCGCCGGGTTCGATGGCGGTGCGCTCGGGCACACGCTCGGCAATCAACTGACGGTTGCCGGTGCCGCGGAGCAGGGTGGTGCGACCCGTGTCGCCCAGGATGACCGAGAGGATGTGGTCGCGCGAGGTCAGTTGGATGACGGTCGCGCCGCTGCGCGTGCTGCGCAGGATCTGACCGACCACCCCGTACGCATCGATGACCGGGTCGCCGGGACGCACGTCGTCGCCGTGGCCGCGGCCGATGGTGAACAGATTGCCGTGCAGACTGGGGGGGTGACCGACGCGACGGGCAAGCAGCACGCCCGGGATCGTGCTGGCCTCGCCGTCAAGCATGGCGCGCAACTCGTCGACTTCGCGCTGCAACGCGACGAACTGCTGCATTTGGCCACGGAGGAGCATGTTTTCTTCATGCAGGCGCTCGACCTCCGCCTGGAGATCGCTGTGCTCGACAAACCATTGGCCGACGCCTCGCGCCATCACCACCGGTTGGTGAATGGCCTTGACGATGCCGTCGGTGGCACCGCCCAGTCCCTGGTCGAGCTGACTGACCCAGCGGGTGCCGATCCGGTCGAGGCTCATCAGGGCGATCGAGATCACCGCCAGCACCAGGAGCAGGTTGAGGCCGGGACGGTGGGAATCGAAAAGCGCCACGACCGGCGCCGTTACTCGTCAGCGAAGAGGGTGTTGTTGCGCTGGTCGATCAGTTCCAGGACCTTGCCACCACCACGAGCCACACAGGTGAGCGGGTTCTCGGCGATCACGACCGGCAGGCCGGTCTCTTCCATGACCAGTTTGTCCAGATCGCGCAGCAGCGCGCCGCCGCCGGTCAGCACGATGCCGCGCTCGGCGATGTCGGCACCCAGTTCCGGCGGCGTCTGCTCGAGGGCGGCGCGTACGGCCTGAACGATGCCGAACAGCGGTTCCTGCAGGGCCTCGAGGATTTCGTTGGAGTTGAGCGTGAAGCTGCGCGGCACGCCCTCGGCGAGGTTGCGCCCCTTGACGTCGATTTCGCGCAGCTCCTTGCCCGGGTAGGCGCTGCCGATTTCCTTCTTGATCCGCTCGGCGGTTGCCTCGCCGATCAGGATGCCGTAGTGGCGGCGGACGAAGGCGATGATCGCCTCGTCGAACTTGTCACCGCCGATGCGTACCGACGAGGAGTAGACGATACCGTCGAGCGAGATCACGCCCACCTCGGAGGTACCGCCGCCGATGTCGACCACCATCGAGCCGCGCGGCTCGTCGACGTCCACGCCGGCCCCGATCGCGGCGGCCATCGGCTCTTCGATGATGAACGCGCGACGGGCGCCCGCGGAAAGCACCGATTCACGAATCGCGCGGCGTTCGACCTGGGTCGCGCCCACCGGCACGCAGACCAGTACACGCGGGCTGGGACGGAACCAGTGCGAGGAGTGCACCTTCTTGATGAAGTGCTGCAGCATCTTCTCGGTGACATGGAAGTCGGCGATCACGCCGTCGCGCAGCGGGCGCACGGCATGAATCGATTTCGGTGTGCGGCCGACCATCTGCTTGGCCTCGTTGCCGTAGGCCTGGATGACGGTCTGGCCACCGTCGTTCCGCAGGGCGACCACCGACGGTTCGTCGAGCACGATGCCGCGACCGGAGACGTAGATTAGCGTGTTGGCCGTGCCCAGATCGATGGAGAGATCGGTGGAGAAGATGCCGCGGAAGCCTTTGAACATGGGAGATATAACCGAGTGATGTCTGATGTATGTGGTCGGGCCGGTGGACGGCCCGTTGTCGCGATACCGCGGTCGCGCGCGGTATCGGCTGAGTCCTTTCCCGTGTGCGCGGCCCGGCCACCTGTGTCGCCGGGGCAATCCGTTCGGAAAACGGGACGAGAGCCGCATCCGAGGCGCCGCGAAAAATAAGCGGCTACGGTAGCAACAAGCGTGCTTTCAGGCAAGTGCCTGACTCGGCAGGCAGGCGCGGCTGTGATAGGCTTCGCGACGGATTTCCGTCCTTCGGCATGCGTCGTCCGAGCAAGGAACTTGCCGGCGGGTTCTCGCTGGATGCCAGCGGACGGACAGTCGCCCGAAATACGGTTCAAGTCAGACACGCCAAACACGTTTCATGAGGGGTGACGACGATGTCGTTGACCAATGATCAGTTACAAACCGTGGCGCATCTCGCCCGGATTGCCGTCGAGCCGGAGTGGACCGAGGCATTGCGCTCGGATCTCAATGGCATTCTCGAACAGGCCGGTCGTCTCGACGACCCAAGGCTCAACGATCTCGAGCCGATGGCCCACCCGCTCGACCAGGTACAACGACTGCGCCCCGACACGGTCACCGAGACCGATAAGCGCGAGACCCTGATGGCCGGCGCGCCGGCCCAGGAGCAGGGCCTGTTTCTTGTGCCGAAGGTCATCGAGTAGATCGCCTGCGGTCGGCGCAAGCCGGTCCGCGTCGAGTATTGACGCCCACATTGCCTGCCAGGGGAACACCTTACGTGTCCACGAGTGATACACCGCAACGCGGCGGGGATGCCGCGCTGATCAACGCCTCGATTGCCCAACTGCGTAATGGGCTGTCGGCCGGCGAGTACACGGTCGCCGATCTGGCCGCCGTCTTTGCCCGGCGCATCGAGACGATCGATCCCTCCCTCAACAGCCTGGTCAGCCGCGTCGAGCCGGTCGAGCCGGCGTCGTCCACCGGACGGCTTGCCGGCATTCCATTCGTCCACAAGGACATCTTCTGCGCCAAGGGCACGCGCACCACCTGCGGTTCGCGGATGCTCGCTGACTGGGTCGCGCCCTACGATGCGACCGTCCACGAGCGTCTGACTCAAAGCGGGGCGGTGCTGCTGGGCAAGACCAACATGGACGAGTTCGCCATGGGCTCGTCCAACGAGAACAGCCATTTTGGCGCGGTGGCCAACCCCTGGGATACGAACGCTGTACCGGGTGGCTCCTCGGGCGGTTCGGCCGCGGCGGTCGCCGCCCGGCTGGTGCCGTTCGCCACAGGCACCGATACCGGCGGTTCGATTCGCCAGCCGGCTGCTTTCTGCGGCGTGACCGGTATCAAGCCGACCTACGGGCGGGTCTCTCGCTACGGGATGATCGCCTATGCCTCGAGCTTTGATCAGGGTGGCGTGATCGCGAAGTCAGCCGCCGACTGCGCGCTGGTGCTCGGTGAGATGGCCGGGTTCGACGAACGCGATTCCACCTCGGCCGATCGGCCCGTGCCGGATTACGTCGCCGGCCTGGACGAGTCGATCCGTGGTCTGCGGGTCGGCATCCCGAAGCAATGGTTCTCGGACGCGCTGGACCCGGCCGTGGGTGATGCCGTTACGGTGGCCATCGACGAGTTACGGGCCGCCGGTGCCGAAACCGTCGAGATTGACCTGCCGGATGCCGACATCGCGTTGGCCGCCTACTACCTGCTCGCGCCGGCCGAGGCCTCCTCGAACCTGTCCCGTTTCGACGGCGTGCGCTTTGGCTACCGCTGCGAGGACCCCAAGGACCTGCAGGACCTCTACGAGCGCACCCGCTCGGAGGGCTTTGGTTCGGAGGTCAAGCGCCGCATCCTGGTGGGGACCTACGCACTGTCCGCCGGTTACTACGACGCGTTCTACCGCCGTGCACAGAAGGCCCGTCGACTGATCACCGACCACTTCCAGCGCGCCTTCGAGCAGTGCGACGTGATTGCCGGACCGGTCACGCCCACCCCGGCCTTCGACCGCGGTGCGCACAGCGCCGATCCGGCCAAGATGTACCTCGAGGATATCTTCACCATTCCGGTGAATCTCGCCGGCCTGCCCGGCATGTCGGTGCCGGCCGGTTTCGTCGAGGGTCGCCCGGTCGGTCTGCAACTGATCGGTCGGCACTTCGACGAGGCGCGACTGCTCAACGTCGCGCATCAGTATCAGCAGCGCGTGGATTGGCATGAGCGCATGCCGTCGTTCGCTGCCGACTCCGCCAACGATAACCGCGAAGGGTAAGGACAGCACCAATGAGTCAATTCGCAATCCCTTCGGGCTGGGAAGTGGTCATCGGTCTGGAGATCCACGCCCAGCTGGCCACCCGGTCGAAGATTTTCTCCGGGGCATCCACCGCCTTCGGCGCCGAGCCCAACGCGCAGGCCTGCGCCGTCGATCTCGGCTTGCCGGGCGTGTTGCCCGTGCTCAACGAGGGCGCGGTGCGCATGGCCTCGTTGTTTGGCCTGGCCATCGACGCCGAGATATCGCGGGTCTCGAGCTTTGACCGCAAGAACTACTTCTACCCGGATCTTCCCAAGGGCTACCAGACCACGCAACTGGCCCGGCCGATCGTGGTGGGTGGCTCGGTGACGGTGACCACCGGTGAGGGCAAGCAGGCCCGCGAGGACACCATCCGCGTGACCCGCGCCCACCTCGAGGAGGATGCCGGCAAGTCGCTGCACGAGGATTTCCACGGCATGACCGGCATCGATCTCAACCGAGCCGGCACGCCCCTGATCGAGATCGTCTCCGAGCCGGACATGCGCAACCCCGAGCAGGCGGTGGCCTATGCCCGCAAGGTCCACGCGATCGTCCAGTACCTGGGCATCTGCGACGGCAACATGCAGGAAGGCTCGTTCCGCGTGGATGCCAACGTCTCCGTGCGCCCCGAGGGCGACGAGACGTTGGGGACTCGCACCGAGGTCAAAAACGTCAACTCATTCCGCTTTCTGCAGCGGGCGATCGAGTTCGAGATCGAACGCCAGATCGACCTGCTCGAGACCGGCGGCGAGGTGGTCCAGGCCACGCGCCTGTACGACCCGGATCGCGACGAGACCCGCCTGATGCGCACCAAGGAAGAGGCGGACGACTACCGCTACTTCCCCTGCCCGGACCTGCTGCCGGTGGTCGTCGATGACGAGACCATCGAGTCCTGGCGAGCCGAATTGCCCGAGTTGCCGGATGCCAAGGCTGAGCGCTACCAGTCCGAGTACGGGCTGAGCGCTTATGACGCCGGCGTGCTCACCTCGAGCCGCGCCACGGCCGAGTACTTCGAGGCGGTCGTCGCCCGCGAGGGTGCGGATGCCAAGCTGGCGGCGAACTGGGTGATGGGCGAGGTCGCCGCACTGCTCAACCGGCTCGAGTGCGAGATCGGCGCGTGCCCCGTCCCGGCCGACAAACTGGCCGACCTGCTCGAACGGATTGCCGATGGCACGCTGTCGAACAAGCTCGGTCGCGAGGTCTTCGAGGCGCTGGCCGAGCAGGGTGGCTCGGTCGACGAGATCATCGAGGCTCGCGGCCTCAAGCAGATCTCGGACACCGGGGCGATCGAGGCGATGGTCGACGAGGTGATCGCCGCCAACCCCGGCCAGGTCGAGGCCTATCGGGGCGGCAAGGACAAGCTGTTCGGCTTTTTCGTCGGCCAGGTGATGAAGGCGGCCAAGGGCAAGGCCAATCCGCAGGCGGTCAACGACGTGCTCAAGCGCCGCCTGGACGGGGATTGAGCCGTCGTGCAGCAACCCGGGGGAACCCCATGAGCGAAATGACCGGCAAGTCCGAATCCATCGATTGGCACAACCTGCCCCAGGGCGACGAGCTGTTCCGCTTTTCCTTCGAGGATGGGCGGGTGCGCGGGGTCTCCCTGCGCCTGGAGCCCACCTGGCAGGCAGCGATCGAGAACCATGACTACCCGGCGTCGGTGGCGAGCCTGCTGGGACAGGCCGTCGCCGGGGCCGTGCTAATGGTCGCGAGCCTCAAGTTCCAGGGACGTCTCGTGATGCAGTTCGCCGGAGGCGGCCCGATCAGTCTGCTGGTGGTGCAGGTGACCTCCGATCGCCGCTTTCGTTGCATGGCCAAGTGGGACGACGACCGTCTGGCCGTTGCTGGCGATCATCTCGAGGACCAACTCGGCCGGGGTCAATTGGTGTTGACGATCGAGCCCGACGAGGGCGCGCGGTACCAGTCGCTGGTCCCGATCGCCGGTGCTGGTCTGGAAAACGCCATCGAGGGATATTTCCAGCAATCCGAGCAGTTGCCGACCCGACTGGTGCTGAGCGCCACCGGCGATGTGACTGCGGGCATGCTCGTCCAGCAAATGCCCGAGACCGGCGGGATCATGCCGAGCCGCGGGGCCGCGGCGTCGGGCTTCGAGCATGTGGGCAAGCTGATGGATACCCTGCTCGGTGAACAGGGACGTCAGGAGATGCGAACGGTGTCGGCGCCGGAACTGCTGCACCGGCTGTTCCACCAGGAGGCGTTGCGCATCCAGGATGTGGCGCGCGTTTCGTTCAACTGCGGTTGTACCCGGGAGGGTGTCGGCCAGATGCTCGCGAGCCTGGGGCGGCAGGAACTCGAAGAGACACTCGACAGCGAGGAGACGTCGGAGCTGATCGAAATTCGTTGTGATTTCTGTGGCAGCCTGTATCGCTTTGACCGGGTCGATGTCGAGCAATTGCTTACCAGCGATAGCGTCGCACCGGCAGAGTCCACCCGTCATTGAATCCGATGCTGTCGGCCTCTGGGCGGCAGTCGTGAAGGCGGCCATACTGGGCGCTTTTCCCGGCCTGTCCCTAAACATCACCCGGTGTATCGCATGACGTCCGGTCTCGCCTCCGACACTTCGCCCCATTCCAACACCGCCGTCGATCCTGTTATCGACGAGATATCACTCGATACCCTCTTTGGCGAAGTCCGTCGCCATATCCTCGACCGCCAACACCCGATCTCGGGGCTGCTGCCTGCCAGTACGGCGGTGACCGCCCATGGCGACTACACCGACGCCTGGGTGCGCGACAACGTCTACAGCATCCTCGGCCCCTGGGCACTCGGCATTGCCTGCCGTCGTGCCGGACAATCGGCCCAGGCCTTCGAGCTCGAACAGGCGGTCGTCCGCAACATGCGCGGGCTCCTGCTGGCCATGATGCGTCAGGCCGATCGGGTCGAGCGCTTCAAGCACAGCCTCGACCCGATCGATGCGTTGCATGCCAAATACGACACCGCGACCGGCGAGGCGGTGGTGGGTGACGAGGAGTGGGGGCACCTGCAACTGGATGCCACTTCGCTGTTCCTGCTGATGCTGGTGCAGATGACCGCGGGCGGGCTGACGATCGTGCAGGGGCGTGACGAGGTGGATTTCGTCCAGAACCTCGTCTGGTACCTGTCGCGGGCGTACGTGATTCCCGACTACGGCATCTGGGAGCGTGGCAACAAGATCAACCATGGTATGCGTGAGCTCAATGCCAGCTCACTCGGCCTGGTGCTTGCTGCACTGGAGGCGGCCGACGGCTTTGATCTGTTCGGCGAACAGGGCGATGACGCCAGTCGGTTGCAGGTGGTGCCCGACGATATCGCCCGGGTGCAGCAGTGTCTGGATTCGATCCTCCCCCGGGAATCGGCCTCCAAGGAAATCGATTCGGCGCTGCTCGCCGTGATCGGTTTTCCGGCCTTTGCCGCCGGTGACAAGGCCGAGGAGGTGGGTGAACGCATCGAGACACGGCTGGCCGGGCGCTACGGTTACAAGCGTTTTCTGCGCGATGGACACCAGACGTCGATCGAGGATGAAACCAAGCTCCACTACGACCCCGAGGAACTCGAGGCCTTTGCCCACATCGAGTGCGAGTGGCCGCTGTTTTTCACCTATCGACTGATCAATGCCTGTTTTTCCGGGGATCGCGCGGCAGCCGCGTCGATCCATCGGCAGATCCAGCGGGTGGCGGTGTGCGAATGCGGCGCACCGGTGTTGCCCGAGCTCTATTACGTGCCGACCGAGTCGATCGAGACCGAGCGTCACACCCCCGGCGCCACCGATCGCCTGGCAAATGAAAACCGACCACTAGTCTGGGCCCAGAGCCTGTGGGTGGTCGGTCGGCTGTTACTGGCGGGGCACATTCAACCGTCGGACATGGATCCGATCGGTCGTCATCGGCCCAGGCTGGAATCCTCCAGCGTCGAAATAAACGTGGCGCTGCTCGCTCAGACGCCGTCCGTGGCCGAGCGACTCGAGGCCGCCGGTATCGGGCCGGTCTCGTGGCCGGAACAGACCCAGACGGCCGTGATCCCGGCCGATGTCCTGGTCGAGCGACTGGCCTCGGTGGGGACGAATGGGCACCTCGCGTTGACGGGGCGCACGAAGCGGCGGCTGCTGGGCCTGTCGGCGGACCGGGTGATCGTCAGCGATAGGGGCGACTCGGCCGTGATCCCGTCACTGTTCGACACCGACACCTTTCTGCTTGGTCGGGATGCCGAATTGCTGATCCACGAGGTTCGTACCAGCCTGGCTTACCTGGCCCGATACGCCCGCGGTCCGGGGCACGCCCTATGGGCAATCCCGATTTTCGACTGGATGCTCGATGGCCCGGGGGGCGCGACGGTGTTGGCCTTCTTCGACCAGCTGACGAGCGGCCGGGTTGACCGGGTTCGGCTCGGACGCCTGGACGAGCTGGTGCAGGCGGCATCGAAGTGGCGACTGCCCGGACAGCTACCCGACGCGCCCGTTAGCGAACCGGTTCGCTGCGGCAGATGGGAGTGGGGTGGTGATGTCGATGCGATTGCCGCCGAACTGGGCGAAGCCGATTCGGTCGACGAGCTGATCGCGGTCTTTGGGCGCGCCACCGCGCTGGATGAACGATTGATGCTGCTCGAGTGGCTGGCGCGGAGTGCATTGGCCCCCGAGCAGACGTTTGCCGATGTCGACGGCGAGCTGCGCGACTGGAACGGTCACTGTATTGCCCTGTTACGGCTGGCCCAGCGGGTGGGTGCCTGGCGGGTAATGCGCCTGGCGGCGGATCTCGCCGGCGTGGTCGACGGGTTTCTCGAGGTCGCCTTGATGGATCTGGTCGTGCGCCAGAAGCGGCTGGCCGTGGGGCGTTCCTACAGCCGAGCGGCGGTGATCGACGCCCCGATCTCGAATCGCGAAATCCTGCGCCGGATCCACGCCTATTGCGATGACGATCCGCGGGAACGCTCCCTGACCCAGGAACTCGTGATTCACCTCGGTGCCTGGTTGCGTGCCGAGCCGGACCTGTTCTGCAACGTGATTACCCTGCGTACCGGCCCGCTGCTGCAGATCCTGGTGGCCCTGCGCGCTCGCGAGGCGGCGATTCCGCCGTCGCAGGCGTTGGACGAGCTTGTCGGCATGGCGCCGCATGCCTTGCGCGAACGATTGCGTGAGGCGATCGACTGGCGGGATCAGCCCGAACGGCTCGAGGCGCTGCATCGACGCGATACCGCCCGCCCGCCGACCCCGCAGGCCGAGGGTGAGCCGCCGACCTCGCCGACCGCCTCGGTGCTGAGTGGAGATGGGTCGGGAGAGCCGGCGGCTGGGCAAGATACGGCGCGCACGGTGGATTGGTACCACCGTCGTGAGATCGGCGGGGCGATGAGTCGCCTGCCCGAGCGCTTTTACGAGGGGGTGTGGGACTTACTGGGTCATGTCCCGACCTTGGTGATCGGCAATCGGTTCGATCCACGCAACGTGCTCGACAGCGCGCTCTATCGGGGCCAGTCGACCGCCCGGGAGCACAACTTCGCCCTGGCCGTCGAGCATCGGCTCAATCGAATTGATGCCCCCGAATACCGGGAGTTGAACGTCGAGGCGATCGCCGCACTGATCGAGATCGTGACGCACTCCCCGGAGCTGTCGATCGAGGAACCATTGGTGCTCGACGTGGTGATCGGGCACGCCGTCCGTCTGGCCTGGCTCCATGAGCATCCCGAAGACGGGGGGCGTTACGACGAGTCACGAGCAGATGCCTGGCAGGCGTTCTACCATCGATCGCCACTGGCCGTTGCCCATTGGGTGGGTGCCGCATTGGATTACCTGCTCGCAGCGGACGTCGACGCGGTTCCCGTTTTGGAGGAGGCAAATGATGATTCTGGCGGGTGATATCGGCGGGACACGCTCGCGCCTGGCGCTGTTCGTCGCCGGCGAGCCCGCGGCTCGATTCGAGCAGACCTTGCCCAGTCAGGATTACGCGGGCTTTGCCGCGATGCTCTCGTCCTTCCTCGAGCTTGCCGGTCGGCACGACCACGGGCGGATCGAAGTGGCCGCGTTCGGTATCGCCGGACCGGTGCAAGGCGAGGGCGACGCGGCGCGGGTGCAGGCAACCAATCTGCCCTGGACCTTGGACGCGGCGACGATTGGCCAGGCCCTCGGCGGCGCGCGTGTTCGGCTGGTCAATGACCTGATCGCCGTGGGTCTGGGTGCGTTGGCAAGCCCGCTCGACCGGCGGGTGAACCTTAATCCCGAGGCCACGCCGGCCACGGGGCATGCCGCCGTGATCGCGCCGGGCACCGGGCTGGGCGAGGCCTTGTTCTTCCATGATGGGGACCGCCACCACCCGATGCCGAGCGAGGGCGGCCATTGCGACTTCGGTCCCAACGACGAGCGCGAGGCGGCCTTGCTGAGCTACCTGCGTGGGCGGTTCGGTGGTCACGTCAGTTACGAGCGCATTCTCAGTGGCGACGGTTTTTCCTCGCTCTATGCCTTTGCGCGCCATGCGGAGCTTGGCCGCCCGACCCCGGGTGCCGATGGGCAGCTCTCGGCGGCCTCGGACCCCAATGCCCTGGTCACCCAGTGGGCGAACCGCGGCGAGGACGAATGCGCGGTGATCGCCTGTCGGCTGTTCGCCCGGATCCTCGGGGCGGAGGCCGGCAATCTTGCGCTCAAGTCGCTACCCACCGGTGGGGTCTTTATCGCCGGGGCCATCGTCGGGCACATTATGCCGTTCGTGCGCGAGCAGACGTTGGAGGCCTTTCTCGACAAGGGGCGGTTTGCGACCATGCTCGGCCGTCTGCCGCTGTGGGTGGTTGCCGACGGCAATCTCGGTCTCGCCGGGGCGCGGCGATTGGCCGAGCAGGAAATGGATTCAACCAGGGTGGAACGATGAGCCGGGACGATCTGAACGGGCTGTACGTGATCACCGATACCACCCGGTTTCAGCGCGAGGCGCTGGTCGAGGCGGCAAGCGAGGCCATTGGGGGCGGGGCGCGGATTGTCCAGTACCGGGACAAGAACACGGATTCCGAGCGGCGCCGTGACGAGGCCGCGGCACTCGCCGAGCTGTGCCGGCATCACGATCGTGTCTTTATCGTCAACGACGACGTGGCGCTGGCGATCGCGGTCGGCGCCGATGGTGTGCATCTCGGCCGTGAGGATGCCCCGTTGACCGACACGCGGGCCCGTTTCGAGGCCGCGGGGCTCGATGCGATCATCGGTGTGTCTTGCTATGCTGATCGGCTTCGGGCCGAACGCGCCGCGGCAGAGGGGGCCGATTACCTGGCCTTCGGCGCGATGTTCCCGTCGCCAACCAAACCGCATGCCCCCGGCGCGCCTGCAGAGGTGCTGGGCTGGGCCCGGGAGCGGCTCGGCCGGCCGGTCTGCGGCATCGGTGGTATCACGGCGGCGAACGTGGCCGACCTGATGCCGCATCGCCCCGACATGATCGCGGTGATCAGCGAGGTGTTCGCCGCCGCCGACATTCGGGCCGCCGCCGAGTCCCTGACGCGGGCCATGGCGGCCGGCCGGGTTCAAAACCCGGCTCAATCCAATTCAAGAATCAATCACGATCCGGAGAATCCCTAGATGACCGCATCCAACCACGAGCTGTTCGAACGTGCCCAGGCCCACATCCCCGGCGGGGTGAATTCGCCGGTGCGTGCCTTTGGCTCGGTCGGCGGCGATCCCGTCTTCGTCAAGCGGGCCGAGGGCTCACGCTTTTTCGACGAGAACGACAAACCCTACATCGATTACGTCGGCTCCTGGGGGCCGATGATCCTGGGGCACGCGCATCCCGACGTGATCGACGCGGTCCGCGAGGCGGCCAAGAGCGGCCTGTCCTTCGGTGCGCCAACGGTCAACGAGACGCGCATGGCCGACCTGCTCTGCGATCTGGTGCCGTCGATGGACCTGGTGCGCCTGACCTCGTCGGGTACCGAGGCGACCATGAGCGCCATTCGCCTGGCGCGTGGCTTTACCGGTCGTGACCGCATCGTCAAGTTCCAGGGCAACTACCACGGCCATTCCGATTCCCTGCTGGTCGAGGCCGGCTCGGGGGCGCTGACCCACGGGGTACCCAGTTCGCCGGGTGTGCCCAAGGCCTTCGCCGACCTGACCACCACGGTCGAATACAACCACCTCGATCAGGTGCGCGAGGTGTTTGCCGAGGTGGGTGACGAGGTCGCCGCGATCATCGTCGAGCCGGTGGTCGGCAACATGAACTGCATCCCGCCCGAGCCGGGCTTTCTCGAGGGGCTGCGCCAGGTCTGCGATGAGTACGGCGCGGTGCTGATCTTCGACGAGGTGATGACCGGGTTCCGCGTCTCGCTGGGCGGCGCACAGGAGCACTATGGCATCAAGCCGGACCTGACCACCATGGGCAAGGTGATCGGCGGCGGTATGCCGGTGGGTGCCTTCGGCGGTCGACGCGAGATCATGGAGATGATCTCGCCGATGGGACCGGTCTACCACGCGGGCACGCTGTCGGGGAACCCGATGGCCATGGCCGCCGGCGTCAAGACGCTTGAATTGATCAGCGTGCCCGGCTTCTTCGACGTGTTGGCCCGTCGCACCCAGGCGCTCTGCGATGGTCTGTCCGCCGCGGCCAAGGCACATGGCATCCCGATGATCACCCAGAACGTCGGCGGCATGTTCGGCCTGTTCTTCACCGACAAGGACCGGGTGGCCAACTTCAATGACGCGACCGCCTGTGACAAGGAGGCCTTCAAGGCATTCTTCCACGGCATGCTCGACGAGGGCGTGTATTTCGCGCCGTCGTCGTTCGAGGCCGGGTTTGTCTCGATGGCCCACGGCGAGGCCGAGATCGATGCGACCATCGACGCGGCCGAGCGCGTCTTCGCTCGCATGGCGGGTTGAATGCCTGGAAAGATCCCGGGGCCCGCTTGCGGGGCCGGGCAGTAAAAAGGTCGCCGGAACGAGGGTTCCGGCGACCTTTTAACGTCTGTGGGGCCGAAGTGGACTTCGTGCCCGGTCGGCGAAGCGGTTTGCCTTACTGTTCGTCTTCGAGGTTCGCGTCCGGATCCCAGCCATCCTCGCGGGCCTTCTGCATCTGCTTCTCGTAGGCTTCTGCGTGGCGACGGCGCAGGTCATCGGGCAGCTGGCTCGGGATGCCGCCGCCATGCTTGTCCCATTCGGCATTGACCCGGTCGGCCAGTCCCTGCAGACGCCCAAGTTCCCAACCTTCACAGGTCTCGTCTTCCGGAATCAGGCCGAACACGCGGGCATCGAGGATCAGGCGGCCGTGGAAGGTCATGCCCCCATCACCATCGTTGTCGATCCCGACGTAACCGTCTTTTGCTGAGTTGCCTCTACGCTGCATGTTGTACTCCGTCTCTCTTATTCGGATTCGTGAAAACGGGCATCGACCAAATCGGCGATCCCCTCGATGGCCTGGGCGGCATCGTCGCCGGTGGCGGTGACGGTGATCGTCTTGCCACAGGCGGCGGCCAGCATCATCAGGCCCATGATCGACTTGCCGTTGACCTGGCGGTCGTTGAACGCGACTTCGATCTCGCTTGCGTATTGTTCGGCCGTCGCGGCGAAACGTGCGGCGGCGCGGGCGTGCAGACCGCGACGATTGCGCAGCGTCAATTCTCTCTGGACGACGGAAGGAATGTTCTCGCTCATGACCGCTCCTCGGTCGCTCCTTCCTGAATGATACCCTCGCGACCCCCGCTGCAGGCCTTGGCCGTCATCTCGTCGAGCGACAGGCGCGGATAGTTCAGGGCGCGAACCAGCATGGGGAGATTCACGCCGGACAGTACCTGCACATCGTGCTGATCGCGCAAGCGGTGGGCGATGTTCGACGGGGTCGAGCCGTACATGTCGGTCAATACCAAAACCCCCTCGCCCCTGTCGAGGTCGGCCACCCGCCGTCGGGCGGCATTGAGCAGATCGATCGGGTCGTCGTCCTGGCGCACGTCGAGGTGGTCGAGCCGGGTAGGGAGGCGTTCTAGCATATCGGTGGCCGTTTCGATCAACTGGCCCCCGATGTCGTTGTGACAGATCAGCAGGATTCCGACGGTCATTGCGGGAGTGCTTCCTCGGTCGCGGTCGGCAAAAAACGCATCATACCGAAAAACGGGCCCGAGACAGGGGGTGCGCCATCGCGGTCAGTGGTTGCCGAGATCACGATGGCGGACCACCAGGTTGCCGAAGGTGGGCCGCAGGTCGCGGGCGATCTGCTCGACGACGTAGACCGAGCGATGCTTGCCGCCCGTGCAGCCGATCGAGCAGGTGAGGTAACTGCGATCACTATGGCTTGCCTCGGTGAGCATGTGAGCGAGGAACTCGGCGATGCGCGTGCGGGTCTCGTGCGTCACCGGATGCTGTTCGAGGTACTCGACCACCGGTTGATCGAGTCCGCTGTGCGAACGTAGCGCTGCCGACCAGTGCGGATTGGGCAAAAAGCGCACGTCGAAGAGAAAGTCCGAGTCGAGGGGAATGCCAAACTTGAAGCCGAACGACTGGATCAGGATGCGCGGCCCGGCCTCCTTTTCACCGATCAGGCGTGAGCGCACGTCCTCACGCAGTTGGTGGACGGTGGTCAGGCTGGTGTCGATGACCAGGTCCGCGTAGGCGCGGATCGGCATCAGTAGTTGCCCCTCGCGCGCGATCGCCTCGACCAGGTTCTCGATCTGGTAGGAGAGTGGGTGCCGCCGCCGGGTCTCGGAAAACCGGGTGATCAGCCGTTGACGATCGGCCTCGAGGAACAGGCTGCTGATCTGCAGTTGCGGCAGGCGTTCCCTGAGTCGGTCGATGCGGTCGGGAAGGTTGGCCAGCGATTGCTCGGGCGCACGCGCATCGATGCTGATCGCAATCCCGCGCGCGACGATGCTGCCTTCCAGGTAGCTTTCGGCGAGGTGGTCGAGCAGGTCCGGCGGCAGGTTGTCGATGCAGTAGAACCCGCTGTCTTCCAGGGCCGCCAGGGCCACGGACTTGCCCGAGCCGGATTGCCCCGTGACGAGTATCAAGCGCGGCAAGGGGGCGGTCATGACCAGGGCTCCGGCCTTTCATCGGGGCGCGGCGGAATCTCGCCGTCGGCGAACAGCCGCGCGATTTGCGGGCTGGCCGGCTGGCCGCCGCGCTGTCGCTCGAGGTTGCGCTGGCGCACGATCGTTTCCAGCAGGACCGCAAGGTTGCGCCCCGGTGCCACCGGCATGCGCCAGACGGGAATGGTCTGCCCGGCAACCGGCTCGTTGCCACGGTCGCCGAACAGGCGCTCCTCGGCACCGATGGGACGGCCGGCATCGGCGGGGTAGAGGTCGACGATCAGACGAAGGTATTTGCGCGCCTTGATCGCGTTGCTGCCGAAGAGTTCGCGGATGTCGACGATGCCGATGCCCCGGACTTCAAGCAGGCCGAACAGACGATCGGGGCAGGAGCCCGTGACTTCCTCCCCGTGAGCGGTGAAGCAGGGCGCGTCGTCGGCGATCAGTCGATGCCCGCGGCTGAGGAGTTCGAGTGCCACCTCGCTCTTGCCAATGCCCGCTGAGCCGCGGATCAGCACCCCCAACCCGCTGACCTCCATGAACACGCCATGGCGCCAGTCTTCGTCAGTGTGGCCACATAACCGTCGCAACCGCCGAACGACGGTCTCGTCGTCCTCGCTGGTGCTCAGGATATGGATGTCGGCCGCCGTGCTGGTGGCCGTGGCGTGCTGGTCGAGCCAGTCGGCGAGCACGTCGGCATGTGCCCGGCTGAGAATGATGACCCGGGGCGGGCTGATCGCCGCCACCGGTCCGTTTGCCCGCTGCAGACACTCCTCGCCACACTGGAGGTAATGACGCAGCGACGGGGAGATCAGCGCGACGCGCGTGGGTATCCAGGGGTTTGCCGAGCCGATCAGGCGTTGGTCACCGGCAACGGGCGCGTCCCAGCTATCGGGAAGCGCCCGCTGCCAGTCGCTATCGCCGGCGTCCGAGGGAAGGTGCTGATAGGTGAAGCTTGGGATCATGGCCTGCCCCTGTGATCGGGCTCGCAGCCCGGGTCAGCTCGCAGTCGCTTCCGCGCCGTCCTTGAGCCATTCTACCATCAGGGCCTGCACGCGCTCGGCGCTTTGGGTCTCCATGATGGTTTCCCGCTCGTCGGCATCGTTGAGGTGACGAGCCAGTCGGCCGAGGATTTCCAGGTGTTGCTCCGGGCAATCCTCGGGGATGACCAAGCCGATCACCAGCGTGACCGGGGCGCCGTCGGGCGCGCCAAAATCCACGCCTTCACGAAGTCGGATCAGCGCCCCACGCGGGGTGAGGATATCGTCGACGCGACCGTGGGGAACGGCAATGCCGTGGCCAATTGCCGTGCAGCCCAGCCGCTCTCGAGCGACGAGCGCCTCGAAAATGCGGGTGGCCTGTTCGCCGCCGAGCTCATCGTCGGCGAGTAGGCCGGAAAGGACCTCAAGAACCCGCTTGCGGCTCTGGTACAGCTCGTCGATCCGGATGTGGTGGATCGGAAATAGCTCGGCAGTATTCATTAAGCACCCTGTCGGTCGACTGGTCGCGAGGATCACTCGCGGGTCGGGGCGGGAATGGTTGAATCGGCGCGCATCATAGCGTGTTGCGCCGGCTGTGCAACACCGATTCCGACGTCGTGAAGGGGGCGATTGGTCGCTGCCTTCACGTCATCCGCCGACGAGTGGCCCGGCGGAGGGGGCTCAGCGGTGACTGGTCAGCTTTTCCTTGTGCTTGACGATCTGCCGGTCGAGCTTGTTGATCATGGCATCGATGGAGGCATACATGTCGTCGGTGGTCGCGTCGGCATGCATGTCCTGACCGCTGACGTGCAGGTTCGCCTCGGCCTTCTGCGCTTCCTTGCGCTCCACGGTCAGAATGACGTGGATATCCACCAGCTTGTCGAAGTGACGTTCGAGTCGAGTGAACTTCTCGTGGACGTGGGCCTTGAGGGCCTCGGTGACGTCGACGTGATGACCGGTGATGTCGATCTGCATGAGCCGCTCCTTATAAGTTCGTTATATCAGTCGCTTGCGGTCGGTTGATGAGGCAATTCCCATCGCCTCGCGGTATTTGGCGATCGTCCGTCTTGCGACGTCGATCCCCTCATCTCCCAGCATGGTGGCAATCTTGGCGTCGCTCAAGGGCTTCTTGGGATTTTCTTCCTCGACCAGCTTCTTGATGCGCGCCCGGATGGCGGTCGCCGAGCACTCGCCGCCGTCGCTGGTGCCGACATGGCTGGAGAAGAAGTACTTGAACTCGAACACGCCCCTGGGGGTGAGCATGTACTTGTTGGTGGTTACCCGGCTGACCGTCGATTCGTGCAGTTCGAGTGTCTCGGCGATCTCGCGCAACACCAGGGGCTTCATCGCGATCTCGCCGTGCTCGAAGAACTCGATCTGCCGGCGCACGATCTCGCGTGCCACGTTCAGCAGGGACTCATTGCGGCTGCGCAGGCTCTTGATGAACCAGCGGGCTTCCTGCAGGTGGTTGCGGATGTAGGTGGCATCCTTGCCGCGGCTGGATCGATCGATCAGGCTGGCATAAGTCTGGTTCACTCGCAGTCGCGGCGCGATTTCCGGGTTGAGGTCGACGTGCCAGCCGTCCTCCCGATGGGTGACAATCACGTCTGGCTTGATGTAGTCGGCCGTCGTGTCTCCGATCGCAAGCCCGGGGCGGGGGTCGAGCAACTGGATGAGCCCCAGCGCCGCCTCGAGGCGTTCGCGACTGATGCCCAGCCCCTTGGTGACCTGCGGCAGCTCACGCCGGGCGATCGCTTCGAGCCAGTTGCCCTCGAGCACGGCGCGGGCATCCGCGGCGGCCGGGTCGTCGGCATGAAGATGGTCGATCTGGATGATCAGGCACTCGGCCAGCGAGCGGGCGCCGACGCCCAGTGGATCGAGTCGCTGGATGTAGTGAAGCGTGGCTTCGACTTCCTCGGCATCGATCCCCGGCAACTCGTCTTTCAGCAGGGCGACGAGTTCCTCGAGGGATTCGTCGAGATAGCCGGACGGTTCGATCGATTCGATCAGGGCGGTGGCGATCCGCCGGTCGGTTTCCGACAGCGTGGCGAGATGGATCTGGCTCAGCAGGTGATCACGAAGATTGTCTTCGCCGGTCGATTGCGTCGCGAAGGGGTCGTAGTCGTCGCCGGGGGCGTTGGCACTCAGGGGGGTGCTGCCATCGGACTCGTAGTAGTCGTCCCAGGTCGAGTCCACCACCAGGTCGTCATCGGCCGACTTGTCCTTGCGGTCATCAAGGAGTTCCTCGCCGGCCTGGAGGCCGGGGTCCTGCTCTTCCTTGGCCTCCTGCTCGGCCGTCTCTTCCTCGGGATGCTCGTCTTCGCCGACCTCGAGCAACGGGTTGGTGTCGAGCGCCTGCTGGATCTCTAGGCTCAGCTCCAGGGTGGAGAGTTGCAGTAGTCGAATCGACTGCTGTAGCTGTGGCGTCATGGCCAGTGACTGGCCCAGGCGAAGTTCGAGTCCTGCCTTCATACCGGACATGTCATGCCTCCCGCGGTGGAGTCAGCGTCGGGTGTGATGCGGGCCAGGTGGTTGGCTGGCATGGGTGTTGCCGAGCCCGGTGTGGGGTAATGAAGTGAGGTTGCGCACGCAATTTGCATGAGGTTCAGTTTAGCCGAATGGAGGCGCACTGTGCCAACGATTTTGCCGCGGACGCCGAACGCCGATTGGGTCGATCGGTGGTTCGGCAAGACGAATCACAGCGTGAAATCGTGGCCGAGGTAGACGTCCCGCACCGACTGGTTTGCCAGCAACTCGTCGGCGGTGCCGTGGGCGAGGATTGTGCCGTCGGAGACGATGTAGGCGCGTTTGCACACGCCGAGGGTCTCGCGGACGTTGTGATCGGTGATCAGCACGCCGATGCCACGATCGCGCAGGTGCTCGATGATGCGCTGGATGTCGATCACGGAGATCGGGTCGATACCGGCAAATGGCTCGTCGAGCAGCATGGCGCGGGGGTTGGCGGCCAGCGCCCGGGCGATTTCCACGCGACGTCGCTCGCCACCGGACAGGGATTGGCCCTTGGAGCCGGCGATGTGGGTGATGTTGAGTTCCTGGAGCAAGTCGTCGAGCGCGCGTCGGCGAGTCGCCCCGTTGAGATCGCGGCGCAGTTCGAGGATGGCGAGGATGTTCTCGCGCACGGTCAGCTTGCGAAACACCGAGGGTTCCTGCGGCAGGTAACCCAGGCCGAGGTGTGCGCGCCGATCGATCGGCGTGTGCGTGATGTCGTGTCCATCGAGATAGACCCCGCCCTGGTCGACCCCGACCAGTCCGACGATCATGTAAAAGCTGGTCGTCTTGCCGGCCCCGTTGGGGCCGAGCAGGCCAACGATCTCACCGGCCTCGACGCTCAATGACACATCGCGCACGACCGGACGAGCCCCGTAACTCTTCGACAGGCTGCGCACCTCGAGCAGGGCGGGGTGCCGTTGTTCGGTGGAGGCAGTGCGCGATTGGGTGGTTGCCGCGGTCATCGTTGCGTCAGTCCCCACCGTTGTCTTCTTTCTTGTTGCGTGGCTGCAGGGTCATCTCGACACGTGCGTTGCCGCCTTCCTCGCCGGCCTCGACCACCTCGCTTTCCAGGTCGTAGGTGATGCGATCGGAGCGGATGTCGTCGCCGCTGCGCTTTAGCCAGGCCTCGTCGGTCAGCTCGATCTTGCCTTCGGCGGTGCGGTAGTCCGCTTCGCGCGCCTCGCCCTCGACCCAGTTGCCTTCGTCATCGCGCTCGCGGAAGGTGGCGGGGTGACCCACGAGCACCGCCCGCACCAGCTCGCCCTCCTCAAGATAGAGCGTCGCGCGGTCGCCGGTGGCATGCAGGCTGCCCTGGTCGATCACCACGCTACCGGTGTAGACACTGGTGCCCTCCTGGTAACGGGTCACCTTCTTGTCCGCCTGGACCTTGACCGGCTGCGCCCGGTCGGCCTGTGCCGCCAATGCAGGCTGGGTGCCCAGGCCGATCATCAGTGACAGGCCGACTGTCGCGAGCCAGGTTGCGTGGTTGCGGCTTGAGTGGTTGGAATACGTTGGAATCTGCATGGTGTGATCTTCCTGCCTTCTCGCCGGCGTCGGGGTGGCGTAGCTGCCGTGCCGAGTCGGGTGGGTTAGTCGGTTTTGTCGGTCGTGCCGGGTTGGATTTCGTCGCGGACCTGCCCGGTCTGGGTCAGGATCTTGTCGCCCCAGTCGAGGGCGAGCTGCTCGGCGTTACTGTGCCAGCGGGGCGTGCCGTCCGGCGCGGTCTCGCTGAAACGCCCCGGGACGTCGGTGCGCGCCTGGCGCTGTGCCGGATAGAGCCAAAGCTGTTCGGTGGTCAGTTCCAGCAATCCGCGCTCCTGGTGCGGCTGGCGCTGCGCGTGAACCGACCCTGCCAGTTCGACCGTCTCGCCTCGCTCCGTCACCGTGCCGCGTTCGGCGCGCAGTGTCCAAGGCGGCACGGTCGGATCGGCATCCAGCAGGGTGGCACGCGGGGAGTCGAGCTCGTAGTGGTCTCCCGTGGTCGTCTGGTCGAGGTGAATGGCCTGCGAGCTCTCAAGCCGATAGGCAAGTTGGCCCGCCTCGTCGTATTGCCAGGTGGTGGCATTGTCGAGGCGCTGGGCGTAGCCGCCGGCTGTATCGGTTGGCTGGGCCAGCTCGTCGGCGAGGTTCTGCCACGCCAGCCAGCCAACCAATCCCAGCCCGGCGATGGCGACCAGGCCGCGATTGACCCGTGAGGAGAGCGGCCAGCGCATGATCAGCGGTACCGCGCCAGTACTTCACCCCATTGGTCGCGCGCATCGATCAGCGTGTCGATGAGCGCCCGCACCGCCCCGTAGCCGCCGGGAACCGGGCTGATCCAGTCGACCCGGCTGCGGATCACCATGGGGGCGTCGCTGACCGTCGCGGACAGTCCGGCGCGATTGAGCATCGGCAGGTCCAGGACGTCGTCGCCCATCGCGGCGATCTCGTCGAGGCTGATTTCAAGCAACTGCGCCAGTTCCTCGATCGCCTGGCCCTTGTCGGTGGCGCCGAGCACCACGTGCTGGATGCCCAGTGACTTGGCCCGTTGGCTGACCGCGGGCGACGAACGCCCGGTGATGATCGCGACATCGACGCCCAGTTCCTGGATCAGCTTGATGCCGTGGCCATCGCGGCTGTGAAATATCTTGTGTTCCTCGCCATCCTCGGTCAGGTGCAGGCGGCCGTCGGTCATCACGCCGTCCACATCGAGCACCAGCAGCCGGACCTGCCGCGCCCGTTCAATCCATGTCGTGTCATGCCCGGCCATTACGCCACTCCCGCCCGCAGTAGATCGTGCATATTCAGGGCGCCGACCAGGTGCTTTTTCTCGTCGACGATCAGCAGGCCGTTGATCTTGTCGCGCTCCATCATCGCCATCGCCTCGGCGGCGAGCACGTTGGCCGGGCAGGTGCGCGGATCGGGGGTCATCACCCGTTCGATCGGGCAGTCGAGGTCGAAATCGCTTTGATCGAGCAGGCGACGCAGATCGCCGTCGGTAAACAGTCCGAGCAAGCGATCGTCTTCATCGACGACGGCCGCCATGCCCAGCCCGCCCGAGGACATCACCAGCAACGCCTGCTTGACGCTGTGCCGAGGCCCCACCCGCGGCAGCTGCTCGCCGGTATGCATCACATCGCGCACGTGCAGCAGCAGGCGCCGGCCCAGCGAGCCACCCGGATGGGAGAGGGCGAAATCCTCGGGCTGAAAGCCGCGGGCGTCGAGCAGGGCGACGGCGAGGGCATCGCCCATGACGAGCGTGGCGGTGGTGCTCGCGGTCGGGGCAAGGTTGAGGGGGCAGGCCTCGCGGTCGACGCCGACGTCCAGATGCACGTCGGCCGCCTGGGCGAGCGTCGACTGCGGACGGCCGGTCATGGCGATCAAACCCACGCCGAGACGCTTGATCACCGGCAGGATGGCCAACATCTCGCCCGTTTCCCCGGAGTTAGATAGGGCGATGACCACGTCGCGCTGGGTAATCATGCCCAGATCGCCGTGACTCGCCTCGCCCGGGTGGACGAAGAAGGCCGGGGTGCCGGTGCTCGCCAATGTGGCGGCGATCTTGCCGCCGATATGACCGGACTTGCCCATGCCTGTAACAATCACCCGGGCCTCGCAATCGAGCATCAGACGGCAGGCGTCGACGAAGGCCTGGTCGAGTCTTGCGGGCAGCGCGTCGATGGCCTGCCGCTCGATATCGATCACCTCGCGGGCCATGCGCAGCAGGTTGTCGGGATGCAGGGCGTTGGGCTCCATGGGGTATCCGGTTGGCGTGCTAAGATTTTTGGGGCTCGAAGTATATCAGTCCGACGCGAACGGACCGCCGTGGCTTGTCGCACCTTTTAGAACAGGCGGCGGTGAAGACAGGTGGCGATCTATCCGGTTCCGACGTCAGTCCGTTTCTGTCCTGGGGGTGAGCGAATGCAGCCGGATGCCACGGCCATTCAGGCCGATCTTGTTGATGCGGTGATCGAGCGACAACGCGAGGCGGCTCGCCATCGTGGCCTGGAGGTGTTTTTCCGGGATGGCCATGCCGGTGGCGAGCCGGCGCCCGAGGTGGCCGTGATTCCGCCCGGTGGGTGCTGGATGGGTAGCCGGGCCAGTGAACATGGTGCGCGCCCCGTCGAGCAGCCGCGGCACGAGGTGCATTTTGAGCGCGCCTTTGCCATCACCCGGGGGGCAATACGTCGTCGCGAGTATGCTGCGTTCCTCGCGGCGAGCGGGCATCGCCGGCCACGCCCCTTCAGCTGGAACGATCCGGAATTTCCCATGTACAACGTCTCGGCGCGCGATGCCGAGGCCTACGCGCGGTGGCTGAGCGAGGTCACCGGGCACAGCTATCGCCTGCCCACGGAAGCCGAGTGGGAGTACGCCGCCCGCGCGGGCACCGACACCATGTTCTGTTTCGGCGACCGAATCCGCCGACAGGAGGTCAATTGTGCCGGCGGTCTGCATTGCACCCGCGGGTTGTTCCTCTGTGGCGTGGGCAAGCCGGTCCCCGTGGGGAGCCTGCCGCCGAATGCCTGGGGCTTGTTCGAGGTGCACGGCAACCTGCAGGAATTCACCCTGGATCACTGGCGCGATGCCTTTGCCGACGGGCCGCGCCCCGGTGATCGGGCGTATCGGAGCATCGATCGGAAATACCGTTACCTGCGCGCGGTGCGCGGTGGGTCGTGGTTCGATCCGCCAGGGGCCTGCCGTAGCGGCTCGCGGGCCCGTCGCCACCAGGACGAATTCGACCTGAATCTGGGTTTTCGTTTGCTGCGCGAGATCGGGGCCTGAGCGACGTGTATCATGCGCGGTCGATTGATTTTCCGAGGTAGCCACCCGCGATGAAGGCGACACATCTTGGTCTGCGTTTCCGGCGTTCGCCGGCGCTCGAATCGAGTTTCTTCGATCCCGAGATGCCGGCTGACTGGCGCGTGGCCTTCCTGCTCAACGAGCAGGACGCTTTGTGGGTGGCCGGTGACGACCCGGATGTCGAGACCGTACTCGCCGAGTTGGAGGAGTCCCCCGGCGAGGTGTTCGTGGTGGTCGAGAAGCCCGCCTGGTCGCCGGCGTGGCAGGCACTGGCTGATGCCGGCGACCATGCCGTGGTGCGCCTGACGGGTGATACGCCGATCTGGCGTCCCGATACCCACGGTAAGCCGGCGGTGGTGGGCCTGGTGCCGGCCAGTGACCAGCCGGCCGATCTGCATGCCTGGCTGTCGGCTTTTCTCGACCAGGCGCCCGCCGAGGCCGCCCTGTTCGTTGACGGCGAGCCGCCCTCGGTGGCCACGGTCGACCGGTTGCGCACCCTGACGGAGTTGATGGGACGGTGAGTGATTCACGTACCACCACCGGCATGATCGAGCTCGACGCGGTGCATTTCGCCCGTGGCGACCAGGTGATCTTCGACGGTGTCGACATGCGCTTCGGCCGCGGCGAGGTCACCGCGGTACTCGGCCCCTCGGGCACCGGCAAGACGACACTACTGCGTCTGATTGGTGGGCAGGTGCGCCCGGCGAGTGGCCGGGTGCTCGTCGACGGCACCGAGGTGTCGCGTGCCCGCCGCAAGGCGCTATACGCCCTGCGCCGGCGCATGGGCGTGCTGTTTCAGAACGGGGCCCTGTTTACCGACCTCACGGTGGGTGAAAACGTCGCCTTCCCGTTGCGCGCCCATTCCCGTCTGGACGAGGCGCTGATTCGGCGCATCGTCCTGTTCAAGCTCGAGGCGGTCGGATTGCGTTCCGCCCGGGACAAGTACCCGGCCGAGCTCTCCGGCGGGATGGCCCGCCGCGCCGCGTTGGCCCGAGCGATGGCGCTCGACCCGGAGATCATGCTTTATGACGAGCCCTTCGCGGGCCAGGACCCGGTCAGCATGGGCGTGCTGTTGCGGTTGATCCGTCGGCTCAACGACGCCCTGGGCCTGACCAGCATCGTGGTGACCCACGACGTCAAGGAGGCGATGAGCATCGCCGATCAGGTGATCGTCATCGCGGGCGGCCGGGTCATCGGCCAAGGCACCCCTGACGAGGTGCGTGCGCAGCGCGAGCAGGAACCGGCCCTGGCGCAATTTCTCGACGGGGCTGCCGATGGGCCGCTCAACGCGGCTGAAGACGAGGCCCCGCTGTCGGTCGACCTCGGCCTGGGAGGCGGGCAATGAATGCGGTCCTGAATTCGATTGCCCGGCTTGGCCGGTCGGTCCTCGACGGGGCGCAGCACGCCGGCTCCATGGCACTGTTTGCGATCGAGTTGGCCTGGGTGCTGATTCCGACCTGGTCGCGCCCGCGGGACATCCTGCAGCAGGTCTACGCCGCCGGCGTGCTCTCGCTGGTAATCATTCTCGTCGCCGGTGGGTTCGTCGGGCTGGTGCTGGGGTTGCAGGGCTACAATATCCTGTCGAACTTCAATGCCACCGAATCGCTCGGTGTGATGGTGGCCCTGTCCCTGGTCCGCGAACTGGGGCCGGTAGTGGCGGCGCTGCTGTTTGCGGGGCGGGCCGGGTCGGCGATCACCGCCGAGATCGCCCTGATGAAGACCACCGAGCAACTCGCCGCGCTGGAGATGATGGCGGTCGATCCGATGCGGCGGGTGATCGGTCCACGCTTCTGGGGCGCGATGATCTCGGTGCCGTTGCTGGCGGCGATGTTTTCGCTGGTCGGCATCGTTGGTGGCTACCTGATCGGGGTCGTGGTGCTCGGTGTCGACGGGTCGTCGTACTGGGGCCAGATCCACGAGCAGATGGAGGCCTGGGACGATGTCGGCGGCGGTGCCATCAAGTCGCTGGCCTTTGGCGCGGTGATCGCTCTGATCTCGGTTTACGAGGGTTGCCGGGCCGAACCGACCGCCAGTGGCATGGCGCGCGCGACGACGCAGACCGTGGTCCTGAGCTCGCTTGCCGTGCTGGGACTGGATTTTGTAATGACGGCTTTCATGTTTGGGGCGTGATGGAATGAATGTGCAACGCGGAGTCGAGCTGGTGGTGGGGCTGTTCGTGCTCGCCGGGATCGCCGCTCTGATGGTGATGGCGCTTCAGTGGAGCAACTTCGGCAGCAGTCGCGTGGCGGGCTATGAAGTCACGGCCCGGTTTGACAACGTCGGCGGGCTGACGGTGAAATCACCGGTCAAGCTGGCCGGTCTGACCATCGGCCGGGTGGACTCGATCGAGATTCATGCGGAGACGTTCCAGGCGGAGGTGCGCATGGTGATCGATGATCAGTACGACAACCTGCCGACGGACTCCTTCGCCAACATCTACACGTCTGGCCTGCTGGGGTCTCAATACGTCGAGATCTCACCCGGTGGTGCACTGGAGTCGCTCGAGGATGGCGACCGGATCACGATGACCCAATCCGCGATCATTCTCGAAAGCATGGTTTCCAAGTTTTTGTTCGACAAGGCAAAAGAATGAAGAATCGAGACGGAATCATTGAGCGGGGCGGATCGCTGGTCGTGATGGCGGCTTTGGTTGCCCTGGCAGGCGGTACGGTTCGGGCCGAGGGGGTTCCGGCTGCGCCGATTACCCTGGAGCAGGCCACCGAGATGGCGCTGCACACCGATCCGCGCATCGAGGAGCAGCGCGCCAACGTCGCGCGCGCCCAGGTGGCGATCGAGCGCGTCAAAGGCGAGGGCGGGCCGCGGGTCTCGGCCAACCTGTTCGTGGGGCTGGCGCCGAAGGCTGGCGACGGCATCTTCACCAACGGCAGCAATACCTGTCCGGCCGGCGAATCCTGCACGCTGCGAGATGATGGCAACGAACTCGACCAGGGTTTCAGCGTCAGCAGTGGCCTGACCGCCTCGATTATTCAGCCGCTGTATACCTTCGGCAAGCTGGAGAATTACGGCGACGCGGCCCGCCTGAACCGTGACGTAAAGGCATCCGAAGTGGCGTTGGCCCGTGGCGAGACCTGGCTGACCGTGCGTCGGGCCTACTGGGGCTATCTGGCCGCCCGTGACACGCGCCAGATGCTCGAAGGGGTCAAGCAGCAGGTGGATCGCACGCGTGACGACATGCGCAAGGATGCCGAGGCCGGCGAGGTGCCGATGCGCCAGTTGTACGCGCTGGAAAGCGGCGTGTCCCAGCTCGAGCGCTACCTGGCCGAGGCGAGCAGTGTCGAATCGATCGCGATCGACGGACTCAAGACCATCATCGGCGTGCCGATCGATGCGAACCTCGAGTTGGCCGACTCCGGCATCAAGCCGGTTGCCCTGCCTGACGGTGAGGTTGGAGAACTGGCCGATCGCGCCCTGGCCCAGCGCCCGGAGATGGCCATGGCGGAGAATGGCCAGGCGGCGATGCGCAATTACGTCGCCGCGCGCAAGAGCGAGCGCTACCCGAACCTCTATGCCGGGCTGATCGCCGGGGCGACCTATACACCGGGTCGCGATCGGCTGAACAACCCGTACATCAACCAGCCGCTCAACCAGGCCTACGCCGCGCCGGTGGTTGGCTTGCAGTGGGAGTTCAACCCGGGCGTGATGCGCGCGAACGTCAGCGATGCCGAGGCCCAGCTCCAGGGCGTGGTGGCCAAGGCCAAACTGGCCCGTCAGGGCATCCCGTTCCAGGTCGCGGAGGCCTATCATCAAGCACGCGGCCTGAAGCAACAGATCCGGGCGCTGGACGCGGCCAAGGGCAATACCCGCAAGTGGATGGTGTCGACCTTCATGGATTATCAGGCGGGCCTCGCCGAGGGCGGGGACCTGGCCGATGCGGTCAAGGCCAACACCGAGGTGCAGGCCGAGTACTTCCGTACCATCAACGACTACAACATGAGTGTCGCCAGGCTGGCGATCGCGACGGGGGATTACCCCCAGTAAGCCCGCGCGCCGCCAAGCCCGGATCGGCCTGTTTGCGCGGCACCCCTGTCATCCCATCAGTGAGATTCCCATGAGTTTTGCCATGTCCCTGTTTTCCCGTCGCTCTGGTGCCGGTTGGCCCGGCCTTGCCGTCATCGGGTTGTTGCTGACCAGTCTTGCCATGACGGCGCGTGCCGAGCCCAGCGAGGCGGATGCCTGTGAACTGGTGGAATCGACCGCCAAGGCGGTGATTGCCGAGATTCGCGACAATCGGGACGCCGTGGAGGCCGAACCGAAGACGCTGCTCGAGATTGTCGACCGTCTGCTGCTGCCGCATGTCGACTCCGAGCGCATGACCCGATTGGTGCTTGGGCGTTATTACCGGCAGGCCAGCGCCGCCGAGCGCGAGCAGTTCACCGAGGAATTCCAGCGATTGCTGGTGCGTACCTACGCCGGTCCCCTGTCCGAGTTGGGCGACCAGGAAATCCGCATCATCGGTACCAAGCCGGGCGGCGCGGACGACGAGTTGGTGGTCGAGTCCGAGGTTTCCGGTGGTGATCTGGGCACCGTGCCGGTGGCCTACCGCATGGCGCCGGTCGACGGCGCGTGGAAGTCCTACGATGTCATGGTCGATGGCATCAGCCTGGTCAACAACTATCGCGGCAGCTTCGCGCAGAAGATCCAGCGCGATGGCATCGACGGGCTGATCCGAACCCTGCGGGAGCAGAATGAAGACGTCTGGGGCTGAACGCGGCTGGGACCTGCGCGTCGAACCGGGGTTGATCCGGCTGAGTGGATCCCTGCTGCGTGCGGGTCTCGATCGCCAACCGGCCGATCTCCCCGAAAACGTGGTCGGTCCACAGGTCGATGTCCACCTCGGCCAGGTCGAGCGCATCGACACCGCTGGACTGGCCTGGCTGGCCGCCATTCAGGCCCACGCCGAGGCAAAAGGCATCCGTCTGCGATACACTCACGCGCCCCAGGCCATGCGCCAGATGCTGGCGGTCTACGGTCTCGAAGGCCTGATGCCTCTCGAAACCGGCCTGGATGAGCCCGATTCGCCCACGGCCCGAGACCCGATCCAATTTCATGAATAAGCTCCTGATCCGCGGCGGCACGCCGCTCGACGGCGAGATTCGCATTTCCGGCGCCAAGAACGCGGTACTGCCGATGATGGCCGCCTCGCTTCTCGCCGACTCGCCGGTGACCATCGAGAACGTCCCGCACCTGCAGGACGTGACCACCACCATGGAGCTGCTGGGCCGGATGGGCGCAACCCTGACGGTGGGCGACCACATGAGCGTCGAGGTCGACACGACGACGGTCGATACCCTCGAGGCGCCCTACGACCTGGTGCGCACCATGCGCGCCTCCATCCTCACGCTCGGCCCGATGCTCGCTCGGTTCAAGCAGGCACGCGTCTCCCTACCGGGTGGCTGCGCGATCGGCACCCGTCCGGTGGACATCCACCTCAAGGGGCTCGAGGCACTGGGCGCCGACGTGCGCGTCGAGGGTGGCTACATCGAGACATCCGCCGAGCAGCTGGTCGGCGCGCGCATCGTGCTCGACCAGGTCACGGTCACCGGCACCGAGAACCTGATGATGGCGGCGGTCTTCGCCCAGGGCGAAACCGTGCTCGAGAACGCCGCACGCGAGCCCGAGGTGGTCGACCTGGCCAACTTCCTCAACGCCATGGGGGCCGACGTGCGAGGCGCCGGCAGCGACGTGATTCGCATTCACGGCGTCGAGCGCCTGCACGGCGTGCGCTATCGCGTGCTGCCGGATCGGATCGAGACCGGCACCTATCTCGTCGCCGCGGCGATGACGCGCGGGCGCATCCTGGTGCGCGACACCCGTCCCGAGCTCCTCGACGCTGTGCTGGCCAAACTGGAACAGGCCGGCGCGGAGATCGAGCTGGGCGAGGACTGGATTCGCCTCGACATGCACGGGCGTCGGCCCAAGGCGGTCAATATCCGTACCGCACCGCACCCGGGCTTCCCCACCGACATGCAGGCGCAGTTCGTGGCGATGAACGCGGTGGCCGAAGGGACCTCCACGGTGGTCGAGACCATCTTCGAGAACCGCTTCATGCACGTCCAGGAAATCCAGCGCATGGGCGCGGACATCCACATCGAGGGCAACACCGCGGTCATCCGTGGCGTGGAATTCCTTTCGGGGGCGCCCATCATGGCGACCGACCTGCGTGCCTCGGCCAGCCTGGTGCTGGCGGGGCTGGTCGCCAGCGGCGAAACCGTCGTCAATCGCATCTATCACATCGACCGGGGCTACGAGTCCATCGAAGAGAAGCTCTCCCGCCTCGGCGCCAATATCCAACGGATCACGAACTGATCACCATGTCCCAATCTGACCAGATCGTCGTCGCGCTCTCCAAGGGGCGCATCTTCCAGGAAACCCTGCCGCTGCTGGCCTCCGTGGGCATCGAGCCGCTCGAGGACCCGGACAAGAGCCGCAAGCTGATCCTCGAGACCAGCGACCCGAGCGTGCGCCTGTTGATCCTGCGTGCCTCGGACGTGCCGACCTACGTCCAGCACGGAGCCGCCGATATCGGTGTCGCGGGCAAGGACGTGCTGTTCGAACACGGCGGCGATGGCCTGTTCGAACTGGTCGATCTCAAGATCGCGCAGTGCAAGCTGATGGTGGCGGGCAAGCCGGGGGCGCTCGACCGGTCCGGCCGTATCCGGGTGGCGACCAAGTACACCCGCGCCGCCGAATCGTACTTTGCCGATCGCGGTCGTCAGATCGAGCTGATCAAGTTGTACGGCTCGATGGAACTCGCCCCGCTGGTCGATCTGGGCGACTGCATCGTCGACGTGGTCGATACCGGTAACACGCTACGCGCCAACGGCCTGGAGCCGCTCGAGCACATCGCCGAGATTTCCTCGCGCCTGATCGTCAATCGCGCAGCGCAGAAGCTCAAGCACGCGCGGGTAAGCGATTTCGTCGATCGGGTGGAGCAGTACCTGGAGGGCAAGTGATGATCCGTCGCATGAATGCCCGCGCCGCGGGTTTCGATAGCCAGCTCGACGAGCTTCTGGACTGGTCCGGCATGGCGGACGAGCGGGTGGAGGGCATCGTCCGCGAGATACTGTCCGACGTGCGCAAGCGCGGCGATGCTGCCGTGGTCGAGCACACCCGCCGTCTCGACCGACTCGAGGTAACCTCGGCGGCCGAACTGGAACTGTCTGCCGAGCGACTCGATGCCGCCCTCGAAGCGATTCCGGACGATGTGCGCGAGGCGCTCGAACTGGCCGCCGAACGCCTGCGGGCCTACGCGGAGCGGCAGAAGGGCGAGAGCTGGACGTACACGGAGGCCAACGGCAACGTCCTTGGCCAGCAGGTGACACCGCTCGACCGGGCGGGGCTCTACGTCCCCGGCGGCAAGGCGGCCTACCCGTCGTCCGTGCTGATGAACGCGATCCCGGCCAAGGTTGCCGGGGTCGAGCAGGTGATCATGGTGGTGCCAACTCCCGACGGCGTACAGAACGACACCGTACTCGCCGCGGCGCGTATCGCCGGGGTGGATCGCGTGTTCACCGTCGGCGGAGCGCAGGCGATCGGCGCGTTGGCCTTCGGTACCGAGACGATCCCCGCGGTGGACAAGATCGTCGGCCCGGGCAATATCTTTGTCGCCGCCGCCAAGCGCGAGGTCTTCGGCCGGGTGGGCATCGACATGATCGCCGGGCCGTCCGAGATCCTGATCGTCTGCGACGGTCACACCGACCCCGACTGGATCGCGATGGACCTGTTCTCACAGGCCGAACACGACGAGCAGGCGCAATCGATCCTGCTCGCCCACGACCCCGATTTCCTCGATACGGTTGCCGCCTCGATCGAGCGTCTGTTGCCCGATCAGCCGCGTGCCGAGATCATCGCCAAGGCGCTGGAGACCCGTGGCGCGCTGATCGAGGTCGCCGACATCGATCACGCCATCGAACTGATCAACCGGATCGCCCCCGAGCACCTGGAGCTGTCGTTCGAGGGCGCCGAGAAGCGTCTGGGCGAGATCCGCAATGCCGGGGCAATCTTCGTCGGTCGTTACACCGCCGAGGCCCTGGGCGATTACTGCGCGGGTCCCAATCACGTGCTGCCCACCTCGGGCACGGCGCGCTTTTCCTCGCCGCTGGGGGTCTACGACTTTCAGAAGCGCTCCAGCATCATCCACTGTTCCCCGGCCGGTGCCGCGGAACTGGGCCGCATCGCTGACCGTCTCGCTCGGGCCGAAGGGCTCGAGGCACACGCGCAGTCGGCTCGCTATCGGGTCGAGGCCGAGGGTTGAACGATGGCCGCCGACGCGCCAAACCGTTTCTGGTCGGATGACCTTGGCAATCTATCGCCCTACGTGCCGGGTGAGCAGCCGAAGATCGACGACCTGGTCAAGCTCAACACCAACGAAAACCCCTTCGGCCCGTCGCCGCGGGTGATCGAGGCGGTTCGCGCCGCCGCCGACGATGGCCTGCGACTCTACCCGGATCCGACCAGTCAGGCGTTGCGCGAATGTCTTGCCGATTACCACGGCGTCACGGCCGAGCAGGTCTTCGTCGGCAACGGCTCGGACGAGGTGCTGGGTTTCCTGTTCCGGGCGTTATTCCAGCGCGGCCGGCCGGTGGTGTTCCCTGACATCACCTACTCGTTCTACCCGGTCTACTGCCGGTTGTTCGGCATCGAGCCGCGCACGGTCGCCCTGGACGAGGAACTGGCCGTGGACGTCCAGGCGATGTGTGCGATCGATCCGTCGAGCGTGGGCGGGGTGATCCTGCCCAACCCGAACGCGCCCACCGGTCGGCTGCTGGCGATCGACCAGGTCGAACGACTGGCGGCGCACTTCGGCGACTGCGCGGTCGTGATCGACGAGGCCTATGTCGATTTCGGCAGCGAGTCGGCGATCGGGCTGGTCGACAGCTACCCCAACTTGCTGGTCACGCAGACGCTGTCCAAGTCGCGTTCGCTTGCCGGCTTGCGGCTGGGGTTTGCCATCGGCGATGCCGGGTTGATTGACGGGCTTGCGCGGGTCAAGGACAGCTTCAATTCCTACCCCGTCGACCGCCTGGCCAGCGCCGGCGCCATTGCCGCCTACGAGGACGACGCGTACTTCGAACAGACGCGGCGCGCAATTATTGCCATGCGCGACCAACTCGGCGCCGATCTGGAGGCGCGGGGCTTCGAGGTGGTGCCGTCGGCGGCCAATTTCGTGCTGGCCCGTCACGCGACCTGTGCCGGCGCGACGCTTGCTGCGGGGCTGCGGGACCGGCGGGTGATCGTGCGCCACTTCGATCGCGCCCGGATCGGCGATCACCTGCGGATCACCATCGGTAACGAGGGGCAGAACGCGACCCTGCTTGCGGCCCTTGACGAGATCCTCGCCGAGGGCTGATGTGCCTGGGGTATTCGTGCAGATATCCCTTGCGGCCTGTTTTCGGTTCGGCCTGCGTGTTATTCTTCGCTCGCGTTCTGGCCAGCAACGGGCCGGCCTCGACGCCACCCAATGGTGCCCTGTGTTCGTCCCTTCGCGACGGATCGCCGTGAATTCCGCCAGGCCCGGAAGGGAGCAACGGTAGCGGTCGATCCGGGCGCCGGAGATCGGCGGATGCAGGGTGCCACCCAATTGGATCCCGCGCTATGAGTTATCTGGTACTGGCACGCAAGTGGCGACCCCGGCGTTTCGACGACATGGTCGGCCAGAGTCACGTGCTCCAGGCACTCACTAACGCGCTGGATCGCGATCGTCTCCACCACGCGTATCTGTTCACCGGGACTCGCGGGGTGGGCAAGACGACGGTTGCCCGCATCTTCGCCAAGGCACTCAACTGCGAGCAGGGCGTCTCCAGTCACCCTTGCGGCGAATGCGGGGCCTGCCTTGAGATCGACTCGGGTCGATTTGTCGACCTGATCGAGGTCGACGCCGCCTCGCGCACCAAGGTCGACGACACCCGCGACCTGCTGGAAAACGTCGTCTACCTGCCGGTCAAGGGCCGCTTCAAGATCTACCTGATCGACGAAGTGCACATGTTCTCCCAGGCGAGCTTCAACGCCCTGTTGAAGACGCTGGAAGAGCCGCCCGAGCACGTCAAGTTCCTGCTGGCGACCACCGATCCGCAGAAGCTGCCGGTGACGGTGCTCTCCCGCTGCCTGCAGTTCAACCTGCGCGCGCTCCCCCAAGCACATATCCAGACCTATCTCGCCGACATTCTCGGTCGCGAGGGTATCGAGGCCGATTCGGAAGCCCTGCGACTGGTCGCGGATGCCGCCGGCGGCTCGATGCGCGATGCCCTGAGCCTGGTCGATCAGGCGATCGGCTTTTGCGATGGCCGGCTTGAGACCGACGCGATCGCCGACATGCTCGGCGTGACCGATCGCCGTCTGTTACATGGGTTGCTCGAGCGGCTGGCCGCCGGCGATGCCGACGGGGTGTTTTCCCTGGTGGATCAGGCGCTGGAGCGATCGGTGGACCCGGCGCGTCTGTTGGCAGAACTCGCCGAGACTGTCCACCAGGCGGCGCTGGCACAATGGCTGCCGACCGATGCACCGGCACTGAACGCGGATGCCGCCACCCTGCAGCTCTGGTACCAGATTGCCTTGTCCGGTCGCCGTGATCTTGGCTGGGCGCCCTCGCCGCGCGTGGGCCTGGAGATGACTTTGCTGCGGATGCTGGCCTTCGTGCCAGGTACGGACCGGGGAGTCGAGGCGCCGTCGTCACATCAGACAGTGTCCGCTGTTTCAGGGCAAGCGCCGTCGAGGCAGGAGGCCACCCCAGCGGCCCCTCGAGAAACACCCCAGGCGCCGGCCGGTGTCGCCGATCGGGAGCCTGTCGATTGTCGTGCCGACGGGGCCGTCCCAGGCGAGGCGGTACCGACGATCGCCCCGGCTGAGGAAGGGCAGGGCACTGTCGCCGACGTAGGGGCTGTCGAGGCACCCGATGCGGGCGCGAGTTCGGCGAGTCGTGGCCAAACGATTACGCCGGAAAACTGGTTTGAGATCGTCGCACAACTGTCCATGCCGGCCCGTAGCCTCGCCGAGCGCTGTCACGCGATCAACGACGACGGCGCGGCCGTGTTGGTGATTGACCCCGGGTTCCTCTCGATGGCCTCGAAGGCCACGCAGGAACGGCTGGTCGCGCAACTGAAACGACTGGGTGTGCATCAGCCGGTGCGTTTCGAGGTCGGTGACACGTCGGCCGCGGCACCGCCGGTGCGAACTAAGCCGGTCGACGCAGTCGAGGCAACCGGGCCAACCGGGTCAACCGGGGCACCGCCCGAGTCGTCAACGCCACCGGCCGCTCCGGTGGAAACCCCGGCGCAAATCCGGGAACGCAACGAGCAAGCGGACGCCGCGGCGCGTGAGCAATCGTTACGCGATCATCCGGCCGCTCGCGTCATCGCAGAGCGCGCCGGGGCCGAACTGATTCGAGAATCCGTGCGTTCCATCGACGATCACGGTGTAGTCAACGAACGTTAGCCAGCAGGAGACATCGGCAAATGAAAGGTGGAATGGGCAACCTGATGAAGCAGGCGCAGGCGATGCAGGAAAACATGCAGCGCATGCAGGAAGAAGTCGCCAAGATGGAAGTCGAAGGCCAGTCCGGTGGCGGCCTGGTCAAGGT